>JBGPNQ010000152.1:0-11541 GCA_041487615.1 Anaerolineae bacterium
ACCCACCAGCGGGTAACGCATACCGTTGGGCACTGTTTGGGATTTGATGAATGAACAGGGTAAATATGACTATTGAACAAATCATTAGCATACTTGGACAACTTGCTACATGGGTTACAGTTGTGCTGGTATATCTTACTGTGCGGGAGATGGCAAAACAAAGGAAAGCTGCTCAAAAGCCTGAATTAATTATTCCTGATGTGTCAATTTCTGGATATTCCACTGAGCAGGATGAGATATTTATTGCTTCGCACTGGAATAACAAAGAACTTAAAAATGAGGGGATTGCTGTAGGAAGATTTCCAAAAATTGCTATTTATAATATCGGCGCTGGGGCTGCAAAAGAAATCAATATTAAGTGGGAATTCGATATGCAAGACACGATAAAATCCATTCAAGATTATTGTTATCGAAATTCAATCCCAGTAGTTGTTAGGAGTCAAGATAACTTTCTACAAGTTGAATTTAAGGGACGTGAATCTTTCATAAGCATCAGTGCCTCCTCAAACCTTGAGCATGCTTATCTAATGCCAGCATCAGTTACGGCTCAAGGGCTCGAATCAGATTTGCCCTTGACTTTCTTGGAACTCATCTCGATTCTGATTTTTCTAAGATTTCACCAATCCAATAAAAAGAGTTCCAAAGACAAAGTAGTATTTCCTGTAGTAGAAGAAGCGAACTTGGAAATTCCCTCTCTGTACTGCGAATTGAGCTATGCAGACGTCGGTGGCGAAAAGTATATGAAGAAATTTGATGTTACGTTTGATCCTTTTCTTATGAGATACCCTGCCAAAGGAATTGAATTCCCAGTGACTGAACCAGTATTTCAGGGAGTATTTGAGTTTAAAGAAAAAAATGAATGCTCTAAGATCCCGTGCCCAACACAGCGTGCACCCGATCCCCGGAAGAGCACCGGGACTGTCGTGGTGGGAGTCGGCGCGTTTTCAGGCGGTTTGCGTGGCTTGGAGTTGGCTCCGTCAAAATGGCGTCCTCTCGTCCCACCCACCAGCGGGTAACGCAAACCGTTGGGCGGTTCTTGCAAAATAAGGTATCAATGAAAATCAAAAACATCGTTACGGTATTGCTTGTCTCTTTTATTTTGGCTTCTTGTGCGCCAGCGGTTAAAGTCGTTCCAACGTCAACTTTTATACCTGCTCCACCCACACCAACTTCTACACCAAGTACGCCCGAAGCCCGGATCGACAAATATATGCAACTGTCTCATAAAAGTTTCAGTGGCGTTATTTTTGTCGCGCAGAAAGGCAAAGTGCTGATCAGCAAGGGCTACGGGTTGGCGGATCGCGAGCTTGATGTTCCCAATACACCCCAGACCAAATTTGCGATTGGCTCGATGACCAAAGCTTTCACAGCGATGGGGATCATGATCCTACAGGAGCGAGGTCAACTGTCGGTGCAAGACCCGATCTGCAACTACATAGCGGATTGCCCGGCAGCTTGGAAACCCATTACGCTACATCTCCTACTAACCCACACTTCTGGTATTCATAACTTTACTGATCTGTACTCCGAGCTAAAAGATAAGGTCAATATTTGTCGTGAGTATGAGCCAGAGGAAGTTATTGCTTATTTCAAGGATCTTCCACTGGACTTTGCACCTAGCAGTGGATGGAGCTATAGCAATTCCGGATACTTCTTGTTAGGGGTCGTAATCGAAAAAGTATCTGGCGAAAGCTATGAAACCTTCGTTCAGAAGAATATTCTGCAACCCCTGGAAATGTCCGAGTCGGGGTACGATCGCTCAAGTACCATCGTGGAAAACCGTGCTTCGGGATATAGCATTAATCGACCCTCCTACGAAATTGTAAATGCTCCCTGTTACGATGTATCGCTTAAGTTTGCGCATGGTGGATTGTATTCCACAGCAATGGATCTGTATAAATGGGATCAGGCGTTGTATACCGATCAACTTGTTTCAAAAGAAACCATGAATATAATCTTTACTTCTACGGTTCCTATCCCGCCGGGGCAGGGATTTCCAGATGGCGCGGTGTATGGATATGGTTGGGAAATCTCAAATTATTTAGGACACCGGGTTGTTGAACATGGAGGCGGTGTTTATGGATTTGCGACTTATTTGGTGCGCTATCCGGATGATCAAGTCACCATTATTGTCTTATCTAATATGGATTTTGAGTCACCATTCTTGATTGGCAGGGAATTGGCTGACATTGTGCTGAAAGAAAAATGAGAGCTAGAGTCCGCAACCAGCGATCGTAAAGGTAAAATCCGCCCAACACAGCGTGCACCCGACTGGTGGGAGTCGGCGCGTTTTCAAGCACTTTGCGTGGCTTGAAGTTGGTTCCGACAAAGTGGCGTTGCCTTGTCCCACCCACCAGCGGGTAACGCACACCGTTAGGCGCAAGAGGACACCCTAGTTATGAATGGAGAAGCTATGGGTAAGAAAGCAAAAGCCAATATTGAAGGCCTCGGCGAAGATATCACGTTGGAGGAGGCCCAATTCCTATGGGATGAGTATAAGTATCGGCATGAATTGTGTTGGAAATTGATATTTCAGGTTACTACAGCCGTAGTGGCCATCCTGGTTATTCCGTACATCCGACTCGACATTACAAAATCAGTTGGCCTTTGGATCCTTGCTCTGCCCTGCTTGGCGATTATTTTAGTGGTGTTTGCAAAGTCGCGCCTAACGAGGGAGCTTGAAATTCTTGCCAAAATCAGAACGGCTCACCGAGAGCGGCAAGGTCAGAAACATCATATTGCGTGGACAAGCGATGGGCACTTCACTCGAGATGTCACACGCTATCTGATCGGTCTCATACTGGTGAGCATCGCTGATATATTTGCTTTAGTTTATGTGTGGTGGCCTATATGAAAGATAACATTCCACTGCTGTTGTAGAAAGTTCGTACATGAATTATGTGAGGCTGCTTGTGTTGTTCTTTTTTTCAATATCGAGTCTTTGGTTCCGTGAATGCGCCTACCGATTAACAGCAGTGTCAAGGGAAAAGCCAGAAGAAGATCAAAACGAGAGGTAGAAATAAAAAACGGTCCGGATGTTGCATGATCCGAGCCGTTTTTTGTTGGTTGGTTTTGGAATAGAGACAGCCTTCCAGACCCACGCCCGGTCTCGAGTGCGGTTATGTCCAGTCTGCGGAACGACCAGGATCGGTTACTCGATGTGATTCAATTCCGGTCGCAGCGACAGAAGTTCTGCTTCGCTGGCAAGCTTGCGTGGATACTTTGGGTTGAGTGCGATGCGAGTGAGATCGTGCCCAATGCCCAACCGCATCATGTAGTAGCGTGCGAATTGCTGGCGGGTCAGACCATCTCGAGCTGCCTCATCCATCTGCCAAGCCCAGGTCAGATACTTGTAGGCAATGCGCTCTTGGCTAAAGTGGCGGTAGGGTTGGCGTCGGGTCAGGACATACCAGACCAGCTCCAACAATTGACGCGCCACAGCCACGATCGCCTGATTGCGGTGCATACGCTTCTCCATCTCCTGAAACTTTTGTGTCCAGCGTGGATCAGATTTCACCGCCCGCTGCGCCACTTCCACCATCGCCCAGCGTAGTTCCTTGCGTCCTTCCTTGGTGATGCCTTTCTGAACCAGCTTAGTCCCACTTTGCTCCAGTCCCCCGGTGAGACCGGAATAGCTGGCCAGATGTTGAGGGGTTCCAAAACGCTGGACCTCCCCAATGGCTGCCAAGACCGTCATGCCCGTGATGACCCCAAAACCAGGCAGCTGCATGAGGTAGGTCATGCTCTCTGCCCATGGCTTCTGGTGGCTCATCTTCGCAACTTCTTTCCCGATCCTGGTAATCTGCTTCTCCATATAGGCGCGGTTCTCCATCTCCAATTGCAGTTGGAACTGCTCCACTCTGGATAACCGCTTGTCCTTTTGCCAGAGAGTGTTCTTTTCATTGAACCGCTTGCCCCGTTCATGTTGCAAGTGATGGCGATGCGCCACACTGTGCATCCGGTTCACGATCTGCGTGTGGGTCTCCACCAGTTGCCTGCGCTGGGACAACAATTGGCGTAATTCGCGCACATGTACAGGTGGTACCCACACATCCGGGACCAGGTTGGCTGCCAGAAGACGTGCCACGCTACGCAGTGAACGTATCGCGCACATCGGTTTTCACTCTGGCATTGGCGATCTGCTTTACCTTGGCAGGATTGGCTACCACCACTCGTTCCACGAGTGGCTCCAGCAGATCGTATACATGCCAGGCATTCGTCGTGGATTCAAAGACCACATGATCCGTGGGACGTAGATTCTTCTTCAGCCATCCTTCCAGATCCGCATGCTCCACCCTCACAGCATGAAGCACCACCCGTCCTTCCCGATCCACGCCTCCAATGACACAGTACTTCTTGTGGATATCCAGTGCGATATAGCGTCTCGAACCTCTTGTATTTTCGTCTTCACTCATGCTAGACTCTCCTTGGGTTTGAGGGTTGGGGCGTGGATTTTAGGGTTGCGAGTGATAGCCACCGATACGGGATCTCAGTCCCAGACGAGGATCCACCGGGCAACCAAGTAACAACACGAGTTCAGAAGTTCCAGCTTCTCTCTCATAGCCTGCAACGGTTTGCCCTGATGCTCACACCCCGGAGCATCCCCGGTGAGTTTGTCTCGCCTAGGATACTCCGCCACGCCCCTTCCTGTGACATTCTAGTAACAATGCGTGCACCCGACTGGTGGGACTCTGCGCGTTTTCAAGCACTTGGCGCGCCTTGAGGTTGGTTCCGGTAAAATGGCGTTGCCTCATCCCTACCCCAAGCGGGTAACGCGAACCGTTGGGCGGCACACTTTTTGTCGGAGGGAGCTGCGGCACGAGCGCAGATGGAGCAAATCAAACAGGCAAAGGACTCGAAGCAAACAATATGCAAGGAGACGTACAATGACAAACGATAAAATCCAGTTCACAAAAGAAAAAGAAACGATGCTGATGACCTTGAGCGGTCGAGCGATTCAGAGCCAGTGGAAGAATCCCATTTTGCGTGATCCCTGGGCTGAAGAAGCCATGCGGCATATCGATTATGACATGAGCAAGCAATTAACGGGAGTGGCTTCATGGAGCATGTGGAAAGATATCGGACCTGCCATCATCGCCACGCGCGCCGCGACCTTTGATCTGCTAACGACCCGCTTTCTGGCTGATTACCCGAATGCGACCGTGCTCCACGTGGGCTGCGGCACGGATAGTCGTGTTTTCAGAATCGACCCACCTGCCGGTGTCCAGTGGTTCGACGTGGATTATCCCGATGTGATCGCCCTTCGCCGTCAACTGTTTCCCGAACGGGACGCCCCTTATCATATGATTGGTGCACAGCTGGATGGCTTGCGCTGGATGGACGATGTTCCACGGGACCGGCCCGGGTTGTTTATTGCCGAGGGAGTGCTGATGTACCTTAGCGAAGCAGAAGTGAAAGCCCTTCTCAATGCGGTGGTCGGTCACTTCCCGAGTGGACAGATGATCTTCGATATAGTCCATCCCTTTATACTCAAAAGCGTAGGCTCAAACGTCGGGGGCACGGGTGCAACCTACAAGTGGAGCCTGGATGATCCCCAGGACATCAAGCAGCTTGAGCCAAAGCTTGAACTAGTCAAGGAATTCAGAATGCACGAACTGGTCGGGTTTTCCCGGTTCGCGCTCTGGGTACGTGCGCTCTTTCGCGCCCAGGAGGTCAACCCCACGCTGCGCAGGATGAACCGTCCGGTAGTGTACCGATATTAGGAAGCCAGCTCGGAATAACCCTCCTGAGCTGTGTGAAACAGAAAAACATTCTGCTGTCAGGTAAGATTATTTGGCACCTCTCGCCGGTAAAGCTAGTGGGGGAGGAACATCCGAATCGACACTACTCCCTGCCTAGAGATCGCAACTTTTACCGTGCATGTCGTTGCCATTTTCAATCCTATGCTGCCCAACACAGCGTGCACCCGACTGGTGGGAGTCTGCGCGTTTTCAGGCAGTTTGCGTGGCTTGGGGCTGGTTCCGTCAAAGTGGCGTTGTCTCGTCCCACCCACCAGCGGGTACCGATTACTGCACCTGTCAAGCGCCAGGATAAAACTCTTATGGTGCGTGTGAACAGGGTCCAAAATAAAATCTGCCGATCAAGGCTTTGCTCTTCCGACAGATTTTTTGTTGCCTGAGACAGTTGTTTTCTTTTTTAGGGAACGCTTCGCCACCCCCGACAACTCTTGATTTCGACAAGCTCAATCCGAGCCTTTGTGCCGGGGTCCAACAAATACTCGTTTGTCGATCAAAACAGCCCCTACGCGGTCAATCCAAGTTCAGTCATTCGCGCCAGAACTTCTTCTCGGGGCGCCAACCTCCTCGGAACATTCCTGCGCACAAAGCGCGTGATGTCGGTCTCAATACCCAACTTCATCAGTGCATACTTGGCAAACTGCTTGTCAGTCAAACCCATGCGGACATCCTCGCTCAGGCTCCAGGAGAGCAACAACATTTTGTACGCCAGCTCTTCTTCACTCGCATGAATGTCGGTCTCTTCCTTGCTCAGCACATGCCAGATGGCGATCAACAGTTTCCGGGCAATGACCACGATTGCCTGATTCGGTTTGCGCATGCGATGCAGGTGCTTTTCGTATTCTGCCTTCCAAAATGGCGACATCCGTATGGCCCGCCAGGCCGCTTCCACCATCGCCCAACGCAATTCTCGACGTCCCTTCCTCGTGATCCTTTTTTCTTGGTGCGTCTTGCCGCTGTCGTGAACACCAGCTCCCAGTCCTGCATATCCAACCAACTGCTTCGCACCTTCAAAACCCGAAATATCCCCGATCGCAGACAGCACGGTCATCGCCACAATGAACCCCATCCCTGGCAGCTGCATGATATGCGAGGCTTGTTTGTTCCAGGTCGAACTCGTGCTTTGACGCTGGAGTTCTTCATCCACAGGCCCCTTCAGCTTTTCGACTTCCTGCAACAGGATCAGTTCCTGGCGGATCTGCATCTTCTCCAGTGGGCTGACGTTCTTCTGACCTTCCCACCATGCCTGATCCAGTAGTCCTGCCTCCGACAACATCAGGTTGTGCTTGTGTAGCAGGCTTTGCAGGCGATTGCGGATCATCGTACCTGTTGTGACCAGGCGTCCACGATAGGAGATAAACGCTCGCAATTCCCGCACATGCATTGGCGGTACCCACACTTCCGGGACGATCCCACCGATGAGCAGTTTGAGCAATCGTTTTACATCTTCCTTGTCCGTCTTGACACGCGCATTCGCAATCTCCCCTACTTCTGCGGCATTGGCCACCAGGACCCGGTTCGCCAACGGTGCCACAATGTCATACGTCGTCCACACGTTCGTAGTTGTTTCCAGCACGACAATATCCCCGCTGCGAATGTTTTTCTTCGCCCACTCGGGAAACTTCTCAATACTCACTCGCCCAATCTGCCGCCATCCCAAGCAGCTTTCCACGCCTCAACCTTTTTCCGCTCGGACGCGGTTCCCCCGCCCACCAGCCAGTACCCCGCACAGTGTATGCGGGGCAGGCCGAAAGCCGTTGGGCGCTTAAGTTGAGGCACCTATCCATTCGGATAGGGAAAAACTCCCCTGTAGGTAGGGGAGTTTTTCGTGATTCCGAGCTATCCTGAGAAAGGTTTGTTCCATCAATGCGACGTTGTCTCGTCTCACCAGCCAGTACCCCGCACAATTATAGGACACAAAAGAATGATGACTGAAGAAAGCGATCTTGAAAAGTTTGCGCCAGGGTTGGTCATTTTCATCGCATTGGTCGGTGGTTTTCTGCGAGTTTTACTGCTCGATAGTAAAGGCATGTGGTTGGATGAAACGTTCAGCGTGTGGCTGGCCAACCATAGTGTTGTCGACATGCTGCAATGGATGGTCAAGATCGACGTACACCCGCCCCTTTATTATCTTCTGCTCCATTACTGGATCGCACACTATGGGGATACACCCTATGACGTCCGTCTGCTTTCTGCACTATTCGGCACAGTCACGATACCGATCATTTACCTGATCGGCAAACGCATTTCGCGTGCGGTGGTGGGGTTGGCGGCAGCAGTTTTCCTGGCTCTTTCGCCTTTCAACATCTACTTCGCCCAGGAAACGCGCATGTACACCTTTCTGATGTTCAATGCAGCCGTGGCGATGTATGCACTGGTCAGGCTGCTTACGGATCCGCGCTCCGTGAGTCCCATTGGCAGTCAATTTCGGGAATATCTGCATGCGTGGCGTACAGCTGGACCGGCTCAACCACCGGACACCGAAGGAAATCTCAGCTATTTGGTTGAGCCCCCTCGGACCGGATGGAGAGCCTGGATATCCCGCCATCGGTGGTTGCCCATCCAGAGCGTTGAGACTGACCTGGCTTGGGTGGCTTTTATCGTGTTCTCGGCTGCGACCCTGCTCACCCACAATACGGCTGTTCTATTCCCTGTAGCCACCAATATCTTCGTTCTTGGTCTGATGCTATTTCAAAGGATAAAGAAAGCGGGATCTCCCCCCGCTTTCCAGGCTCCCTCTTTTTGGAACTGGCTGAAGGCTCAGATCGGCATCTTCCTACTATGGAGTCCATGGATACCTGCCTTTATCCAGCAAGCCCGCCGAGTCGATCAGGAATTTTGGCTTCCTAAGCCAGATTGGGACGCCGTTACCCAGACGCTTCGATTCTTCTTGAATGCCTCGGTGGCAGGTCAAGCCAGCCAGTTCATGACATGGATCCTCTGCGCGGTGCTTGGTTTCGGGCTCGTATATTATCGGAAAAAACTTTCGATATTCTTATTTCTAGCTGCCCTGTTCGCCGTCCCCTTCCTGGGTGAGCTGATCGTGAGCATCCACCGGCCTATTTTTTACGGTCGAACGCTGATCTGGATAACGATTCCATTGTTCCTGGTACTCGCGGCTGGTATCGCTCAATTAAGATTTCGTTTTCTTATTATCGTGGTAGTAGGGATTTTAGGCACAAACAACCTGTTTTCTACCGGCGATTATTACAGGTTCTTTCAAAAAGAGGACTGGGGCACGGCTGCCGGTTATGTCGCAAATTTCGTTGAAAAGGATGATCTGGTCCTTTTCAACTCCAACTTTGTGGTAATCCCGTTCGACTATTATTTTAAACCATATGAAGACCTGTATGCAATCCAGGTAGAGAAGCTTGGGGTTCCACTAGACCTGTTCGATAGCGGTATCCTGGAACCCAAGATGACGGAGAACGATATACCCACGTTAACTTCATTGCTACACGGACATAACAGAGTCTGGCTGGTGTACAGCCATGACTCGTATACCGATCCAAGGGGGTTAATCCCTCAAACCCTTGCGTCGCAGATGAAATTGATCCAGGAGCGCGATTTTTATGGAGGAAAAGTTCAATTATACGGAAATCCCTGAGTCTAATTTCTACTCATGGCAAATCTTGAGGCAATGACAGTATATTACGCAAAAATAGAGCTTGCCGAGAAGTGATGCAATCCTAGCGTTATCTGGCACATCAGAACTTGGGCTCGATTCAGGTGATCTTTTGACGATCATTGCCGGGTTTGAGAGCTTTTTTGAACTCAAGAGGCATTAGTATTGATCGGTCAAAGCACACCCAACACGGCGTGCAGCCGACAAGTAGGCATCTGCGCGTTTTCAGGCAGTTTTCCGGCTTCAGGTTTTTTCTACATCTCAAAACTTATCCACGCCCGCCCACAATCGGCTAACGCAAACCGATAGCCCGCTTGACCAGTATGGAAGGTTTCCTCCCGGTTGTCCGATTTCATGTCAGAGGTTTAGCCAAGAGATCTTGACACGGCTTATTCCCTCACATAGAATAAGATCATTGTTCCAAAATAAAGAAAGGAGGCACGAAAGAAAATGACAACTTTCATTTCATCCCAAATTTCTGTTTTGAGCGCGCCTCCCGCAGGTGAATTTTAGCAACGAGTTTATTCGTTCACGTTGCTCTTTCAACCGCAGGCGCAGCCGCTTCGCAGCCTGCGGTTTTTGATTCTTTAACAGCGCAGGATGCAAATGCTTTCCTTGAAAGGGATGTCCGCTCTTTGTGCAAAACCTTCATGAAGCAGGGCGTGAAACCCGACAAGGTAAGAGTATTAAGAGAAGTCCAGGAACAACAAATTATTACCGGAACTTGTCTCAAATACGTTATGTCACCCTGAGGGAGCGTTCTTCGCGACCGAAAGGTCTCTTACTGCGGGAGTGGAGATCCTTCGCATTCGCTCAGGATGACATTTTGCGCTGACTTGTAACAAAGCAGGTTAAAAGGAGAAAAAAAATGGACAAAAAATATTACGGCGAGAACAGACGAAGGTTAGCCGAGCATATGGCGGATAATGACGCCATGCTGTTTTTCAGCGCTGAAAGCCTGCGAAAGACCGCAGATGAGAATTTTCCATTTTTTACAAACCGCAACTTTCTTTATTTGACAGGCATAAAACAGGAACAGTCAGCACTGCTGCTTCAAAAGAAGGATGACCTTATCATTGAGTCCCTGTTTGTTACCAAACCCGATGCTGAACGTGAGATCTGGACCGGCAGGCGTTTTACAGATGAAGAGATCAACGAAATCAGTGGAGTGGAAGGGATTGAAGACATTGATAACTTGAGCAGGACATTGGATGCACTTTTCTCTTCCCAACAGGTCATGGCCCTTTGGTTTTGCTTTGACGCACTTGCGTCGGAACGTTCGTTTGATATCGAGCGTGAATTCGCGAAGCATATCCGGAACAGGCATCCGCATATCGTGATCAAGAATAGTTATCCGCTGCTCGCAAAGATGCGAAAGATCAAATCGCCGGAAGAGATCGATGCCATTCGCAAAGCGATGCAGATCACGGACGCTGGAATTCGCCGATTGATGCGAGTAGCGAAACCTGGCATGATGGAATATGAACTCGAAGCGGAGTTCAATTCCGAACTCGCAGCACATGGACAGCGCCGTACCGCCTTTCCATCCATCATTGCGGGAGGAGAGCGGATATTCTATTTGCACTATGCAAACCCCATGTCTGTCCTGACAGATGGCGAGTTAATCCTCTCCGATGTAGGATCGACCTATGATGAATACTGCACGGATATCTCACGCGTAGTTCCTGCAAACGGTCACTTCAGCGAACGGCAGCTGAACCCAAGCGGAGCCAGGGCGCGGAATCGCCGCGCCGATCCAGCTTTGCCGCGTGGCTCGACGTGAGTTGAAGGTAAGACCCACCCCTCTTTCGGTCAGGTACCCCTTGAGAAAGTTTCCAGAGATTATTGAACGGATTGAATATATCCGGACGCACTTGGGCCTCAACAAAAGCCGGTTCTCCGCCGAGATCGGCATGAAGCCTCAGACCTATAACAATTTCATCGGATCGCAAGGGAGCAAGCCGAACGTCGAGCTGCTCCACGGGATTGTCGCGCGATTTGGAGCAAATCCGCTGTGGGTCTTTACCGGGCAGGGATCCATGTTTCTCGAGGGCCGCGGAGGATATGCAACAGCTCGCCAGGGACTTGCGGGCCTGGTGCTCGGAGATCCCGGCAGGCACGCACGAGATACTGAGGCGGCCACTCTCTCTCAAGAGCTGG
>JBGPNQ010000153.1:0-11458 GCA_041487615.1 Anaerolineae bacterium
CTACGCCATATCGCTCTCAACCTCCTCAAGCAGGAAAAAACAGCTAAAGGTGGCATCCATGCCAAGCAACTTCAAGCCGGCTGGAAAGAAGAGTATCTCCTCAAGATCCTTGCCGCAGGAAATTAGATGCGATTGCCCTACCGAAAACCCAGAGATGTTTCTCAGAGAACTCTGCGATCTCTGTGGCTCAGAATATCAAAGCCCTCCTTTTAGCCACTTCCCGACCACCAGAGTTGAGCCACAAGTAGTGTATAATTCTCCTACTAAATCTTATCGAGTCCCGATTTACGAATCTACCGACTCACATATCAGCAGTCCACCGCTGTTTTCGCTTTTGAGTACGCGCTCAATTCCCCTGCCGCTCTTCTCATCATTTTCAAGATTTTGAAATGAAGTGGGAACTGGAATAAAAATTCCGAGCTGAGATAATGATGCGGCACTACGTAAACATCCACAAGACTTCTGAGGACAAGGAACAATTTTGAACTTCGAACAATTTAATTTCGATTCCCGCTTAATGCAGGGGATCAAGAACGCGAGCTATGAGACCGCGACTCCCATCCAGGAGGCTGCGATCCCCGCCGCGTTACGCGGACGAGACATCATCGGGACCGCGCAGACAGGGACAGGCAAGACAGCTGCATTCGTCCTCCCCATTCTCAACAAATTACTGGATGGCCCACGCGGGATGCCGCGCGCGCTTATCGTCACGCCGACGCGTGAACTCGCCGAGCAGATCCATCAGGTCATCTATGCTCTGTCCGTGGGGACCAGGTTGAGGAGTGCAACCATTTATGGGGGTGTCACAGCGAGCCGCCAGATCAAGGCATTAAGGGATGGCGTGGAAATCCTTGTGGCGTGCCCGGGCCGCTTGCTGGACCTCATTCAACAGCGCCAGGCAAAAATGGAGCGCATCGAAATACTGGTGCTCGACGAAGCCGATCGCATGTTTGACATGGGCTTTCTTCCGGATGTAAAACGCATCATCAAGGCCGTACCCGTTCGACGACAGACCATGCTCTTCTCCGCGACCTTTCCGGCCGAAGTGGAATTACTGGCCAAAAGTGCACTCATAGAGCCGCAAAAAATCGCCATGGGGATCAGCAAACCGGCAATCACAGTGACACACGCGTTGTATCCCGTGCCCCAACATTTGAAATCCGGGTTGTTACTGCAATTGCTGAAACAAACCGATACAGACTCGGTCCTGATTTTTACCCGTACGAAACATCGTGCCGATAAGCTGGCGCGCCAGATCGCGCATGCGGGACATCGCGTTACAAGCCTGCACAGCAATCGCACACAGGGACAGCGCGAACAGGCTTTGCACGGTTTCAAAACCGGACATTTCCGCATCATGGTCGCCACCGACATCGCGGCGCGCGGTCTCGACATTGACAGCATCTCACATGTCATCAACTTCGACATGCCCGACACCGCCGACGCCTATATCCATCGCATCGGGCGAACGGGACGCGCCGAGCGCACAGGCGACGCGTTCACTCTCGTCACGCCTGAAGATGGCGACCTGATCCGGATTCTTGAACGCATCATGGGTCAGCCGCTGAAGCGCGAGATCCTGACCGACTTTGACTACTCGCCTCCCGCGCCGCCTCGATCGGGTCACGAAAGACGGGAAGGGAATCGTCCCCCACGCCCTGCGCACACCCCGACCAGTTTTGCAAAGAATCGACTCGCACCACGACGAAGAAAATAGTCAAAAAAAGGAATCAGCTACCCGCTTCCCCGAAAGGGAGGCGGGTTTTTCATGGGAGCACTCAAAGTTTGTTGGCAAACAGCCCGAGCGGCCCTCCTCGGCGGCGTTTTACGGGCAAATCCTTCGCCGAGACGGTGAAGGCAGCAACCTCATCTACAGCCTTTTCGTGCACCCTTTTTCATCGCTTTGACCCTGGACAGTTTGGTCAGCGTTATAATTCAAAATATGGATTCATCGATCTCTGCAAAAGGAAATGGGGATGGCGCGTATCAAACCGGTTTCAGCCGCTGGCGCGCCGCAGACAATGGATTTGAGGGTTGGTCACTGAATGGTGTGAAACTGAATGCAAGCGGAGCACTGGAATTCGATCCGGTGACAGCGAACCTAGGTTCTGATCCGTATGCAGCAGGGACATACAACGAAGGAAATTATTACAATGGTGGCTCATTCTTCGTGGGTGAAGCCATCAGTCCCGAAGTCGCAACTGCATTCAACTACAAGTCTGCCATCGCTTCCTGGAATGCATCCACGCCTGCAGGCTCATGGCTGGAAATTCAATTCCGTGCCAGAAATGGAACGCATTGGAGCAAATGGTATATACTCGGCATCTGGGCAGCCGATACGGCGACAGTTGTGCGTCACTCGGTTAAGGAGCAGAAAGACTCGGATGGGTCCGTCGCAGATGATACGTTTATTTCAGGGGAGAATCCCACTACCGCATTCCAGCTCAAAGTTCGCTTGTTCAGTGACGTTGGCCGCGTAAGCGCGAGCGTGAGAAATATCGCGGTGGCGTATTCGACGTCAAAACCAAAACTGGCGAATGTGTCCGCGGGCAATCCTGCACGATGGCATCGATTGCTTGACGTTCCCAAATACTCGCAGATGGTTTATCCGGATGGAGGCAGTGTATGGTGCAGCCCCACATCAACATCCATGGTGGTGTCTTTTTTGGACAACTACAAAGGCGATCCTGCACCGTGCGTCCGTGCAGCAGTGGATGGCGTTTTCGACAGGATCTATGATGGTCTTGGCAACTGGCCTTTTAACACCGCTTATGCCGCGACATTTGGTCACGAAGGATATGTGGCGCGCTTCACCGGCCTCGCAAAAGCAGAGGAATTCATCGCTGCTGGCGTGCCTGTGATCATGTCCATTGCCTGGAAAAAAGGAGAACTGTCCAACACAGGTGTCGACTCCACAAACGGACATTTGGTCGTCCTGGTCGGTTTTGACTCTGATGGAAATCTGATCGTCAACGACCCAGCCTCGCCGACGAATGAAACCGTCCAGCACATATATCTGCGGTCTGAATTTGAACTGCTCTGGCTCCAGGCATCCGGGGGAACTGTATATTTGATTTATCCTGAGGGAGCATCGGTTCCGACAATTCCATAATGCAAAATATGAGAATCCTCGATATGGGGTGTTCTGAATATCCGCTCACCATAATGTTGTTGTCCTGCTGTGTTTAGATTGGCTTTACCAGTGAGGTACGATGAACAAATTAATTCTTGCAACCGAAGAAGGGATTGTCATCTGCGACCGTGACACAAAAGGATGGAATGAAACGTCACGTGGGCTGACAGATCAGCACGTCACAAGTGTTATTGCACGCGAAGGTGTCATCCTGGCTGGGACAGAAAATGGAATCTTTCGCTCTGACAATGAAGGTATTACCTGGGAAGAAGCCAGCAATGGTTTAACGGCACCTCACGTCCGCTGGATGGCGTTTCACCCGGATATTTCCGATTTCGAATTCGCAGGCACAGAACCCGCCAATATATTTATCTCCCACAACGGCGGCGACTCCTGGCGCGTCTGTGACGAAGTTGCCGGACTACGCAACAAGTTCAAATGGTCCCTCCCCTATTCACCCGAAGCAGGCTGTGTGCGCGGTTTCGCCTTCCATAAATCACGCGTCTATGCCGCCGTCGAAGTGGGTGGCGTTCTGCGTTCGGACGATAACGGCGAAACGTGGCAGCTGGCTGAGGGCAGCGATGGAGAACCCGATCTCAAAGGTCCACCCGAGCCATTTATTTATCCCGATGTGCACTCGCTTGAGGTTCATCGGTCTTCGCCTGATCTTGTCTACGCGCCGACGGGTGGAGACTTTTATCGCTCCTTTGACGGTGGCAAAACCTGGGTGGATCTTTATGATTGCTACTGTCGAGCAGTCTGGGTGGACCCTCTTGATTCTGAACACATGATTTTGGGTCCCGCTGACCATGTAGACTCCAATGGCCGCATCGAAGAGTCACATGACGGGGGAAAGATCTGGTCCCTCGCTTCGAACGGGCTCAACGTCCCATGGCGACGGGGTATGGTCGAGCGATTCTTCCAGGCTGACGATGAGCTGTTCGCCGTGCTATCGAACGGTCAACTGCTCAACACATCTCTTTCAACCATTGCATGGCATCGTATCCTGCCGACCATCGCTGATGTGAATGCAATGACCAGGATGGTTTGATAAGGAGCAAACTATGCGAATCGCTGTCATCTCTGATATGCATGGGAATGACCTCGCTTTCGACGCGGTTGAAGCCGATATCCAAAGACAACATATCGATCAAATCATGTGTCTCGGCGATGCCATTCAAGGCGGACCGCAACCTGCGGCTGTCGTTCAGCGGTTGCACAGGTTGAATTGTCCCGTGGTGATGGGAAACGCAGATGCATGGTTGTTGAGTGGAATCGAAACCGGCGATGAACTTTCGCCTGAACGGCTCAAAAAGATGGGAGAGATTCGAAACTGGTCATTATCACAACTCAGCGAGGATCAGCGCGCCTTTATCGCAAACTTTCAACCAACAGTCACGCTGAACCTTGAAAATGGCCTTGACCTGTTATGCTTTCACGGCTCCCCCACTTCATTTGACGATGTTATCCTGCCTGCTGCCCCGGAAGAGGTATTCCAAAAATTCCTTGGTCCATATGCTGACCATATCCTGACCGGTGGTCACACACACGCCCAGCAAATCCGAAGGAATGGCAAATATTTCTTCTTCAATCCTGGAAGTGTTGGCTTTGCATACAGCCACAATCAACCCGATGACCCATTCCATGCCGACCCCTGGGCGGAATATGCGATCCTAACTGCCCAGGACGGTCAGACCAATCTTGAGTTCCGCCGTGTTCCCTTTGACGCGAAAGAATTGATCCAGATTTATCGAGAAAGCGGGCGACCTTATGCCGATGAAGCAATAGCACAATATCAACCATAGGCCTGAGAATCAAAAAAGAGTCCCGCGAAAACGCGGGACTCTTTTTTTTGTCTAAGACTAGCTCGCCATGGTGACGTTGCTTGCCTGGGGTCCCTTGGGTCCCTGTTCAACATTGAACTCGACCTTCTGACCTTCTTGCAGGTTGCGGAAACCATCGCCTTGAATGGCAGAAAAATGGACGAATACGTCCTTTCCACCTTCGCGCTCGATGAAGCCGAAGCCTTTATCACCATTGAACCACTTGACGGTACCAGTTATACGTTCAGACATTGTATTTGCCTCCTTGGGGCATTTTTAAAAATTTAGGTGTTCTGTTTAGTTCCATCGGAGGGCAAAACAAAACGGTTCACGTATCTAACCGTGAGCCGTTGGTATTTGTACTTCCAACACGAACTTACTGTTATCCTACAACCCGAAGAATAACATACTACCAGTGATGAGTCAACGGCCATCCATGAGCAAAATTCAAGGTTACACAAGTGACTGGCGACGGATTCTCTTAATGCTATAATCTTCCATATGAATTTTCTCATCACCGGAGCCGCGGGATTCCTCGGCTCTTCTCTTGCCAACCAGCTCGCCCGCGAAGGACACCAGGTCCGCGGGCTCGACGACCTCTCCACAGGCGATCCGCAGGCGCTCGCGCCCGATGTGCATTTCACCCGCGGGGATGTGAGCGACCGCCCCAAACTGTGGACTCTGCTTCAGGAGGTGGATGTTGTCTATCATCTCGCAGCGCGCGTCTCGGTTCCTGAGTCTATTTTATATCCGCGGGATTACAACACAGTCAACGTGGGCGGGACCGTGGCACTTATGGAAGCGATGCGAGACGTGGGCGTGGGACGCGTCGTTCTCGCGTCGTCTGGGGCTGTGTACGGTGATTTGGCCGATCAGCCGCTCAAAGAGACGCTGACTCCAAATCCGCGTTCACCTTATGCGGTCTCCAAACTCGCCGCCGAATATTACGTCCGCACGATCGGTGGATTGTGGGGCATTGAAACAGTCAGTCTGAGGATCTTCAATGCATACGGACCCGGTCAACATCTGCCAGCATCCCATCCGCCTGTTGTGCCGCACTATTTGAAGCAGGCACTCCGCAGCGGAACCCTGGTCGCGCACGGAGATGGAAGTCAGACGCGCGATTACGTTTATGTGGATGATGTTGTCAGCGGCTTGATCGCGGCCGCAACTGCGCCCAATATCAATGGATTGGTCATCAACATTGGCTCGGGAAAAGAGACGAGCATCAGCGATCTGATCAAGTGTGTGCAGGATGTGACAGGAAGCAATGCCGAAGTCATCTATAGCACCAGCACCGCCGGTGGCGTCTCTCGTCTGTGTGCAGACCTTTCGCTTGCCAGCCAGAAATTAAATTACCGCTCATCCATTAGGCTTGCCGAAGGATTGAGATTAACGCTTAAGAGAGATGCCAGATTTAGATAATGTTATCTGTCATTGCGAGGAACGCAGTGACGAAGCAATCTCATATTTAGCGAGGAGATTGCTTCGCTGCGCTCGCAATGACACAATGATTCTATGATTCTTACCCGAGATTTTTATGACCGACCCACTTTACAGGTAGCACGAGATTTAATCGGTGTTCGTCTCGTTCGTATCCTTGCGGGAAAACAGCTTGTTGGTCTCATTACCGAAACGGAAGCATATATCAGCGGAAAGGATCTGGCCTGCCATGCAAAAGCCGGGCTCACAGCGCGTACAGCTGTCATGTTTGGCGAGGCCGGACATGCCTACGTCTATTTCACGTATGGCAATCATTGGATGTTAAATGTAGTTACAGAGCGCGACGGATTCCCAGCCGCAGTGTTGGTCCGTGCCGTACAGCCCATCGAAGGAGTCGCCGTAATGCTGGAGCGGCGACACGGACGCGATACGTTTGGTCCCGGGAAACTTTGTCAGGCAATGGAGATTACCAAACGTGAGAACGGCGTCGATTTAACGGAAATAAGTGGCGACTTGTGGATCGAATCGGGCATCAAAGTCCCAAATTCACTCGTGACGAAAGGTCCACGTGTGGGTTTAAATAATACACCAGAACCGTGGCTCTCGAAGCCGTGGAGGTTTTTGGTTAAAGGATGGAACATTCCACAATCCGTCATTGCGCGGAGCCGATAGGCGACGAAGCAATCTCCATGCAACGATAGAGATTGCTTCAGCACTCGCAATGATGGAAACCAAACGGAGGAGCAATGGGATTACTTGAAGGCAAGAATGCACTGATTTTTGGTCTGGCAAATGACAAGTCGATCGCATGGGGAATCACGCAGGCCTTTCATCGTGAAGGCGCAAATATCGGCATCAGCTATGCCGGTGAAATGCTCGAACGACGCGTGAAACCACTTGCGGAAAAAGTCGGTTGTCAATGGGTCGAAGAATGTGACGTGACAAAGGACGATCAGATCACAGCCGTGGCCGAGAAGGCCGCACAGCATTTTGGGAAGATCGATGTGCTGGTCCATTCGATTGCCTTCGCCGGACGCGATGAGTTAAGCAGGCCCTATTACCAGACCAGCCGCGAAGGTTTCAAGAACGCGCTGGACATATCCGTGTTTTCGTTCGTGGCGTTGACCAATGCCTTTCACTCAATTTTGAACCCGGGTGCGTCCGTGATGTGTCTCACATATTATGGTTCGGTGAAGGTGGCGCCACATTACAACGTGATGGGCGTGGCGAAGGCTGCACTGGAATCGTCGACAAGATATCTGGCATATGATCTGGGACCTGAAAAAATCCGGGTCAACGCGATCTCAGCCGGACCCATCCGTACGCTGGCGGCTGCGGGCGTGGGTGGTTTCCGCGATATGTACAAGCACTTCGCGGACGCTGCACCCTTGCGCGAGAATGTTACGATCGATGACGTGGGAAACTCCGCTGTATTCCTTGCGTCCGACCTGTCGGCACGCATCACGGGTGAAGTGCTATATGTCGACTCAGGATTTAATATAATCGGCGTTCAACTCAGCACGAAGGAAGAGAAGAGCGAGGGATCGTAGTCACGCAGACATGTAAACCAGTAGACACGTGAGTCGAAAATGCTCACGTGTTTTTTGTCTGTTCCTTGTCTACTTGCTTTCCTGTATACTTGTATACCTCTTTCAAGGTAAAATAATCTCTATATGTTCAAACGCAATACTTCTCCCACGGAAACACAGCAGCCCGTGCAAGCCGTGGAGCGCATCACCTCCGTGCTTGGGTCAGGCGTCATCTGGCACGGTTCAATTAACGGCTCAGGCGGCGTCCGCATCGAGGGCGCGTTCGAAGGCGAGATCGCCCTGCGCGGAATGCTCGTCATCGGTGAGACCGGGCGTGTGACCTGTCAAAACGTGCGCGCCAACGCTGTCATTGTCGCGGGCGCGGTGCGTGGCAATATCACGACTCAAAAACTGGAGATCCGCGGCTCCGGTCGCGTTTGGGGCGACGTGGTCACCACTGCTTTCGTGACAGAAGAAGGCGCGTTCCTGCGCGGTCAGATTCGGATGGAGGAAACGGTCGAGCTGGACCTTGAGCCCGCGCCCGAGACCACGCCTTCCGAGGCAGCCCAGGCCGAATCCATCGCCTCGACGCCGATCGTGGTGCCCGAATCGATGGCAGAGGGGGTAACACGAAAAATCAGTAGAAAGAAAAAGACCGAAGAATAAACATCACCCCTGCCCCTTCGCGAAGCATCCCCGAAGGGGGCTCCTTCAAAAGAGGGGTAATAGTTATGAAATACCGCGACCTAAACGTTCAGAGTCAGCGCGAAGCTCCCAACAACGCGCGGACGGAGGGATTCTCCTTTCTCGTCCGCGCAGGATATTTGACGCGTGAAAATGTACCAACTCAATTGGGCGAATACACGCTCAAGCATTTGCGTAATTTATCGAACGATCCATCTTTTCCCGAAACACTCGCGCTGCCAACAATTGGGAATGGCAATGAAATCTTCTTCTCCATTGCTTCAGGTTCAATCGAAGTCGCTCATTGTTCAAATTGCAACTACACAGAGCGAGTGGAACTTTCGCAATTCGCGAAACCTGTTGAGGCAACTCATGAGTCGCCGGTACCTCTTGAAAAAATCCTGACCCCTGATTGTCACACCATTGAAGCGCTGGCCAATTTTCTCGATATTCCAAAAGAGAAAACGGCCAAAGCGCTTATGTACACGCGCATTGCGGACAACAAATTCATTTTCGTTGTCCTGCGCGGGGATATGCAACTTAGTGAAGCAAAACTCGCGGCGAAGCTCGGCGTGGATGTCGGCGACGTCCGTCCGGCGACAGCAGCAGAGATTCAGAGATCAGGTGCAGCCGCCGGATACGCGTCACCAATTGGGTTGAACGATGCACTGATCGTCCTGGATGACATCATCCCGCAATCGCAGAATCTTGTCGCCGGTGCGAACGAGGCAGGTTATCATCTCAAAAACACAAATTACGGACGTGATTATTCGGCAGAGATCATTGGGGATCTGGTTCAGATGAAAGCCGGAGATGCCTGCAAAAACTGTGGCACGCCACTTTCTGTTTTAGCCGCTATGCTTTTGGCTACCCGCAAATCTTATATTTTTGAAAATATTCTTCTTGCTGTTGCTGAAACCTATCATGACACAAAAGGTCTGACTCTCCCCCATCCCGCCGCGCCATTTGACGTGTATCTCATGCACATCCCTGGCAAGGAAATGGATACGCGCGCCAAAGCCGAAGAAATCTACAGCAGCTTACAGGCTGCAGACATTTCCATTTTATTCGATGACCGCGACGAACGCGCAGGTGTCAAATTCAATGACGCAGACTTGATCGGATGTCCGGCCCGAGTGACAGTTGGAGAAAAAGCTCTCAAAGAGGGGATGGTAGAATTAAAACTACGCAAGGAAAAAGAAAGTCAACTCATATTAATCAATGCGATTGGTGAGAAGATAAGATTCCTATTGGAAGAATGAGTGACTCTCCCGCTCTCATCAATGCTTTGTGAAGAGCCGCCCATACAAGAATGAATAATCCCAAAACCGGACACTTTCCTCCTGCCAGACGACTCGGTCTCATTTTTCACGGCATCATCATCATTGTGCTGGCGTTTGTTTCGGCATGGGGATTTTTCAATTTGACGCGTGCAGAAGTTGGGCCGATGTTCGTATCCTATTTGTTGATGGGTTTTCTGGCCTTCGCTCCAATACCTTTCTTTGCATATCGCGCTTACGCCCTTCTGCGCGCGGACTATTTCATCGACCGCGATAGTCTGGCCATGCTATGGGGATTACGCATCGAAGATATTCCTCTCACGGATATCGAGTGGGTCCGACCTGCCTCAGATTTAACAAGCCCGCTTTTGCTGCCGCGCTTTCGACTGCCTGGCGCCGTACTTGGCACCCGCCGTCACTCCGACCTGGGACTGGTGGAATTCATCGCATCAAGTTCCAGAAATTTAATCCTGATCGCAACCTCAAAACGGATCTTTGCCATCTCGCCGCAAAATGCCGCGGGACTGGTCCAAACGTTTGCACGCGCCACCGAAATGGGAAGCCTAATGCCCAGCGAGGCAAAGTCTGTGTATCCATCCTTCCTGATCACGCAGGCCTGGGAAAGTCCCATTGCGCGTTTTCTTTGGATGAGTGGCATCCTGCTCAATCTGGGGCTGATCCTTTGGGTTGGCATACTCATTCCGTCATATTCACGAATCACATTTGGGTTCAATCCGTTCGGGGCGCCGAACCAAACGGCCTCGTCCACACAATTAATCTTGCTTCCGCTCATCAGCGCGCTGCTATTCGTTATCGGCGTCACCGCGGGACTCTATTTTTATCGCTGGGAGCGGCAGCGTCCGCTTGCATTCATCGTCTGGGTATCGAGTACTCTCTGTGCGTTCCTCTTCCTCATGGCAGTATTATTCCTCGTAACCACACCCATCTAAATGCAAATCATCTATGGCTTCATCCTCGCCATCGTCATAGCCTATCTGGCTTATCGCGCCCATAGCCTCAACAAAAGCGGAGCGCTTGCCGCGACGCTCGTCGGCACCGTCGTCTTCGGATTCGGCGGGCTGCAATGGGCAATTCTCTTGATGATCTTTTTTATTACATCCTCAGGCTTGAGTCGTGCTTTCCTAAAGCGCAAGCTTGGTCTCAATGAAAAATTCTCAAAGGGACATGAACGCGACGCGGGTCAGGTTTTCGGCAATGGCGGGCTGGCAACACTCTTCGTGTTGGTCCACGCTCGTTATCCCGAATCAGTGATCGGCTGGGTGGGATTTGCTGCGTCTCTGGCGGCGGTGAATGCAGACACATGGGCGACGGAGTTGGGAGTTCTGAATCCCACCCCTCCACAAATGATCACAGATTTGAGAAAGCGCGTCGAAAAAGGAACATCGGGGGGAGTCTCGTTATCGGGAACGCTCGCGTCGCTGTTGGGTGCAGCCGTGATCGCGTTACCCGCAACGTGGTTCTCAAACAGCTGGATGCTCTTCCCAATAATCACCCTTGCTGGTCTGGCCGGCTCGCTGTTTGACTCGCTTCTCGGCGCGACGGTAC
>JBGPNQ010000154.1:0-11428 GCA_041487615.1 Anaerolineae bacterium
CATGGTGCGGCGGCACATTCTTGACCGGTAAAATCCGCGGCGGATCCTTCAGCCCCGCGTCGATCATTCCCTTCCAATCGACATATTCAGTTGTGCCGAGTTCGGGTCCGATCTCAAGCATCAGGTTGGGCAACACTTCGAGGTTGGCATATAGCGTCTGACCATACAGCGCCCTGGCGATATTCGGCGGGTAACGGACTCCGGATTGCTCGTCGGCAAAGCGCGGGTCGGTGGAGCCGAGCTGGATATCGGTCACGATGCCGTAATAGTTCCAGTCCCCGCTTTGGATGACAACGAACGCGCCCTCCTGAATCTCCTGCGGAGAGACGATAAGCCGCACGCGGAAATTTTCTTTTAATCCACCGCCAACAAGATAACCAATTTTTGTTCGCTCGATTTCCATAAATACCTCTTATTACCACGAAGGGTCACGAAGGTGCACAAAGGATTCTTTCACCACGAAGGAGCACGCAGGTACACAAAGGTTTTAAACCTTGTTTTTTCCTTCGTGTCACTTCGTGACACTTTGTGGTTAAAAATTAAACCACAATCCGCTTAATTCCATCCTTCAAATGCACAACATTGAAGTTGATCAAGAAGCCTAGACGAATACCTGTGAGTTTCAAATAGGTGATCAATTGCGCTTCATATATAGGATGCATTGTTTCAACAGCTTTGAACTCCACAATAACACTATCTTCAACGATCATATCAGGTCGCAAACCTGCATCCATTTTGATGCCTTGATAGGTCACAGGTAAGGCAACTTGTGTCGGGGCACGTAACCCATATTGAGTTAATTCGTACGCAGTGCACGTTTCATACACAGACTCAAGTAACCCAGGACCAAGAGCAGTATGCACCCTAAACGCCGCGTCCAATACCAACCTACCAATCTTTTCGATATTCGGCGGCACCGGTGCATAAAGCTTCTTTTGCATATTTCTCCATTTTCTACCACGAAGGAGACAAAGGGTCACGAAGGTTCACAAAGGTTTAAAACCTTGGGATTTCCTTGGTGCTCCTTTGTGACACTTCGTGGTGAAAATTCTACAATGGAACCTTATAAATCCTCGTCGTCAAAATACCATCTTGAATATTTATATACCGATAATGCGGCGCGGCCAAAATCACGGTCGGTTCATCTGTCTTAGCAAAGGGATATGCCGTGGACCGCAAGCCTAAAATCGGAATGCCGCGGTATTCATCTTCATACGTAATATGCACGTGACCACAGAGAATCGCAAGCACTTTTTCCTTGATCGTGGGGTGGCTGACGATCTCCCAAAACGCATCGAGATCATCTGCCAGGAAACTGTCGAGCCAGCGGCTGCCGATCCGCTTGACGTGCTGGTGACAGACGATGACTGAAGGCAAGTTGGATTGGAGCGCCTGGACAAGGAAGGCCGACGTTTCAGGCAGGAAGCAGGCCTTCGATTCGGGTCCCCAATCCATGAAGATGAATTGCACGTCCTTGTGCACAAACGCGAAATTGTATAAAGCCGGTGCCTTCGAATCAGGGAACAAATAGCGCGTGAACAATTCACGGTCATCGTGGTTGCCCGGCAAAAAATACATCGGATATTCTGACAAACCTTCCACGTTCACCTTTTGCGGTCCCGGCAATGCGGCAGGCAAATTCACGCCCAGTAGCTTCACCGCGCATTGATAAGTGGCATCTGTTTCCGGTTCGACAAGATCGCCAGTCGAGATGATGAAGTCCGCTTTGTCGGCGACGTGCTCGGCGATATGCCTCATTACCATCCGCAGCGCGTGTCCGGGGCAGAATCCCTCACGGAGCGCATCCTCGGATTCAAGCAGGTGATGGTCAGTGATTTGGATGAAGGAAAAGTTGGTCATAATTATTTATATCACCGGTGGTCGAGTAGTGGCGCCGCTCGTTGGCGACACGTATCAAGACCAGCAGTAACGTGAAAAGTTTAGGTTTGCCAGTCGTGGTGGTCTCGATATGAGCGAGATCCCGCCAAGAACAGCGGGGCAGGCAAGCACTCGCTTTACTCGACCACCGGGTTAGGATTAAACCACCACACGCTTGATTCCATCTTTCAAATACGCCACATTGAAGTTGATCAGAAATCCGAGACGTAATCTGCTTAAACGCAAATACGTGACTACTTGTTTCTCGTACAGTATATTCATCCGTTCCACTGATTTCAATTCCACAATGACACATTTCTCGACCAGCATGTCGAGCTGCAAGCCTGATTCCAGTTTTGCGCCTTCGAACATGATGGGCAGTTTGAGGTCCGTTTTCACGCCGACTCCGCTTTTCTCGATCACGTGCTTGAGCGACGCCTGATAAACAGACTCGAGCAACCCGGGGCCCAACGTGGTATGCACCTTGTATGCGGCATTGAGCACAACCTTCCCAATACGTTCAACATCAGCGGGTATCGGTTGGAAAGCCGTCTGCGTTACGGTATACATAAAACACCTGTACCTTCGCGCCTATTACCCTTAAACGCTCACGTCGCTGAGCGCCCCAAGAACCGACATCAGCGTTGAATAATCATCCCTCAATAATGTGATCAGTTCATGAGTCGCCTTCTCGCGCCACTGTTGGCCGTTCAATCCATGGGCGCGGGTCGCCTGTCCCAGATGAGCGGCCATTACTTCGCCGATCGGTGTATCCTTTGAGCCCAGGATATGCCTGAAATATCCGAATCGTCCCACGGATGTAAAGCGTGCCACGTCCGCGTCATCACACGAGTAGATGACATCCAGGCTGAGCGGCGGGCGCGGGGGAAGCAGATGATAGATCTTCCCGTCCTGTTCATAGCCGATTGCCAGCACAGACATTTCAACCGGGACGATACGGCGTTCGCGGTTGTCCTTGAGCACTTCATCGCTGATATTTTCTGATGTCACCAACTGACGCACGAGTCCGTCATCGTCGATGTGAATGTCGTGGATGAGTCCATAGACCTGATACGAATCACCCAGTGGGGCACGCACAAGCTCCCCGAAAGCCGGGACGGTAAACTGTGAAACGCGGCAGCCCGCGACAAAGCCCGTTGTTCCTGCACGTAGTAGACGTCCGATTTCGATTTGTGTCATTCTGCCTCCGTGGTAGTAAGGTCAGTTCACAATGTATGCTGCCAGAATCCCTGCATACGGTGGAAGGCGAGAACACCTCGCCCGGTCAAGGTTTGTGTCTTGCTAATGTGTGATGTTACACACCGTCCCGAAGGTCTGAGCGGCTCAAAACGGTTTTTCAAAGGAACCTTCGGGACGTTTTGTGTAAGGTGAGTTAATGTTTTACCTTCAAGCTTTTCGCCGAACTCTTATTCGAGCTGTCACCGACTTCCGCGTTAATTCGGCGTAACTCCAGCGCCAGCAATTGTTCAACCTGCTCTTTTTCTTCGTACCTGACTACCGCCGTCTCATGCGCGCGATGTAGGAGATACGGATAGGGTCTGCTGCCCATCATTTTGCACTGCTCGAGCAGGACACAATGTAATAAATTCAGTTTCTTCGAATCCTCGGCCACCCACTTGGGAATCTCCACGCGCACAGGCCAGGGATGTCCCTCAGAACCAACATTCAAATAAAAGAAGTGCAGCGACAAAGCGCCTTTATATTTCTTTTCCGACCCCGATTGAAGACCGAACACTGCCGAGCGATGTCCCGGCGGCAGCAGTGGATTTTCACGTTCGCCATACAGCCAGCGGTCGCTCACGCCGCGCAACGGATGAAAGTCGCGCAGCTTGCGAAGCTGTTCATCATCGGCAACCGCGATCTCGAGCAGGCGGATCACCAGGTCCGCGCTGGGTTTTTCCACGTAGCCTGCGGTTACGACTCCCCGTTCATGCAAACGGGAAAGGACTCCAAGATATTGCTCCACGAAATTTGCGTACGCCTGCGGATCGTCACCCTTGGCGCCCCACAGCTCGAGTGTGCCATCTGTCAGATTGACGACGGGTCCGCTAATGCCTTTGGATACTTCATCGAGTTTCATGCGCTCGTTGATATCGCGCCGCATGGCGACCATACCATCCGAAAGGGGAGCGCCGTTCGTGAGAAGTTCATCCCCATACATCAATTCCGTTTCGACGGTCACATCCGGTGCCTGGCCGGAACTCAGTCGCATGGCGATCACGCCAATGTTGATGATGCAAAACTGGACGGCGGCATGGCGGTCGGGATTGACCTGGGATCCGTCCGCGGCAAGGATCGTCGCCTCGGTCACGGTAACCGGCGGTGGGTAGCAGGCCAGAAGTGACTCATTGAACGGCGTCGCGCAGCGGATGTTCGCGTCCACTTCCTTGGCCATTTCCACCTTGCGGCGCAGAAAATCCAGTTCGGATGCGAATCCGCTGAGTAGTTTACGCGCTTCTATCCGGCGTTGCTCGAGAATCTTCTTATTCTCATGAGCCCCGGCGGCAATTTCCTTGATCCGGGTATAGATTTGCTGAAAATCTACAGGCATAAATCCTTCATTCCTAGAACAAATGTACCAAGATTGTACAGGCATTTGCGCGAAATTACAAGACCTTTACCCCCCAAATCTGGGTGCTTTTGGTGCCGTAGTTCTGTATTTGGGCATTCAGATTTATGCGGATTTTGCGCAATTTTCCTGAAAAATCTCCTCTTTTGTGTTATCTTGCAGATGCTTTACGTCGATCAGGCTAAAAACCTGACGATTCTGGATCACATAAGGTCTGGCCGGTTGACCCTTATCCCCTAACGGGGCCTCTGGCAGGATGCTTCTCGACCACCCGCCCTACAAAAGATCTACAGGAACTTTTTTCCGGGTGCATCGTCTATCAAGCTGAAGAGAAAATTTTCAACAAGGAGTTTATGATGAAGACGAAATCCATTTTTCTTGCGGCGGTGTTCGTGCTCGCGCTGGTGGTAAGCGCCTGCCAGCCGGCGGCAATCAACCAGGCGGCTTCCGCCCCCCAACGGACGCTTAGCGTTGTCGGTACAGGGACCGCATATCTAAGCCCTGACATTGCTTATCTGTATCTTGGCGTTCACACTGAAAAACAGACCGCCTCTGAGGCGGTTGCGCAAAACAACACACAGACCCAGGCTGTGATCAAGGCCCTCACTGATTTTGGCATCGATGCCAAGGATATCCGCACTACGAATTTCAGTATCTATCCTATGGACAAATACGACCCTCAGACGAACCTGCCTACAGGCGACAAGACGTACTCTGTGGATAACACAGTCTATGTGACGGTGCGCGACATTAATAAGCTTGGCGATCTGCTGGACACCATTGTGCGGGCAGGAGCGAACACAGTCAACAGCATCCAGTTCGACGTGGCGAACAAGGATGATGCACTGAAAGGTGCACGTGCTGATGCTGTGAAAGATGCAGTTGCAAAGGCTCAGGAACTGGCGGATGTTTCCGGAGTAAAACTCGGCGACCTTCAATCTGTGAGCTTTTTCGACAACCAGCCAATTCCGTTCGCGGATGGCAAAGGTGGCGGTGGAGCAGCGGTACAAGCGGCAGCCGTGCCGATCCAAACCGGACAATTAACCTTCACCGTGACCGTTAGCATGACCTACGAAATCAAGTAAACAGCGCTCGCTCTACATCTGAACCTGCCTCCCATAAAGGAGGCAGGTTCTTTTTTACCCCCTCCCAGCCTCCCCCATTTTCCGCGCACTTCAGCGGAAAATGGGGGAGGTGCCCGTAGGGCGGTGGGGGTAGGGTCAAGGTTATAATCTCAAAAATCTCAGTGTTCTCTGTGGCTAAAAAGGAGTCAACATGCTCAAAGTTGGATACATCGGCCTCGGGTTGATGGGAAAGTCCATTGCAAGGAATATTCATAAAGCGGGGTTTCTGCTCGTTGTTCATAACCGCTCACGCGCGGTTGTGGATGAACTCGTTGCAGAAGGCGCGGTCGCTGCGAACTCGCCAAAAGAAGTTGCCTCTCAAGTGGAAGTCATCTTCACCAACCTGCCCGATACTCCCGACGTTGAGAAAGTTGTCCTAGGTGAAAATGGAATTATCGAAGGCGCGCACGATGGACTCATCTACATTGACAATTCCACGATCAAGCCTGCCTCGGCGCGCATGATCGCCGAAATGCTCGCTGCGAAAAATGTCTTCGCTCTCGACGCTCCCGTCTCCGGCGGTGACATTGGCGCTCGCAACGGGACTCTCACCATCATGGTCGGCGGCGACGCCTCCGCTTTGGAAAAAGTGATGCCCGTTTTCCTGGCGATGGGGAAAACGGTAACGCATGTCGGCGATGCGGGCGCCGGGCAGGTGGCCAAAGCCGCCAACCAGATCATGGTCGCTGCACAGATGGTGGCGATGGGAGAATTGCTCGTCTTCTCGAAGAAAGCAGGCGTGGATCCGCGCAAAGTTGTGGATGCGATCAAAGGCGGCGCTGCTCAATGCTGGACCCTCGACGTCAAGCCGCCGCGTCTCTTCGACGGCAATCGTAACCCGGGTTTCAAGGCGTATATGCAGTTGAAAGATTTGAATATCATTCTGGACACTGCGAAGGAATATGACATCCCAGTCTCTGGTACAGAAGCAAACACAAAACTCTTCCAACAAATGATCGACTCCGGCATGGGCGAATTGGATAACTCCGCGGTTGTGGGTGTGATCGAGAAACTGGCGGGAGTGGAAATATTAGGTTGACCCGTCATTGCAGGAGCGTTTGTTGCGACGAAGCAATCTCTCACTCAATTTGAGATTGCTTCGGGCTACGCCCTCGCAATGACGTGAAAAGGAATGAATGAAAAAATATTGGCCTTACATCCGCGATTATGGATTGATCCTGATCAGTTCCATGATCCAGGCATTTAGCTTGCGCGTGTTCTTTGTTCCATCCCATCTGGCATCCGGTGGAGTGAGCGGCATCTCGCAGCTGATCAACCACTTTACGGGTTGGCCCATCGGTCTAATGGTCTTTATCGGGAACATTCCCCTCTTTGGGTTGGGTTGGCGTTTTCTCGGCGGCCGAAAATTTGCATTTCGGACAGTGTTTGCAATTGTGACATATTCATTGTTCACCGATCTTATATTGCAGACGCCTTTATTTGCCGTGAACGGCGCGGCGACTCAACTCATCAGCGAATTGCATGGTGACATCTTTCTAAACACACTTTACGGCGCGATTGTCAGTGGTGTTGGTTACGGACTCGTCTACCGGGCACGCGGTACAAGCGGAGGCTCGGATATTCTGGCACGTATTCTCAACCATTATCGCGGCACGCCGATGACGCAAAGCTATTTAATGGTGGATACGGCGGTCATCCTCGGCGCGGGATTTGTCTTCGGATGGAAAGCGGCTCTCTACGCGATGATCGCCCTCTACGTGAGCGGACTCGTTGCTGAAACGACCCTCGAAGGCGGTGGAACAGTCCGCACGGCGATGATCGTCACCAATCAACCGGAAGGAGTATCCAACCGTGTGCTTGAGGAATTGGAACGGGGTGTCACCGTCCTTGAGGGGACCGGTGCCTATACGGGCGCGGAACGTCCTGTTTTATATTGCGTTATTTCACGGGCCGAGGTTGCGTCGCTGAAGGCCATTGTCCATGAAGTTGACCCGCACGCGTTCATGGTCATTGGTGTGGCGCATGAGGTATTGGGTGAAGGGTTTCGACCCTTAAGAACCCAATGAATTTTCTTATTTTGATTTAAGTTTTGGTCCAGAGAGATCTTCCAATTCCCTCAGCCATTCCAACTCTTGATCCCAGCGTTTCCGTGGGTGGATTTGGAGGAATTTGTCAGGTCTGTCCCACTTCGGTCCCGGCGGACCTGACTCATCTTGCAAAGTACTTTTTACTCCCCATAAGCCTTTATATTGCACCCATTCGGGCTCGGGAGTCAATACCACTTGTTTCCACTCACTTGAATGTGGACGAGTCACCTCGCGGTCAGACATGACGCGCTTGAGATAACTGGTCGACATGCCAATCGGTTCATGCTGAACATCCCCTTCACGGCCAATGCGGAAACCATCTCCCGTTGCGAGTTCCATGGGCAGGCTTACAACATAGTGGTCACGCTCATCCCGCAATTTTGCAAAAGACTCTTCCGTCAACGCGGTGGCGGGATGCATCGTCAGCTGCTGCAGCGCGATCTGCCGCGACTTTTCGCTGGGGTTAAAGAGCAGGAATAGAAAATGGATCAAGCCATCGGTCCAGTAAATGAGGCGTTGGACAAATCCTTCATGGAACAGGCTGGACGAGCGTATCACCTCGGGTCTGCTGTAATTGGCATGGGATCCTAGCGCCGTGTAAATAATTGGATGTGTGGTAGTGTTCCCGTCCTCATCCTTTACGCGATGGACATTCCCCCAAAGCTCCAACGCGCCTGATCCATGCTGTGAGAACAGCAGCGCGTATGGCTCATCGTTTTTCAAGTAGACCGCGACCATCTCCCAGTCGCCTTCGTGATGGTTGATACCATTGGCAGCGAGACGCCAGTCATTGAAAGCGTAGAAAAAATGATATTGCAGGATTCTCCAGGTATTCCCGTCACCATCGGGCTGTACCGTCACTCTTCCATAATAAACAGGCTGTGGATTCGCCTCGAGAATTTTTTGATATTGACGGAATGACTTGCGCGCAACTGTTTCGCTGGCGTTGGACATCATATCCATGATCACGCCTGGCGCTTCTGGAATAATGTAATCGAAAATAAATTTCATCACGCGGATGGAAATAGTAAAAAGCAAAATCACATAAAGGGGAAGCAGGATCAGATACTCCACTTGTACACTGACAAAGGCGTGCGGATGAAGAAAGAACCAGATTGGAAGTGTCTCCAGCGCCAGGAAAACAAGGGCACTCAAAGCGGCAGGGAAAAAACGCGCACGGATCGGCGAGGCCTGGACCAGGATAATGAGCGCGACGAACAGCGAAAGAAGGACTGCGCCTTCGACTCCGCTCACACCGAATGCAAACCAACTGGCACTGATTGCGACCACTGACAGAATCCCCCAGCCTATCCATATGTCCGAATCGATCAAGGGATCATTGACGAAGCGCAGATAATATTCCCCGCTCTGTAGTTTTCCAATACGATGTATCAGTGGCTCATTCAAGTGAGTGAGCAGGCCGAGTACACCCTGAGGTCCACTTGGGAAGATGTTGCATTTTTCGAGATATGGCTCCACAGCCACGGGGAAGAAACGTTCGCTCTTTGCAAATCGCAGAACAGGTTCGTATTTTCCTAACAGCTCAGAATCGTTCATTAATTATTGGAAGTATTGTAACGCCATCCTCAATCGTTCTTCCGTGTCGTCAGGCGCATCCTTGCCCAATGACTGGATGGCGGACTGTGCTTCCACGACGGAATAGCCCAAGGCGGTCAACGCGGCCAGGACCTCACTATCCGTATCAGACATGGCAGCCACTCTCGCCAGCGCATCGGTCGGTTTGAGTTTGTCCTTCAAATGCAGCGCCATCTTTTGCGCAGTCTTCTTCCCCACGCCCGGGACGCGGCTCAGCAGGTCTCCTTCATCGGCAAAGACCGCGCGTTGTATCGAATCCACTGTCATCGAGGACAGGACAGATAACGCGACCTTCGGTCCAACACCATCCACGCCCAGGAGGATGTTGAAGAGTTCGCGATCTGCCTGGGAATCGAATCCGTACAGAATCAATGCATCCTGGCGGACGATGAGATGCGTGAACAACAGTATGGCTTCGCCAACCTTAAGCCGGGTCCGCAAGGGTGCCGGGACAAAGACGCGCAGTCCCACGCCGCCGATTTCGAGGATAATGGCTGTATCTTCAATTTGGGAGATTTCACCACGGAGAGTTGCTATCATGAATTCAATTATATGTCATTGCGAGCGCACGTTGCGAAGCAATCTCCCAGGATGTTTGAGATTGCTTCGTCGAGCTAAAGCTCTCCTCGCAATGACATCAGTCATACCGCTTTGTATTCAAATGCGTGATCGCAATTGCCAGTGCATCTGCGGCATCGTCAGGCTTGGGGATGGACTCGAGTTGTAACAATGCGCGCACCATTTCCTGCACCTGTCTTTTATCCGCCCCACCGTAACCCGCAACAGCCTGTTTTACTTCATTGGGAGTATATTCAAACGGTTCGATGCCCGCCTGCTGCATACACAACATCACTACGCCGCGCGCCTGTCCAACCGCCAGGGCGGTGGTTACATTTCGGGAAAAGAATAATTTTTCAACAGCAGCAGTATCGGGTCCGTATTCTGTCAGGATGACATGCAACTCGTCGTAGAGCATTTCCAGCCGCGCCGGGGCAGTAGCTTCCTTGGGAGTTAAGATCACGCCATATTTAACGGCAACCAGGCTTCCGTCCCGTTCGAGGCGCACGAGTCCGTAGCCTGTGGTCGCTGTGCCTGGGTCGATCCCTAATGCAAGAGTCATTTAAATAAAATCGCCACACACCAGCCCCGGCGGGGTGGTGCCGGGGGAGACACCGAGACTCAGAGAGAAATTTTTCTCCGCGCCTTCGCGACTCTGTGGCTAATCCTTATGCAGCTTCAAGAGCAGCCAGTGCCTCGTCCGAAACCTTGAGGTTCGAGTAGACGTTCTGCACATCATCCAGGTCTTCGATGGCTTCGAGTGCCTTGAGGACCCGCACCGTATCGTCGGCGTCGAGCTCCATTTCCTGCTTGGGGAGCATGCGAAGATTTGCTTCCTCAGGCTGGACTTTGGCTTTATGCAGGGCATCGGCGATCACCTTAAATGCCTCGACGGGAGCGATGATCTCGATGGTGTCACTATCGTCAATGACATCGTTTGCACCTGCTTCGATACCAAGTTCAAATGCCCTGTCGAAATTCATCATGCTCGATGGGAAGGAAAAATAGGCAACCCGTTCGAACTGCCAGCCGACCGCGCCAGGTTCCGCCATATTACCGCCCGCCTTGGTGAAGGCATGGCGCAGATCAGAGATCGTGCGGTTGCGGTTATCGGTGACGGTCTCAACCATCACCGCCACTCCGTGTGGAGCATAGCCTTCATATGTAATTTGCTCGAAAGCAACGCCATCCTTATCTTCACCTGCGCCGCGTTTGATGGCGCGCTCAATGTTATCCTTCGGCATGTTTTCGGCGCGGGCCTTGTCCACGGCGAGACGTAAACGGAAATTCGAATCGATATCGCTGCCGCCTTCGCGCGCTGACATCACGAGTTCACGGGCCAAACGTGTGAAGACCGCACCGCGCTTGGCATCCGCTACGCCCTTCTTGCGTTTAATGGTTGACCATTTTGAATGACCTGACATGTCTTTCTCCTTCAGAAACAGAGCGCCGCATAATGAGCAATCTTGAAATTCCAGTTCTTGCCTGCAAATACATTCAGAAATTTACTTATCTGTGAGCCAGGCGGCAAAAGCACTTTCGTGCAAAATTACGTGATGAGCCCAAAAATTATACCATTACAGGAAAAAGCCCACTCCCATCGCCTTCGGACCCGCGTGGACGACAATGGCAGG
>JBGPNQ010000155.1:0-11412 GCA_041487615.1 Anaerolineae bacterium
CTCGCCGCGCATCGGCTGGTTACCCTTGTCGGTGCGGGAGGCATTGGGAAAACACGCCTTTCCCTGGAAGTTGCTCGTGAAGTGCTCGCTACTTTCCCCGATGGCCTTTGGTTCATCGAACTTGCCCCACTCTCCGACCCCACGCTAGTGCCGCAGGTCTTTGTAAACACGCTGCGGTTGCTCGAGCAGCCAAATCGCTCTTCACAAGGAATACTTATTGATTTTTTGAAGGATAAAGGGATATTGCTTGTCATCGACAATTGCGAACATCTCATCCAAGCCTGCGCGCAACTGGCAGAAATGTTATTACGCACCTGCCCCAACTTGAAAATCCTAGCAACCAGCCGCGAGGCATTGAGCCTCGAAGGAGAGTCGCTGTATCTCGTTCCAACTCTCACTATTCCAGACTTTGTAAATGCGGCACTGGATACTCTCTCCGAATCCGAAGCCGTGCAGTTATTCCTTGAACGTGCCCAATCCACATTGCCAGGTTTCGCACTGACTCAGGAGAACGCTTCCGCCATTGCTCAAGTCTGTCGTCAACTTGATGGTATTCCGCTCGCACTTGAACTCGCGGCAGCAAGGCTGAAACTCCTGCGAGTCGAAGAGATCGCCGTACGCCTCAATGATGGCTTTCACTTATTAACGGGCGGTGCACGGACTGCCTTGCCACGCCATCTGACTCTGCAAGCCATGATTGACTGGAGTCACGACCTGCTCAACGAAAACGAGCGTGTGTTATTGCGGAGGCTGTCAGTTTTCGCGGGAGGGTGGACGTTGGAAGCGGCCGAACATGTATGCGCGGATGTAGGACAAGATGGCATCTTGTCCTACAATGTGCTTGATCTACTCGCTTCCCTGGTCAGTAAATCTCTGATCACCGCAGAGAGCAAGCCGGGGCAGGAAACCCGCTACTCTATGCTGGAAACGATCCGCCAGTATGCGAGTGACAAGCTCGTGCAGGCGGGCGAAGGAGAATTGTTACGCAGGCGGCACGTTGCTTACTACGTTGATCTGGCCGAACAGGCCGAGCCGAACCTGCGCGCCCGTGATATGGTTTTATGGCTCGACCGCCTGGATGCGGAACACGAAAATATTCGTTTGGCGCTGGAATGGGCGCTGGAGGGCGACATCGAAGCAGAGTTGCGTCTGGCAAGTGCCTTATTGTGGTTTTGGCATATTCGTGGTCACAAGACTGAAGGAGTGGAGTGGCTGGAACGTGCTCTGTCTATTGAGGCCATGGATCAAGAGGGACAGCCTCGAACGCCCCGCCGCGCAAGGATCCGCGGGAAGGCGCTCAACGCAAGTGGCTCCCTGATGGTCATGAATCAAGAGCCTGAGAGGGCGCCGGTACGTTTGGAGGAAAGCCTGGCTCTCTTCAAAGAACTTGGTCCCGCCGGGAAACAGGGTATGGCCTATGCTCTCCTCAGATTAGCTCTCCTGCCATCGGCGCGGGAGCAGGCGAAGGATATGCTGCTACAAAGCCTGGCCTGGTTCCGTGAGATCGGTGATAAATTCGGCGTGGCTGAAACTCTTATGCAACTCTCCGGCCTTGTCCAAAACGATGATCAGCAACAGGCAGTGTCATTTGTAGAAGAAAAGCTGGCTTTGAGCCGCGAAATTGGCGACCAGGATGGCATCGCGGCTGCGCTCTCGAGTCTGGCCGACCTGGCGCTCTCACAGGATGACTACGAACAGGCAATCCCTCTCTATGCGGAAAGTTTAGCGGCGTTCCGCGCTGTTAAAAACCTTGGGGCGGTTAGCATGACACTTGGCAGCTTTGGGGATGTTTTTTTCTGGCAGGGCAGCTACGGACAAGCAGCTAATACTTATGAAGAAGCCCTGGCCTTCGTTCAGGAACTTGGCTATCGATTCCATATTGCATTTTATTTCTACAGCCTGGGGATACTTGCCTGGTTCCAGGGTGAATATTCCCAGGCCATACAGCAGGTTAGCAATAGTCATCCCATCTTCCGCGATATTGGCCATCACTGGCTGGCCGTCAGCAGTCTACATACGCTCGGGGATATCGCTCTGGCTGAAAGGGATGTGGAGGGAGCGGCGCAATGGTATCAGGATGAGTTGAAGTTTAGTCAGAAAATACAACTCGAGGCCCCTCATATCTTTGCGATTGGAGGCCTGGCCAAAGTTGCCTGGGCCAAGGGCGATTACGATCTGGCCGCCAAAGGATCCGAGGAAAGTTTGGACATGAGCCAGAAAGCCGATATCAGCAACGCGACTTTTCACTCCCTACTTAACCTGGGACGTGTGGCTCAGTCACGCGGTGATTATGGCAAGGCCCGTGCGTTTTATGTAGAAGCTCTAAAACTTCAGAAGCGGAGGGTCAGCCCTCTCTTCAACTGGGTCTGGCTGAAGACATACATCACTACAGTGTCCTACCCATTGGAAGCCCTGGCAATTCTGGCCTCTGCCCAGAACCAGATGGGACGCGCGGCCCGTTTAATCGGCGCGGCAGAAAACTTTTATGCCCCAATTCGCTTTGAAATGTCAGCTAAGGAGCGCGCTGAACATGATCAAGCTATCGAGTCCGCCCACGTCGCGTTGGGTGAAGAAGCATTTACCGCAGCATATGAGGAAGGCAAGAAGATGACTCTGGATGAAGCGATCGCATTTGCCCTGAAAGAGAGCTAATTATCTTTCTTCCCCCTCGAATACGTCGCAAATCCGATGGTACCGAACGCCAGCCCGGCAACTGATGCGCCCCATGAAAAGAAGTTCAAGAAGAAGGTTGACTCTAAAACCTGGATAACCATCAAGAAGGGCAGGACAATGCCCAACAGCATCAAGATCACGCCCAGGCTTAGAAGGAAGTGGGGAGAGTTCATCATATTATCCTCGCGCGGTAACATTGGTCCCTACCGATGCTTGTGCATTTGCTTCGCTACCAATGGGACCATCCTTATACAACCAACAAGCCACAAAATGCTCAGGCTCGGGTTCAAATTCTGGTGGGATTTGCACATCACATAAGCCTGCCATGATATGCGGACAGCGCGGATGGAAGCGACATCCTGTCGGTGGGTTGACGAGACTCGGCGGTTCGCCCGGCGGCACTTCCTTGAACGTATCCGCGTTGGCAGCATCTGGGTCGGAGGTAGCCGCGAGCAAGGCATGAGTATAGGGGTGCAGCGGATTATCCAACAGACGCCGCGTGTCAGCCTTCTCGATCAGGTTGCCTGCATACATCACAAAGATACGTTTCGAAAAATATTTCACGGTGGAAAGATCATGGGTAATATAGATCACCGAAAGCCCATGCGATTCCTGAAGAGCGCGCATGAGTTTCAAAATTTCCACCCGCACGGAAGCATCGAGCATCGACACCGGCTCGTCGGCAACGATCAGTTTTGGCTCACGTAGCATGGCGCGGGCGATCACAATGCGCTGCTGCTGTCCACCGCTGAGCATGTGCGGGAACTTCTCCAAAAAATCATCGACGGGATGAAGTTTCACTTCGCTCATCACTTTCCGGATTCGGTCCAGTCGTTCCTCCTTATTCCTCATCCCGCTGATAATGAGTGGCTCCTCCAAAATCTTCTGGACATTCATAAACGGCGGCAGCGCGCCATACGGATCCTGTTGGACGTAACCAACTTTGAAACGATAATGGCGCAAACCATTCCCGTTCAATTCGGATAGATTCTCGCCGTCAAATATGACATCTCCACTGGTGGGGACGTTCAGCCCGAGGATCGTCTTCATCAGGCTGGATTTGCCACACCCGGACTCACCGACAACTGCGATCGTCTCGCCTTCCGCCAGATCGAAGCTGACGCCATCCACCGCTTTCACATAGCCTGCATGACCGAATCCGAATCGGCGCAACTCGTACCAGACATGTAGATCCTGAATGGTTAATAATGGTCCAGGCTCTTTGATTTTTGGCGTATTCATTATCACCTCTCGCAATTCAGTTATCACGTTGCGCTCCAATCTACTATGTCATTGCGAGGAGCGGCAGCGACGAAGCAATCTCATCTTAAGCGGTCGAAACTCCTCCAAAGGATTCGCTCATCAAACAGGAGATTGCTCCCCGGCACCGACCCGCCGGGGCGGTGTCGCTACGCTCGCAATGACACTATTTATCTCTTCTCCGTAGCCGAGCCAAAACCAGCCTGCCCCGCACGCTTCGCGAATGGGTGAATGGATGCGTGCGGGGTCTGCAGGCCCTTCAAACATTCCATCATGCCGAGATGTCGGCAGTCATGTGTGAGAAACACGAGCAAATTCAAACGGATGATCTCAATTTTCTTTTGCAGTTCGTCATCAACGTTATCGAATTTCGAATACTTTTCATCAAGCAATTCAACGAAGCATTCAATGGCTCCATACGAATCTTTCAAATAGCCGAGCAACTCATCTTTTCTGGGGATGGGCAATTTCGCTGCAACTTCATCGCTCATGCCCGTTCCAACGGTTTCATGGGTACCTTCGGGAAAATTCCATTTCTGCGCAAGAGATTCTTTTTGCCGGATCTCGATTCCTTCACCGAACTCAGAGCCGATCTGCGGATAATGTGTCAAAATCGCGGCTTTGAGGTAATCGGATTGACGCGCCAGATGCCAGAGATGGAATCCAATGGACGTGCTGTAGCCTTCCGGCTTCCAGTTGAGTTGTTCATTGTCCAGGTCATTCGCAAGATTCAAGACGACTTTGTGAATATCCTTGAAGGAATGGAGCACATCGTAGAGGGCAAGGGTTGGCATAATAATTCTCTAATTACATGTCACTATGAGGGAGCGTTCGTCGCGACCCAAGAGTCTCATACTTCATTGTCAGAGATCCTTCGCTACGCTCAGGATGACATTGCACTTTACTCGTACAACCAACACTTGACCTTGCGTCCGTTCTTGCCAAGCATGGGTGGTTCCTTGTCACATTTTTCGAAGCGGAAGGGACAACGCGCCGCAAAACGACAGCCCGTTGGCAGGTTGATCAGGCTGGGTGGCTGGCCGGTGATAAACATTGGGTCCGAGTCGCTGCGCAGACGCGGGACGCTGGCCATCAACATTTGCGCGTATGGATGGAGCGGCGCGGGGAAAAAATCCTTGGCGTGTCCCGTTTCGACAATTTGCCCTGCGTACATGATGGCGACTTCATCTGCCAGTTCACTGGATGTAGCAATATCATGTGTAATGAGGATGAAGCTTGTGCCCAGTTCCTGTTTGATACGCTTGAGCACGTTCATAATGTTGGCCTGGGTGAGCAGGTCGAGGGCGGAGGTTGGCTCATCGAGGATGATCAGGCTTGGGCTCGTGACGAGCGCCATCGCCAACGCCACGCGCTGGCGCATCCCTCCGCTTAATTCAAAGGGATAACGCTCCAGAAAATCATCCGGCACACCCACGTGCTTGAACATGCGCCGCGCAAGATTGAACGCTTCCTCTTTTTTGACTCCCAGGTGGACCATGGCGGGCTCGGCAACCTGGTCACCCACTTTCAATACCGGATTGAGCGCATTCATGGCCGCTTGCGGGACGAGCGACATCTGCGCCCAGCGTACATTCTGGCGGAATTGTTCCTCGTCGAATTTCATCACGTCAGTGCCCTGCAGATGGACACTGCCACTATACGATTCAACATTGCGCGGCAGCAGGCGCAGAATGGCTTTGGCAAGGGAGCTTTTTCCACAGCCTGACTCCCCGAGGATCACAACAGCGCGGTTGCTATCGAGTTCGAAATCAACGCCATCCACGGCCTGAACCGTTCCGCTGTTGGTTTTGAAATGCAGGGTAAGGTCTTCGATCTGCAAAAGTTTTTGTGATGTCGGGCTCATATATCCCTCAATTTGGGATTAAAGATTCGATCCAGGGCAAAGCCGAGCATGGCAAAGCCCAGCCCTGTGATCATCAGCAGCGTGGCAGGTTCCAAAATCCAGTAGTAATAGCCGCGATAGAGTGCACCATTGGCATTGGCGTCTTCGATGATCTTGCCCCATGTCGGCAGGACGGGATCCCCTAATCCAAGTACAGCCAGAGATGCTTCAAGGAAAACAAACGCCGGGACAGACGACACCAGCCCTGGGATGAGCAGCGGAATCATACGGGGAATCAAATAGAAAAATATGATTCGCGGGCTGCTCGCGCCGTATGCCCTGGCAGCTTCGATATACATGGACTCTTTCACTTGCACAAAGATCGAGCGATAGCCTTTGATGGCTCCCGTAAAAATGCTGAGCAAAATCGTCGCGCCGAGAATCACCCAGATACTGCGCGAATAAAACGTCCCGATCATGATGAGGATCGAAAGGAACGGCAGGACAATATTGATCTCAGTAATGCGCTGAATCAACTCATCGATCCAGCCTCCATACCAGGTTCCAATGGCGGCGATGACCATCGTCAGCACAGATGTGCCGAGCGAGGCGATGAGACCGAATGCCAGCGCGACGGGAGTCCCCCACAGCAGAGGGACGGTCAAATCGCGGCGCGCCTGATCGGTCCCCGCCAGACCGTAGACCTGTCCGTGAAAGACATATTCAATATTGATATCTGAGTCAGGTTCGAACGTTGTCCCGGTAATCTGGAGTTTATATTCCCCCTTGACAATCTTTCCCGTTTCAGGATCTGTGAACAACTGCGGGATGACATCTTCCGTGTGCAGGCGGGTCTTTAACTTTTCATCCTGTGCGAAGCGATAGGTCTGTTTCTGGCTGATGGCAAGATTTGCGATTCGGATCTCACGCCCATCAGGCGTCAGCCATTTGGCGGAAAGGAACGGCTGCTTCTGTTGATAATTGGACGAGAGGTACAGGATCATATCCTGCGGGAAGTAATCGGAAGTAAAAGTAAAAGGATAGGTGATATCGATCGTGGAGGTACCCTCGGCGCCGGGTGTCACCTGTTTGGGCATGCTTCCATCGGTTGTTCGTACTGCAAACGATTCAGCATAATCCTTGCTGGAAAAGAAATTGATCCAGGCAGGCGCGGCAAACTTTGGGTTTTGATACCAGACTTCCTCCCCGCCGCGCCACAAGCGGATGGCTTCATTGTAGGGAATCTTGATCATGGCGTAGAAGGCGGTGAAGACCAGTGCAAAAACGACAAGCAAGCCCACCACTGCGGATGGATACATCCAAAGTTTTTGAAACGTGTTCTGTAATGCTTTCATCGTTAGCCGCCCACTTTCACACGTGGATCAACCAACGCATAAATGAAATCGAGCATGAACACGGTCAATGCAAGCATATAGGCATAAATGATCGTGGAACCAACAATAATTGGAATATCGTACAAACCGATGGCGCGGTATAAGGTGCGCCCAAGACCGGGCCAAAGGAAAACGGTTTCCGTGATGGTCGCTCCCGTCCACAAGGTGATGATAAGCAGGGCAAAGTTCGTGATGATATTCGGTAATGTGGGACGCAGGATGTATCTGCGTTCCACATCGCGCGAGGGCAATCCCTTTGCCTTGGCCATATCCACGTAATCTTCGCTCGAATAGATGAGGAAAAATGTGCGATAGTTATAAATACTCAGGAAGAACGAACTGAGGATCAGCGATGCTCCGGGCAGGATCATATGCTGCAGCAAACTCAACGAATAATCAACAGGATTGGATGGCGGAGGTGAATCGACCATGCCGCCAAAAGGAAGCACTTTCAAAAGAGCGGCGAAAATCAGAATCATAAAGATGCCATAGAACCAGGGCGGCACCGCCGAGGTTGGCGATAAGGCAACCACAAGCTTGTCCCAAAAGCTGCCATAGCGGCGTGACAGATTCAACGCCAGGAAGACACTCGAAAAGAAAAGAAAGAGCTGCGATGTTCCCATGAGTAAAAGGGTGGCAGGCAATCGTTCCAGGATAATGAGACGGACCTGTTTCGATCCGCTGTCGCTGGTCATGTTGATGGCGCGCCCGAGGCGCAGCAGCAGGGCATTCGATAAATAACGGAAGTTACGGACTGCGACCGGGACATCGAGTCCGATACGCTTCTCCTCCGATGCGATGCGCTCCTGAATCAACTTCCTTCTCGACTCAGGATCCAGTTGCTGCATGGCAGGGTTCGCGGCAATGGTTTGGGTAACGCGGTCACCGATCTCGTTCCTCATGATGGTGTCCACATAGCCACCCATGTTCGCGATCATGATCGTCAGATAGATACCGATCACAACGGTCACGCTCAGGGTAAGCAGGCGCGTGACGACATAACGCGAAACACGCAGAAACGTGCTGTTGCTCGCCCTATTTTTTACTTTCACATTTTCACCCGGAGTGTGTGTCACAACTGCCATGGTTCCTCGCAATCCATTGAAAGATGGAGGTGAGGAAAATCCTCACCTCCATCACTATCGGACCAAACGGTTCCTATGGAACGACCACAAAGTCGAACGAAGTGAACGAGGGGACCGCGACCGGCAGAGCCACCACCGCGACCTCAAGCCGAGCCGAACCTGTTTGCAGCTTCGATGTTGTATCGGCTTTCAACGATATCTGATATTGACCTTCGCCCACAGCCGCAGCATCACCGACCTCCACGACTTCTCCAGTCGTATCGTACAGGATGTATTTCAGGCGTTTGATATCGGCATTGGAATAAGGCTGATCCTTGAATGTCACGGTTGCATCAAAGGTAGCTTCCTGTCCAGCCTTGACCTGACCGTCACCATCAAGCACGACCGTAGCTAGTTTCGGTTCGCTGAAGGCAGCCCAGCGATCCGACAGATCCACGAAATCCTTGTTCTGTTTCAAGACCAGGGATTTTTCCGTGGTGAATACTCTATCCAGGTAGTAAGGTCCGGTGCCGATCCAGTAATGACCATGCGCTTCATACCATTTCTTCATATTGGCATAGCGGAGATCTGCCTCTTCCTTGGTAATGAATTGACCGAGAGCTGGTTCAAACGGGATATACGACGCGCTTGCCGCCTGGTCCAGATACTTGGAAAGGATCTCAAGGCTTGGTCCACCCACCCAACTAGTCTGTTCCACCTGCAAGGTATCGGCTTTATTGGAAGTGTATGCCAGTTCCTTGTTGGCTTCTGCCAGGTTCGAGATGGCGAAAATGTTCCAGCTATCCTCGCCGGAGAGACCAAATGGAGACAGCGGCCACAGCGGCAGGATGTTCAATTCTGCATCTGCGTTGTAGGCATCGTTATAGGCTTCGATCGTCAACGGATTCGTGGATGTGATCCGGTATCCCTTGAAGGATGCAAGCACGGCTTGCAAACCGGGGACAAGTGACTCATCGTAGATGGCGCTATCAGGTTTGGCAGGATCGAATCCCATGATCATCGCCATGACGAAGTCACCCACAGAGATTGGACTGCCATCATGCCATTTGACCGTATCGAACAGATCGGCAGGATATACAACCACACTCTTCACATTGGCCGTGGTTCCATCCGGGAACTTCTCAGCCGCGGTGATGAATTTCTGATTTTTGGCATCCCAATCCACCCACGCATCCGGCGGAACTGGAATTTCATCTTCCGTCTTGACCGTTAACCAGTCCAGGTTTTGTGTGATGGGGAGTCCTTTTTTGTAGGTGAGTTCCGCGCTTTCAATGCGTTGCGGCCATGCCAGGCCCGTATACGGATCGCCCATCAATCCAGCCGAGCCAACTGTATTTCCGGTACCCATGGTGGTGGAACGCATAATGTTGGAATCCCAGATCCAGTTGCTGCCGGAGACCGTATTCCAGGGTTCGGTAAAGAGGTCCGCGGTTCCCACCTTTAAGGTGCCACCTTCCTGACCTTTGAAGCGCAGGTTATACGGACCGACATAGGCACCTTCCGTACCGGCCGCGAGGTCATACGTCACCTGAACGTTGCTATTGAAGGGCGAGTATTGCACCTGCTCGATGGCCCAAACCTGCAAAGAATCCTGCAAGGATAGTTCAAGTGCTTTGACCATCTTTTGCCTGCGTTCTTCAGGAGTTGCAAACGTCCCCTGTGCAAGTTCATCGCCAACTTTTTGGAACTCAGGATCGGAGACGTTCGAGATGAATGGATCCACACCCTGAACGCTGCTGTTCAAATACATCTGTTGGAACTGTGATCGTTCGTCGCGTGTAAGACCACTGGGGAGCCATCCGGCTGTATACAGATTCCATAAGCCTGCTTTCGCCTCAGAACCACGCCAAATGGGAGCGGCTTCAGAAGAAGTTTTGTATTGGCGGTCAACAGTGAATCCAACAGATTCCAACTGATTCGAAACATAATCACCGAGCGGTTTACGGGTACCGTCGCCATCAGAACGGATCAGGAAGATCAGGTTGACGGGCTGTCCGTTGTACTGCCATTTTCCATCGGCGCCCAATTCCGCGCCCATATCGGTCATTTCACTCGCAATGATCCCTTTGCCTTTTTCGAGGTTATAGGCATATTTACTTTCGAGCGCACGGACGCTGTCGATCAGGTCCGTGTATTCCACAAGCTGGGTGGTGATCGCAAAGAACTTCGGCAGCGAACCGCCGGCATAGATCTCCTGGTTGATATAGTTACGGTCAATGATCCAGTTCAGCGCTTCACGGATCTTGTGGTTCGAGAACGGATTCAACTGCTTCTTATCGTCGAACACTGCCGGGTTCATCAGCACCGAATAACTTCCACCCACGCTTCGTGAATAGGAAACGCCCGCTTCCTTGATGGCAGGATAAATATCAGAAGCCAGACCATACGAGTACAGATCGATTGCACCCGCCTGGAGTTGTGAAATGGCTGAATCGCCCGCCACTACAGAGACATCGATCTCATCCAGCCAGCCACCGTGCCGGTCTGTCTTCGGCATCTCGGTAGGAGCAGGAACCTCCGTCGGTGCTTCGGTAGTCGCAGGCTCCTGCGTTTGCGCGCCCGGAGCCTCCGTGGCGGTTGCGGCTTGAGGCGCACAAGCAGCAAGGACCATGCTCAGCACCACCAGCAGACTCAGTGCAAAATAAAGCTTATTGATTTTCATCTTCTCTCCTTGAAAAAGTATTTTTGTTTTTTTGGGGAAGCCATCATGTATTGTTCTCCTGTAAACACACCTCCTTCATCTTTCATTTATATGACTTGCCTATAATGGAGGGAGGCGGAGTACCAGGTTGCGTAGCCCCGGCATCCGCCTCTCCTTCGGTATGGATTGCTTTCGTGAGGAGAATTTGTGAAAGCAAAGCAGATTACGCAGTGCCGCACGAGCAGTGCAGCGACCAGGTTAATCATGACCACATGATACGTTCACGAAGAGAATTCAGTATCCGTCTATGAGTGTGATTCGCCCCCTGCGACGTGATGATTTCCAATCCCCCTCCAGGAAGGGGAAGCCCAACCATTTCAACGCGTAACCGTGCTATAAAAACCCCTCCAAGGAGGGGTATCGAAACGGTTTTGCAGTCCATACAATGGGTGCGAGATAGGCTATACTGGAAACAGGAAAGTACGGATGAAAGGTATATTCATAAGCTGTTTGGGA
>JBGPNQ010000156.1:0-11292 GCA_041487615.1 Anaerolineae bacterium
GATCCAATTATTGTCGCTATATTAGTGTGAGAGCCGGGAATGGAAAACCCTCCCGGCTTTCACATTTTGGTATTCCTATAGCTCGCTTTCCAACGAGGGTCCTGCTTCGTGCTATGCAGTGCTGCCTTCATCCAGCATCCACAGGTTGGTATAGCTCTGATTTAGTAATGAACTTGATCTTGTAAACGTATTATCTTCTGTTTTCAGGATATTACCACTCCACAGGATAATACGCATCGATCCATGATTCGAAGCCACCGCGGATGGGAGTTACTTTTTGAAATCCGCTATCAAGCAGAATGGACGCCGCACGGGCGCTCGATTCCTCGCTGGGTGGGGTGCAGTAGGTGATGATCCATTTTGCTTTATTTAGCTCGCCAAGTTGTGATTTAAGTTCTGCTAGTGGAATATTGATCGCTCTGGCAATGTGACTTGCCTGATATGCTTCTGCAGAACAAACATCCACGTTTCATCCTCGGAAGCGGTAGCAGGCTTTCTAGCCTTTACGGAGTGCCATTGCTCCCACTCCCAATCCAAAGCCAATACCAACCAACCCAGTCAGTAGAGTAAACCAGATCAGCCATCTGGGCACGGCGTCGTATTGTGATGTTGAAACCAGAGGGAATTGAAGAGATTCGTCTGTTTCCACTTCCTCCGGTTCCACTTCGACATTTTTGACATCGGTATCCTCCAGTTTGCCGCCGAAGGAGAGCGTGTATTGTCCCGGAATAGTGGGAAGAATGGGCGCGACGAATTGACCGGGGGTATCTTCGCCCAAAGGCTGAAGCGTGAAGGTCTTGCTTTGTCCGCCATAGGAAACGGTTACTGTTAGTGATGAAACATTCTCCATCGGCTGAGCGTTGCCACTGCTGATATCCGAGACGTTCACCACGAAGGCATTCAGTTGACCTGCTATCACGGGTTCATTGAGCCAGCCATACTCGATTTCATAATCACCGACAATCACAGACTCGTGTGCCAGTGCCAATTGAAAATTCAACATGAGCGCAATCAAAGAAATCAAACCCGCTGCCCATAACTTCTTCTTATTCATAATATTCTCCTTGTTATCCGATGTGGATTCAACATTAATCAGTTTCCTAAAAGGGAAACAAAGAATACTTCTCGCGATACTTCAACAACCTCAGCGCATTCGCCACAACGCCATAGCCTTCGGCTGAGGGACGCGCCCAGACATCCTGCCGGGTAAGTTTGTAAATATACTTCAGATAAGCCCGGATCTAAGCAGGTAGAGCTTGACACATGGTTTACACATTCCAAAGAGCACTTGTAGTGCAAGCAAAAAACACCATGAAAGCGATGTTGAAGCCCGCGCCTTCCGTCCAATCACGGATGAATTGTGGAAGAATTCGTTTGAGGAGAAGCCATGCAATTATCAAAATAAGTGGATTGAGTGCAGCCATCCAAACGGGAAATGCAGTTTTTTGTGTCGCAACCAAGATGGAAAATAAAATGGAGGCAATCACAACCATGACCATAACTGGCGCATAACTGATAATCAATACTTTACGATGGCGCGCGATCATATCTGCAATTACGGACTGCGATTGCTCATCAACTTTATTCAATGCCAAAACGTATTCACCCAGATAATAAAACGTGCCATGCACAAATGCACCAATAACAGATGCACATCCGAAGAGTAGGACAGTAGCGAGCACAAGCGACGCGTTTGCGCCGGCGAGTCCGTGATAAATCTGCCAATATCCTGCCAACACTAGAGGCGTAGCAAATACTCCCAGCAGCGCACCCCAGATCATGCGATTTGGAGGGAGGACAACCATCTTTTCTGCATCAGAAAGCAATTTGATAAACGGTTTGAGCTTGGGATAATCATCCAGATTTACTTTGCTTGCCAGCAAAAGCACATCACCCACTGCGTACAAAAATGAGCCGGCTAAAGCGATTAATCCTGTAATACGGAGAAGGAAGGTAAGATTTTGCATGTAAAGCAACCTTTCATCGATCAAGAGAATAGGGATAGTAACTCGCAACATTATGGCCCTAGCGGGTAATCCGCATCGATCCATACACCTTTACCATCCCTCAGCCATTGCCAGACCAGATACCCGCCGCCGATTTCGGCAAACCCAGCCAGCATAAATAGAAGGAGCGATTTCAGAATAGCTGAAAAATTCGTCATATTAATTCACCAGTTCCAACATTAAGATCGCCAGGAAACCAACGAAGAACGATGCGGTCAACAATGGGCTTTCCGTCACCTCGTGAGCCTCAGTCAGTAACTCCTCTGTCACCAAAAATAACAGAGCCGCTGAGCCGAAGGCGATCACGCCTACCAGCAAAGTACCGCTGATGAAGGAGAGCGCAACGCTTCCAAGCCCTGCGCTCAAAATAAACAGCACCGAAAGCGTAACAACACTCCGAACGATTCTCCCGCGCGATGTTTTTCCTTGCTGCAGTTCCAGCGCAATCGCCAAACCTAGCGAGATTAATTCAAACACCAGCGCGATGGTGAGCAGGATGCCCTGTTTGGCTCCCGCCGCAAAACCGATACCGAGCATGAGTCCATCAATGACGAGATCCACGGCAGAGGCGGCGATCAGACTCCCTGAAACCTGCCTGCCGTTTTCGGAATCTTTTCCGCTGCCTCGTTCGTTCCATGCACGGATGCCAAGCATAGCCGCCGTGCCGAGCGCGAATCCAATCCCTGTGACCAATGCCGAGTGCTCGTGGACAAGGTCTGGCAAAAATTCAATAGCAAGCACTGCGAACACAACGCCCGCCGCGAAGTGCATAAGCGCGCTACGCCAATTTTCGTCCGGCGCGCGCCAGATCGCCCAGATGCCCGCGAGGGTCATTGCCAGCGCGGGGATGATGGCATAACCAAGAAGTTGGAGAATATTATTCATTTTTTATTGTGCCCGCAGGGTTTGGAAGCGAAAACGCCGAGCCCCTTTATCAACGCGCGAATTTGTAAAGCCAGCTGCTTCAAGCCGCGCGCCAAAAGTATCAGGGTCTACCACGGTCATCGTATCGCCAATATGAATAAGTCGGAATCTCAGGTTGGTGAGACTGTCAACACCTGCAAACACGCCACCATCTCGTAGAACGCGCCGCGCTTCAGCCAGCAATGTATCCTGTAACACCGTCGAAGGAACGTGATGAAGCATGGTGAACGATACCACTGCCGAAAATTGCTGGTCGTCAAAGGGCATGTCGGTTGCGTCGCCTTGCATGACGCGCACGTTGGTATTTGCCATGCGGCGTTTCAGCGAGTCTGCCAGAAGCGGATCAATCTCGAGAGCGGTTATCCGTGGAACACGAGTCCGCAGTAAGTCCGTGGTCAACCCAGGACCTGGTCCGATCTCCAAGACATGGTCTCCCAGATCGATCCCTTCCAATGCCCACGGCAAAAGTTTCTCCAACCCAGCCTTCCAGGATGATGACTGGCATAACCAGCGATGAATTGCATTCATGGTTCACCTCTCCGTTACACCGTAATGTGGTTCTCTTTATAGCCCAATAACCTCAGTGCATTCGCTACCACCACCAGCGTACTGCCTTCATGGAAGATAACCGCAATGCCAATGCTGACAATACCCGTCAATGAAGTGATGATAAGAAAAAGAATCACGCCGAGAGCGATGAACAGGTTCTGCATGATGATGGCGCGGGTTGCGCGTCCCAAGCCGACAGCGAAGGGAAGTTTGGAAAGATCATCACCCATCAAGGCAACATCAGCGGTTTCGAGCGCGACATCTGTGCCTGCGCCACCCATTGCAATCCCTACGGTTGCATTCGCTAATGCGGGCGCATCGTTCACACCGTCGCCAATCATGGCAACCTGACTGTATTTCCGCACCAAATCGCGGATGACAGTGAGTTTATCTTCAGGCATGAGGTCAGCCCGGAATTCGGTCAAGCCCACTTCGGCGGCGATGGCCGAAGCGGAGCGGGTATTATCACCTGTCAGCATGATGGTGTGAGCCACACCCATTCCTTGGAGGGCTTTCATTGTCGATGCGGCTTCGCGGCGGAGGGTGTCGGCGAGGGCAATTAAGCCAATAGCGGTTTGATCGTCGGCAACCCACATTATGGTCTTGCCTGTCTGTTGAAATGCCTCAGCCTTTTGAAGCGCTTCGCTGGAAATCGTTACCATCGCTTCATCCATCAGTTTCCGATTGCCGATCCAGATTGTTTTTCCGTTCGAGACGGTGCGAAGACCGCGTCCAGTTAGCGACTCGACATCCTCTATGCGTGAAGGAGGCACACCCTTAGTCTGTGCCGCTCGGACAATTGCTTTGGCGAGGGGGTGAGCAGAACGGGATTCTGCTCCCGCCAGCAGTGATAGCAAGTGGGTCTCCTTCCAACCTGATTCTTCGAAAGCCGCGATGTCAGTCACCTCAGGCTGACCATAAGTTACCGTACCGGTTTTGTCGAAGGCAATGGCTTTCAAATGACCGAGATTTTCAAGATGCGCACCACCCTTCACAAGCACACCATTGCGCGCAGCTTGCGCCACCCCGGCGAGAATTGCAGCAGGCGTACCTAACGCAAGGGCACATGGGGATGCTGCAACGAGGAGAGTCATCGCGCGCAGGAACGATTCACGGAAAGGAAGACCAAACAACGGTGGGATGATAATGACGAGTGCAGTGAGGATCAAAACAGCAGGGACAAAGATGCGCTCGAATTTTTCAACGGTTTGTTGTGTTGGCGATTTTTGTGCCTGAGCTTCCTCCACCATTTTCATCACGCGTGAAAGTGTGGAGTCTTTGGCAAGCCGTCTCACCTTAACCTCAAGCGCGCCTTCACCATTGACTGTGCTGGCAAACACATTATCACCAGGAGTTTTGTCAATGGGAAGCGACTCGCCTGTGACGGATGCCTGATCCACGCCAGAGTTTCCGTTGAGGATGACGCCATCCACAGGGATACGCACGCCAGGACGGACAATGACGAGGTCGTCAAGTTGAAGTGATTCAACAGGAACTTCAAGTTCTTTGTTGTCGCGGCGAACAAGCGCAATTTTGGGTGCGAGATCTGCAAGAGCCCGGACCGCACTACGGGCGCGGTCAAGGGCGCGTTCCTCCAGAGAGTGGCCGAGACTAAAGAGGAAGAGTAACAACGCGCCTTCGGCAAAATCACCGAGAAAAGCCGCGCCAATCGCGGCGACGACCATCAGCAGGTCGGTATCGAAGTGCCTTTCCTTTACCGCATGCCAGGCATGTTGGGAAACATCCCATCCACCAAAAATATACGCCGCAATGTAGAAACCACTACTGAGAAGTGTAGAGAAGCCAAGGAAGAGTCCACCCAACCAGCCAATGAGCAGCAGCACACCAGAGAACAGGCTGAACAGAAGTTCACGGTTTTCTTTGTACCAACTCCGCAATCCTTCAACAGGGATTTCATAACCAAGTGAACGCACGCGCTTTTCAATGGCGGCGCGATTCACTTTTTGATTGTCAAATTCCACCCACATTTTTTCGGCGGGATAATTGACGTTGACAGAAAGCACCCCATCCATCCGTCCAACACTATGTTCAATGACACGACTGCAATCCGAGCAATCCATATTCTCGATGAGAATTGATTCGTGATGGAAGCGGTTGACGATTTGCGCGCCCGCACGTTCGGCGAGGCGTTTGACATCGGAGAGGGTCAACTGGTTGGGGTCGTAGTGTATGCACAAGTCCACAGGGGATTTATCGCGCTCAACATGGGCGCGTATGATGCCTTTGTAATTTTGAAACGATGCTTCCAGACGATTTAAGCATTCATCCTTATCATTTTCAACACCTGGCATTAAGAGGGGAATTTCGAGATCAATAGTTTTTTCCATAAAATAATTCCATTTCAAATTTGAGAAAACACAAGTTGCACAAAGCCTAGAAGAGCGCCTTGTGTTTCGATACATAATGCGACGAGGACAATCTGTCTCGCGCGTGGACTTAAAATGTTGGCGGGTGGGTGATTTTCGTGGCTAACTTAAAATCGTGTGTGCCGTCCTGCGTTTCCCCGATCATAACGGCTGGTTTATGTGTGAATAGTTGTGCTTTTTCAGGTTGAGTCATACCGCTATGGATGGGACAGTTGGCTTCCTGTTCAGCGTGAGATGCGTTGGTGGTTGATAAAAACATATGACCAACTGCTCCAATGATCAGGAGGAAAAGGAGCAAGGCAAGAGAAAGTCGTCGTATCAAGTCAGTCCTATCAGCCGTGCAGTACGTGGTCGAGACCGCGCTGGAAAAGTTCGATGACGTGATCATCATCAATACATACAAATACGTTACGCCCTTCCTTGCGTGTGCGGATGAGGCGTTTGTCACGCAATCCGCGTAGCTGGTGCGAGACAGCAGATTTGGTCAGACCGATGCGCTTCACGAGATCGCTGACACCTACCTCTCCATCAATCAGCGCAGAAATAATACGCACCCGAGTCGGATCGCTTAGGGCCTCAAAGAGATTGGCAAGGTCAGAAGCATTTTCGGGAGTGACAGTATCTTTTTTCATGACTTATAGCCAACGGCGAACGCGTTTATGGTAAGCGCGGTAGGCTTCGCCATATTTATCGAGGAGGAAGAGTTCCTCAAGCCTTACTTGGATATGAATCAGAATACAACCAATGAGGGCCACGGTGAACGTGGCAGCAGTTGGTACAGTGAATAACAATCCCACCAGCATGACCAATATCCCGAGAAAGATGGGGTTGCGCGAAACGCCAAACAGTCCATTCTGTACAAGTGCAGAGTCTGTTTGCTCGTCAATGCCGATGCGCCACGAGTCACCCATTTGGACTTGAGCAATCAACACCCAGATCAAAGCCGCCGTGAGAAGGGCAAGCCCTATCCCAACCGGTAAGGATGAGTCGAGCCAGGGGATGGGCATAAGTAAATTGTACAGCGATTCAGATAAGGAAAAAGACAGCACAATCAACGCGGTAGCAATCAAGGTGAAGCGAAACAGTTTCCCCACGTAATCATGAACAGTGTCATTATTTCCAAGTGCATACGGGTTGGCGCCTGTTCGTTTCCAGGCAAGATAGGATCGCCAAAACATGGCAAGCCCGAAGAATAAGGCAAGATAGATTAGGAGAATAATTTTCAGTAGTGATGTCATTTTGATTGCTTAATAGTTGAATGATTGCTCAACTATTCACTATTTTATACCCGGCTAAAAGAATCGTCAAGAGGATTCTTGACAACCTATCAAAATATAACTAAAATATCATTATATACTGATATGATGATACGAGGAACTATGTTGATTACGTCCACTACTTCCAGTATTGAACTGCAAGCCAAGCTCTTTCGCGGCTTTGGCGATCCATCTCGTCTTTCTATACTTGCTGCCCTGTGTCAGGGCGAACGCACTGTCAGCGACTTAGTACAAGCTACAGGGCTCACCCAGCCCAATGTCTCCAACCATTTATCCTGCCTGCGCGATTGCGGGCTGGTCACTGTTCGTCAACAGGGACGCTTCGCCTATTACTCCCTTAGTGACGATCGCGTAGCACAATTGCTTCTTCTGGCAGACGAGTTGCTCGCTGATGTAGCACGTGGTGTTTATGAATGTACCCGCTATATTGCCCCAACGGAGAAACCTAATGGCTAACTCCCAAACTCTCGAAATTCCCATCTCCGGCATGGACTGCGCCGAATGTACCCAGCGCGTTCAACAAGCCGTCGAAAAATTGCCTGGCGTGCAATCCGTCAATGTTTTTCTGGCAACAGAAAGAGCGATCGTGCGACTTGATCCTGCGCAGGTACCTATGTCCGCCATCCGCTTTGCTGTTCAGGGTGCAGGATATGACGTGCCTGCTTCAGACTCCCCCAAACTTCCACCTGTTTCTATGGTTGATTTCAACCGCCGCCTGACGATTATGCTGGTCGGTGTATTTGCGATTATTCTTAGTGTGGTTATCTTTGGCGAAGGCTTGGGATTATTCGACTTCCTGAATGAGCGTATACCCTTCCTGCTAGGCCTGGCGCTGGTGGTTGCAGGCGGCTATCCCGTATTTTTGAATGTCATCCGCTCAACACTTAAGCGCCAGATTATCTCCCACACCTTGATGACTCTCGGCGTTATCGCCGCGTTGGTTGTCGGTCAGTGGGTCACAGCAGCATTGGTTGTGGTATTCATGCGCATCGGCGATTACGTGGAGAACTTCACTACGGAAAGCGCGCGGCGCGCTGTCAAGGAGCTCACCGCCCTTACTCCACAAACCGCCCGCGTAGAACGCGACGGCGTGGAATTGGAGATCCCAGTGAGTGAAGTGAAACTGGGTGAAACCATTATCGTGCGTCCTGGCGAAAAGATCCCAGTGGACGGTGAAGTGATCAGCGGGCAGGCGACCATTGACCAATCCGCGATCACGGGTGAGTCCATGCCTATCGAGGCCGCGAACGGAACGCATGTCTACGCAGCCACAATTGCCCAACTGGGCAGCTTACGCGTCCGTGCGGATCGGATTGGGCCAGACACGACATTTGGGCGCGTGGTCAAAATGGTGGAAGAAGCGGAAGCGCATCGCGCCAATGTTCAGCGGATCGCCGATAAATTCAGCGCGTGGTACCTGCCAGTGGTTGCCATCATTGCCGCGCTGACGTTTCTGATCAGCCGCAATCCATTATCAACGGCCGCTGTTCTATTGGTAGCCTGTTCATGTTCATTCGCATTGGCTACACCAGTCGCCATGCTGGCATCTGTGGGCGCAAGCGCCAAACGCGGACTGCTCATCAAGGGCGGTAAATATCTTGAATTGCTTGCACGTGCGGATGTTTTACTCGTCGATAAGACAGGCACGCTGACTCTCGGTCAACCACAGGTGACAGATGTGGTGTCATTGAATGGGATTTCCCGCGCCGAAATTTTGACCTTCGCCGCATCTGCGGAACGCTACTCAGAACATCCACTGGCAGAAGCGGTTCGGTCTCTTGCCCGTGATGAAAATATTTCTCTCCTCGAACCGCAAGACTTCGAAGCAGTACCTGGCCTGGGAGTGCGAGCCAATATCAACCAACGGCGAATCGTAGTCGGCAATCGCCGCATGATCCCTGTCGCTGGAACATTAGCCGTTGCTGCTGATCTTGAGTCGCAGGGAAAAACACTCTTGTTTTTGGAAAGCAACGATCAGCTGGTTGGCATCCTTGCTGCCTCAGATACATTACGGACAGAGGTGCCTGCTGCACTCGAAGCCGCCCGTGCCTTGGGCATCCGACATATTGAATTGCTCACTGGCGATAATGAACGAACCGCCTCAACTCTCGCAGAAAAACTTGGCGTTTCCTACCGCGTCAATCTCTTACCAGAAAACAAGATTAATATCGTGAAGGAATATCAATCGAAAGGACATGTGGTCGTCATGGTCGGCGATGGTGTAAATGATGCACCTGCGCTAGCCCAAGCAGATGTTGGAATTGCAATGGGCGCAGCTGGAACGGATGTTGCCATTGAAGCCGCCCACATCGCCCTCATGCGTGAGGATTGGAGTTTGGTGCCAGAGGTGTTACGTATCGCTCAACGCACCATGCGGATCGTAAAAATGAATCTGGCATTCACCACGTTTTACAACCTGATTGGGTTGTCCCTGGCAGCGTTTGGAATCCTGCCGCCTGTCCTTGCCGCTGCAGCGCAATCCCTGCCCGATATTGGGATTATGGGGAATTCAGCGAGGTTATTGAAACAAAAATGAAATACAAGCCTTCGGAATCAACCGAAGGCTTTTTTATTCCAAGCGGCAACTTTCATCTAAAAGTAATCTTTACCAAATCTTTATACTCGCTTTACACCCTCTTTAATGGAGAATCCTACACTGGCATTATAAAACAACACACAAACGTGTGAATCAAAAACAATAGGAGATAATCCATGAACAAAACCTTTAGTACGATCCTGATCATTATCGCAGTTCTTGCACTTGCAGGTGGCATCTTTTTCGCGGGAAGTAGGTATGCCCGCGCCAATGCCTTTGTCCCATCCATGATGTTTGGCAATGGCTGGAACAACAACAATACGTACAGCCCCAGCATGATGAATTCGCGCGGCGGCAGCAGTATGATGGGTGGACGCGGACCCAGCATGATGGGGAACAGTGGGAACATGATGAATGGTTATAGATATAACAACGCCAACCTCACGCCTTTGACGGTTGAACAGGCGAAAACCGCCGCCGAGAAATATCTGGCGAACCTCAAAAACTCTGATTTGCAGATCGCCGAAGTCATGATCTTCGACAATAACGCTTATGTTGTCGTCAAGGAAACCAGTACAGGTAACGGCGCCTTCGAACTGCTTGTAGACTCGGCTTCACAGATTGCCTATCCTGAACACGGTCCTAACGTGATGTGGAATCTGAAATATAGTGGACTCAATCATCAATATATGATGGGCGGCAATAGCGGAATGATGAGTGGCAATGGTGGAATGATGGGCGGTAACGGCAATATGATGAGCGGTTGGGATAACACAACTCCCGTTGACGTCTCCTCAACCATGACTGTCACATCTGAACAGGCAATCGCGTATGCCCAGAAGTATCTCGACACAAATATCTCTGGTGCAACTGCCGCTACTGACCCAATCCAGTTCTATGGTTATTACACCATCGACTTTGAAAAAGATGGCAAGGTAGTTGGCATGTTGAGTGTCAACGGCTATAGCGGACAGGTTTTCCTGCACACCTGGCACGGCACATTCATTCAAGAAAGTAAAGGATAAAGCACCCGCTTAGAGAGTAGAATAGCAAGTACCTGTGAGTTTTCGCAGGTACTTGCACGTTGTACAAAAGTACGAGTTTGATGTGTTCTGGCTCGGAATACCGAGGTCACTTATGAGCAATTCTCCGATAGATGATCAGCCTTCGAATCATTTGATCAAAATCTTAAATAGTGGGCCACTAAAAGTCGGGGATATAACGCCACGTTCCGGTTTGGTGGGATCGCTTGAAAATTACGGGAAGCATATGCTCAAACATCCTTTCTTCCCGTGGGTAGGACGCTGGATGATGATCGGCTTTCTCATGGTGCTTACGTACTCAGCCTTCTTTGGCCCTAGTGATCCACGCCTCAATTTTGCTACGGTGATGAGTTGGATTGTTTGGTGGCCTTTGTTGGCAATTAGTTATCTTGTAGTTGGTCGTGTGTGGTGCGCAGTTTGTCCTATGGGTGCAATGTCCGACATTCTTCATCGAAAAATCGGACTTAACCTCAAAGCACCAGAGCTATTCAAAAAACGCTGGTTGGTTGCCGTCTTATTGGGTATCGCTATCCTTTATCAAGCGTGGATTGAAGAAGTCACAAGAGCGGC
>JBGPNQ010000157.1:0-11186 GCA_041487615.1 Anaerolineae bacterium
ACGCACCGTGGCACGCCGCCACATGCTGACGGAGTGGATGATGGCGCGCATGTTGCCCTGGTCAAAACTGCATGAGGAAGCCCATAATCTTGAACATGCCATATCCTCAGCAGTAGAAACTGCACTCTTCGAAGAACTGAAGCAGCCTCAGACTTGCCCACATGGTAATCCGTTGCCGGGATGCGAAAAAGCAGTATCGTCTTGGCGACCCCTCACGAAGATATCTTTAAATCAAAGAGTCGTCATCAGGCGGATCCATGAACTTGCGGAATACAACCTGGAGTTGATGGCTTTTTTAGAAAGCAAAAGACTCATGCCAGGCGCAGAGGTAACCGTTGGAGAAGTGTTGCCATTTAACCAGACCGTTGCACTGGAGATTCAAGGACAGGTGGTCACCTTAGGTTTTGCCGCGGCACAGCATATATTCGTCGAAGTTTAGAAGTTTATCGGTAAAATTCTTTGCCTGTTATTTGGCATTACTTTTTTGAAGTTTGTATGTAATGCGGGCTGTAGCATTTAGGTAATCCTTGAAAACAGTTCTTTTCAATACAGAACCAAAGATATACAACCAAGATATTCGATGACAGAACTGGAAAACAAAATCGCCTAACATGCAGTCGAGTTCATATCAAAAGATAAGGAGACGACCGGTATTATTACCAGCCGTCCCTTTGCTTGCCAGATGTAATTCAGAGGTTCAACTCAGATCGCTTAACGTCTGCTGATACTGTTCACGAGTGATCTCGCCGCGGGCATAGCGTGCCTGCAAGATTTCACGTGGAGACTGGCCGCCTGCAAGCTGATTCAAATTCGACGTCCCACCCGTGAACCGTTTGACAGCCCACACAACGAGAACCACAATCCCAACAATAATCGCAATGTTGATGATCAGGCCGATCAAGCCGAACCCGCCCATCATTCCAAAACCCATCATAGTCATTTCTCCTTTCTTTTCTTGACATTCGTATCATGCCAAAGATAATTTTATTTATGTCAGTATCTTATCAGGCGCTGATAAAGACCCAAGCAAGCATTCGCAAAGATTTGATAAAGAAAATAGATCGAGGTTTCCGAGTTAAAAAATATCGCCGCGCCAGCGATACCAAATCCAGCCGATGCCTATTCCAAAGATGCCGCCTACCAGTCCGGACAGCCAATGATAGGGATGGGGATAGCCATCCAGGGCAAATCTTGCAATCAGGTAGCTAAAAAGCGCCAAGCCGAATGACCAGAAATAAACCACAGCCGGCCATTCCTTCTTTTGCTTCTTTTCACCTGACGAGATTGTTTTCGAAACTTTGATTCTGCTCATGTTTTTCTCCTGAAGAAGATGGATGTAAAAAGTACTTTAGATTACTTTGACGAGAGTTCCTTCGCCCGGCTTGTATAAATACGGCGTATCTTTCGGGACCTCGGGCCTGGTCCAGCGATAAATAAACTTTGCATCGGCTGGAGTTAAGTTCACGCAACCGTGACTGCGGGGCCTCCCATAATCGTTATGCCAGTATGTGCCATGGAAACCTGCACCGGTCCCTGTAAAGAAGGATACCCACGGGACGCCCGGTAAATCATAAATATTGGCAACTGCATCGCCTTGATTGGTCATGTGGATGCTCGGTCCCTTGTGAAAGGTGCGAAACTCACCCACAGGAGTTGTTGTTCCTTTAGCGCCACTGGAACAGCGCGCCGTCAGCACAGTCTTTTCACCTTCGAAGACAGTCACGAACTGGTTCGCAAGGTCAACATAGATATATTTATTTTCTTCCGATATATTAGGGGAGAGCGGGCCAAGCTCACTGGGCGAGATCACGCGCATTTCATGGGTTGGCACATACAGCGATTCTTTTGTTTGACGGTCATAGATCTTATACCAGATGCTTTTTTCATTCCGATTCACAACCACATCGGTAATCCAGTGCGTGGATGAATAATAGATGCGGTAACTGCGATCTGCCAGAACACTCATATCGCGCCGTGTATCACAAAATGGGAGGGTGATTTCGCCCAGCCTGCTAGTACTGGAGATATCAAAAACAGGTTTTTGGTGGAGCGTCTCGACCGGTTGGAGCAATCCGGAATAAACATATCCGGCGCCATTGACTTGATACCATGTTGAATTGAAAGGATTGCCGTATCCATCGTCGCCTTTTGCTTCACCAAGAATATCCACAACTTCATCACGGCCAAAGGAAAGAATCTTTTTTGCGCGGTAGAATGGTTCGCTCAAGAGCTCAACACCACTCAGCGTTACGCGTCCCTGCTTGGGAGTTTCGGCAGCAAAGACACGCTCAAGGCGCAAATCTGCCAGAAACAATCCCAGCAGACCAGCGCTTGATGCTTTCAGAAAGTCGCGACGTGAAAAACCAAGGGACATGGACTAAATCCAAAACGGGACCAACTCATCGTCCCGAATGAGGCGAGGCATCCTGACGTACCGTATTGAAAAACTGCCTGCCAAAGAAGATCACATAAAGTGCATAAGCGAAAACCATCAGAATGGTCGGCGCGGCTTCATATCCAAAGAAGGCATGCAGTAACCGTCCTACCAGACCTTCATTTGAAATCAATGCCTGTAAGTTCCAGACAATCGTTGTTCCAATTGGCAGCCATCCAATATCTTGCAGGGCCATCACGCTGTGCCCAATGAGTCCCGCCGCGATCAGGATCATTAATAGCCCAGTGACAACAAAAAATTTCCGCAGGTTAAGGCGAATGGCGGAACGGAAGAGCAGGTATGTGATGCCCGCGGCGATCGCCAGTCCGAGAAGAGCGCCCGAAAACAACTGCACATCCCGCGATGTGACCAGCATAGCGCTCAAGAACAACGCTGTTTCCACGCCTTCACGCAGTACAGAGACGAAAGCCAGACTACCCAGCGCAAGCGCCTGTCCACTGGAGATAGCCTCGTCGGTTTTTTGTTCCAGCTCACCTTTGATACCGCGGCTTTGACGCTGCATCCACAAGACCATCCATGTCAAGACACCAACGGCGAGCAGAGCTACGACTGCCTCAAAAACCTCGGCGGATGTCCCTTCAAATTGAAAAGCCATATACTGAAAAAGAATCGCCAGCAAAGCGCTAACGCTCAATGCCGCCACAGTGCCAATCCACACGTGGGCTTTGAATTGCGTCCGCTTGATCTTGGTCAGATAGCCAAGCAGGATACCCACAATCAGGAAGGCTTCCAAGCCTTCCCGAATGGTAACGAGTGTGCCAGCGATCATTGTGACTTTCCGTGAAGTTGCTTTTTGACTCGCGAGATAACAATCGGCATCGAGACAATCAAACTGAGCAGTCCAACCCAAATTGTGCCTCCAATGCGGGCAACTAACGGATAGTTGCCGGTGAACGTGGCCGCCAGAAAAAAGAGCACGGCTATGGTGCTAGAAATCGTCAAATAGATCAACACACTCTTCTGTGCTACTTCTTTTTCAACTTGTTCGTGTTCCATAAATTATCTCCTTATCGTAAACGTCTCTAGGGCGATTCTTGCTATGATCCCTGAAATCAGCATGAATTCACTCCGTATCTAAAGAGGCCAGCCAATCCTTGAAAAATCCTGAACTGAATTGATAACGAAATAAGTAATAGATCAGCTTTGAATACTCATCCCGAACATATTGGCGGCTTTCCGGATCTTTCCACCAAGTACGTTGATACGGAGTAAGATCAAAAGGGACTGGTGCCATCTGGATTTGAATTTGGTCGCCGAATACCTTCCGATAGGTCCATTGCACTCTTCGCATGTGAAATGGGTCGCTCACAACAATTACCGATCGAACAGGGTATGGATTACGGGCAATCCATTCTTTTAGCCGTTCAGCTTCCATGTAGGTACTCATAACATTTGAATTGTCATAGGCAATCGCATCTACAGATATATCTTGAGTAAGTGCTCTTTCCTCGGCGTGCTCTCCATGCTGATAAAGATGGATATCACACCAGCCTCCTGTAAAAAACACTGTTTTTCCATATCCTTGCTTGTACAACTGGAAAGCATAATCTGTGCGATAGTCATCCCCTGCGATAACATGAATTACATCAGCAGGCTGCAAGGAATCTCGGACAATCAGAAAATCGCCGATGAGCCTCAGCCATTGCTCACGGAAAAGAAAGAGAACAATACTCAAACTTGCTAAGCCAAGTAGTATTTTCATTGTTGACCGAGAAATACGCCGGTAACGTGAACTAGTCAGAGCAGTAGCTTTTTCATCCGCATGCTTCGGCACTGAATCGAGAGTCTTGGAGTTGGTTTTTATCATCGAATTCGCCTTGAAAAAAGGTATGCATGAAAGATATTCAATCGTTTCCAATGGCGGTTGAAGTTGCTCGCAGCTGTGCAGAGCCAATGCTCTGTGTTGGTTTGTGGCCGTGTCCAAAAGATGGCTCGAAGCCTTTCAACATCAGGGTATTGAGCGTCACAGAGATGGAACTGACAGCCATCATCAAGCCAGCCAGTTCGGGACTGATAACAACCGAAGCAAAGGCATAGAAGAGACCGGCACCCAATGGAATTCCCAGCGTGTTATAGAAGAAAGCCCAAAACAGATTCTGCTTAACCTTGCGCATGGTAGCCTTGGCTACTTCCAGCGCCACCACCACATTGCGGATATCATCCTTTATCAAGATTATGTCGCCGGTTTCTTTGGCTACATCGGTACCAGAGCCAATCGCCATACCGACTTCAGCCTGTGCCAGCGCGGGTGCGTCGTTGACACCGTCGCCAACCATCGCTACCTTTTTACCTTGCGCCTGAAGCTTCTTAACTTCTTGTGCCTTGTCCTGCGGCAGAACTTCCGCCAGTACGTGATCAATCCCAACCTGCCTTGCAATGGCATCCGCTGTGCGCCGGTTATCACCGGTAATCATGACAACTTCGAGACCGAGTTTGTGCAGATGTTTAATGGCTTCGATCGAATATTCCTTGAGTGTATCGGCAACAGCAATCAGACCAGCTGGTTTGGCGTCGACAGCTACAAACATGACGGTCTTGCCATCAACTTCCAGCGCCTCGGCTTGTGTCAACATTGCCGAGAAATCCACGCCGCGTTCTTTCATCAGTTTGCGATTGCCAAGCAAAATGTCGGTTCCCTCAATTTTCGCTTCTACACCATGACCTGGAATGGAGTTGAACGAATCGGGTCCATCAACCTGCAAGCCGCGACTCTCCGCGCCATACACGATTGCTTCACCCAATGGATGTTCAGAATTTTTCTCGGCGATGGCCGCAAATCTCAACAACTGATTATCATTTACTGATGCTTGATTACCAGCAACCACATCCGTCACCGACGGCTCGCCCTTGGTTAGAGTGCCAGTCTTGTCAAACACAATCGTCTGCAATTTACTGGTGTTCTCGATAGCTTCGGCGCCTTTGAAGAGCACACCAAATTCTGCGCCCTTACCAGTACCAGCCATCATCGCGGACGGAGTGGCCAATCCTACCGCGCAAGGGCAGGATATAACCAGGACAGTTACACTCAACAATAAGGAGAACCCAAATACGCCAATCTCACCCAGCTTGTACGGTGAGAGTATGAAACTCGAATTCGGGTCGAAGAACATCTGATAGCCAAAGAAGAACCAGAAGAGGAACACAACCACCGCCAGCAAATGCACACCCAAAATAAAATGTCCTGCCACCCAGTCAGCCAATTTTTGAATTGGCGCTTTGCTGGCTTGCGCATCCTCAACCAGTTTGATAATCTGCGCCAACGAAGTGTCCTTGCCAACTCGTGTAGCTTTGAACTTGAACGCGCCGGTCTTGTTAAGCGTCCCGCCAATCACTGGATCGCCAGACTTCTTTTCCACTGGCAGACTTTCGCCAGTAAGCATAGACTCGTCCACTGCTGAATATCCTTCGAACACCTGACCATCCACTGCGATGGATTCGCCGGGGCGCACCAGGATCACATCCCCAAGTTCGACCTCGTCTGCAGAAATTTCCTCCTCTTTATCATTCCGCATCACGCGCGCGACTTTGGGCTGGAGCTTCATCAATTTACGAATCGCCTCTGACGTTCTTCCCCGCGTCAACGCTTCGAGCCAGCGGCCAAGGATGATGAAACCAGTGAGGAGCGCCGCACTCTCAAAGAAGGTCGCGCCTTCGCCGCCGAAGCCGGCTTTAGGAAATACAGTGTTGATCACTGCGATCCCATATGCCGCACCGATACCGGTTGCGTAGAGCAGGTTCATATCGGTGACGCCATGCTTGAGTCCGCGCCATGAATTGGAGAAGAATTGACGTCCAGGTCCAAAGACAATCGGTGTGGTCAACAAACCAATGACCCACTTATAAGAAAGCCAGACTGGAACAAAGACTTTGAGCGGACCAAGCATGTCATAGAATGTGCCGATCATGACGACCAGTCCAATCGTTCCCGCAATGACTAGATTGCGACCCTGAATTTTGATCTCGTTCTCACGCGCCTGGCGTTCGCGGTCGAGGGCATCTGTGCCTTCACTGCGTTCCCGCGCTTCATAGCCAACTTCACGCACGGCGCGCTTCATGCTAGAGACGGAAACCACGCCGGGGATATAAGTCACACGCGCTGTATTGAGTCCCAAGTTGACGACCGCATCCTGTACGCCCCGCAATTCCTTGAGCGCGCCCTCCACATGGTCGACGCAGGAGGCGCAGGTCATACCTCGTACATCGAGGGTCTGTTCGGCGGTTGTTACGGTGTAGCCCACATCGTCTACGGCGCGTCGCATATCGTCCAGTTTGACGCGTTGCGGGTCATAGGAAAGATTCGCTTTGTTGGTTGCCAGGTTGACGGTCACGTTCGAGACGCCTCGCAATTCCTTGAGCGCGTCTTCCACGTGTGAAACACAGGAGGCGCAAGTCATACCCGAAATGGGCAAAGATATTTCAGAAAGATTGTTACTCATGAGAAACCTCAATTTGATGTTTTGGATATTGGAGAAAAATCGTGTACAAAGCTTGGAGCCGCTTCAATTCAGTGATCCGTTGTTTGGGAGATGAACTTTCCAAAATGATGGATTGGCTGGCTTGAGCCTCGCAAATAATCACTTTTGTTCCAGCCGCGTGTATGGCAGCTTCAACCGCGGCAAGTTGATGAATCACGTGTTCACAGGGCCGACCTGCTTCCGCCATATCGATAACAGCATTCAAATGTCCTACTGCACAATGCAAACGGCGGACGATATCAGATTGTTGATTGGGCTTCATAAGTCACCTCGGAGGGTTCGAGCGCACGGGGTATGCGCGGGGTGAGGGTGCGTCGGACAAGCATTTCCAAATGATGGTTGGTATTTTGTCCCGTCGGATTTGCGAGCGACAGCCAGGTTCTGTCATCCTGTCCGTGAATGACCAGTGTAACGGGATCACCCTTCTTTTGATAAACAAGAAGAACGACCATCTGACAATTACAATCATCCGTTCCGTGGTGCGGGCAGGGACAGTCGGAATGAGCCAGGCGAGCCACATGCAGGTCGAATGTTTGCACGACGCGAAAACCAGCATCGGTCAGCTGTTGATTGACCCAAACTTGAACCTGTTCACAGGTTTGATCGAGAGCCAAAAAGGGGAGTAAAGCGCTCATTGTATATTTCCTGTTGTGACCAGTATAGATGAATGACTTTCAAAACCATAGCGCTAAATCCCCTGTTCGCTGATAGGCATTTTCGCTTATGGCTGGAAGCGCAGGCCTTGGTTGAGGGCCGTTCGTTGTGAGAACAGCTGATTAACTCTTGATAATTGGCGAGCCCAATCAGCATGCTATAATCTATTCAACATTCTTTAGTAATTTGTAGCCGCCTAACGTCCTGAATGATTTAGGCGATTAAGCGGCGAGGTTGGCTACCCACAATCGGTTATATGGTCGTTGTATAAGTAGCGGTTGGCCCAACGCTGTGAAGGCTCCATCCGCAGGAGGAGTTATGTTCAACCGCACTTTCCTAAAGCAACTGATCATTGTGATTAGCCTTGTGCTCTCGAGCTGTCAGTCTCAGGGCACGGCACCAACCGTTCCCGCAAACACTCCCGTAACGACCACGGCCATATCCACACAGGCAGCGATACCCAGTTCAACACCTACCCTGGTGCCACTGCCGACTCCCAATTCTGCATTAGGGCCGCTCCAGATTGTGGGCCAGATTGGCGGCCCGACCCAGGCCGTTGCAGTAGCAGGGAACTATGCCTATGTTGGAGTCGGGTCGAGGTTGATGGTTCTCGATATATCTACCCCTGACGCTCCTCGTGAAGTGGGATCGAGCGAACCTTTCGGCGCAGCAGTGCGCGATGTTGAAATATTCGGGAATACTGCATTTGTAGCCGCTGGCGGCGCTGGCATGTATATCCTTAACATTTCCGACCCTGCTCACCCAACGACGATCGGAAATTGCAAGTCTTCCGGTTACGCCGAAAGTGTGGCTGTTGAGGGTAAATACGCCTACGTTGCAGATGGCCCCGATGGGTTGCGCGTGCTAGATATTGCTGACCGCACTCACCCAGTTGAAGTTTCAGCAGTCTACAAACTCAATTACGCCTTCGACGTAGCGATTGAAGGCGGATACGCCTATGTTGCTGCGGCTGGTGCTGGGTTGCTGATTGCCGATGTATCGAATCCGGCGCGCCCTAAAGCAGTAAGCAGTTATGACACACCCGGCTATGCTTATGAAATTACCAAATCGGGATCAAGCATTTACATTGCAGATGGCTGGGAAGGTTTACAAGTGCTGGATGTTTCCAACCCAACACAGCCCAAGAGCATCGGATCATACGATACCCCAGGCTGGGCAATGGATGTAGTCACAGTTGGAGATATGCTCTACATAGCAGACGCCTCTGGCGGTCTGCGCGTGCTGAATGTTGCAGACAAGTCGAAGGTCATGGAGGTTGGAAGTTTTCCAACGCCGAATGGTCACTCTGGGCATTTGGCTGTCAGTGGCAACACTGTCTATGTGGCAGATACTCATCTGGGCATCCATATTGTGGATGTCTCCGCGCCAACCGAGCCTCGTCGCGTGGGTCTGTACAGTCCTATGGGCTATGCCCAGGCTGTAGCGGTAGCCAATGGGCATGCTTACATTGCCGCCCGGGATTATGGTTTTCGGGTAATCGATTTAGCAGACTTCACCCATCCGCGTGAGGTAGCGACTCTTGCTACAGACTTGCCTCCTAAGACAGCGGCTGTCTCCGGCACTACTGTTTATTTGGGAACAGACTTCGATAGGAAATCCAAGCAGCCACCAAACCTCTATGCCGTGGATGTATCCGATCCATTCCACCCCAAAGCTTCTCCTCCCCAGCCTTTGATAGGACACACTGGAATTACAACTTTCCAAAGCGGGACTGATTCATCGGGAGATGTCATCTACATGAACGCCCGCAATATGATCATTCAGGGAACCACTCTTTATAATGCTGGTGAATGGGGCCTCTCATTACTAGACATCTCTGATCCTCTTGTGCCTCATGAGCTCAGCTTCATACAGACAACTGAAAGTCCAATTGTGGGTAGCCCAACAGCCAGTGGTGTGGAGGTCGTTGGGAATATAGCATATCTCGCCGTCTCAGAAGCTGGTCTCTACACGATTGATGTTTCGAATCCCAAGCAGCCTGCCCTTTTGGGAGTCTTCAATGAACAGCCGCCCGGCGGGAAGAATCCCCAAGGAGATTCGGTTTCAGATGTGGCAGTAGTCTCGCCATATGCTTACATTTTGTACAGCGATATGGTGAAGGTATTGGACATCTCCGACCCGAAGCATCCCAAGGGGCTTGGCTCATTCCCTGTTCCGCTTTCAGCACATAGCCAAGGTGGTAGCGCGCGGTCACTGGCCGTTGATGGAAATAGGCTCTTCGTCGCCGATAGCGCCGCGGGCCTACTGGAATTGGATGTGACAGACCCCGTGCACCTCAAACTGGTCGGCGAACTCCGTTTGCCCGGTCTCGCCTCGTGGGTGGTCGTGGACAAGGGGCTTGTCTATGTCGCGGATGGAGAGGGCGGACTCTTTATAATCCAGCCTGTTGAACAATCATCAGCCATCAATGATGCACCTGTCGCCTATCAAGGCTGGCTTGCGAATGCACAGTATAACATTCCACCTTTGGAAAGTTTCTCGCAAGCTACTTCTCCCATATCAATTCCTGGCGGGATGACTATGCCATACCTATTCACAGCTGGTCAGTATCAGTCAGTTAGTTTTCAGAAACTATCATCGCCCATCAATATACCGGCTTTGCCTCAGTCCTCTACGGGCAATATATGTACAGTCACCAGCACAGCGGACAGCGGTCCCGGCACTCTCTACGCGTGCTTGCAAAAGGCTCGGACCGGCGACACCATCAACTTCGACCCTAAAGTCTTCCCGCCTAAAACCCCGGCCACGATTTACGTCACCACTGCATTGGTTATGGGCGGCGAAGGTGGCGTCACCATTGACGCAAGTCACGCTGGGGTTATTCTGGATGGCAGCAAGGCCCCCAAAGGAACTTATGGCCTCAACATCCTTTCGAACAACAATGTTATCAAGGGACTCCAAATCCTATATTTCCCTGCCAGCGGTATAGCCCTACAGCAAGAACATAACATTATTGGCGGGGATAGATCACGCGGTGAGGCGCCTCTGGGCGAAGGCAATGTAATCAGTGGAAATAGCGAAGGAGAAATCGGTACGAAACTAGCTTCAAACAATCTCATTGTCGGCAATTACATTGGCATTGATGTCACGGGGCAAAAAAGGCTAGGAAAACCAGGTAACCGGTCTATCGAAATAGGAGGGGCATCCTCCAACAACCGCATTGAGGGCAATGTTATCGTTGGGTCCATTGGTTTCGATGACGAGGGCAGTTCCTATAATGAAGTCATAAGCAATTTTATCGGCACAGATGCCAGCGGAATAGTTCCCTTGGGTGATGATAGTACTATTGTTGTGGGCCTCCCATATAACAGAATAGGTGGAACCAGGCCTGGGGAGGGAAATGTCATCAATGGTAGAGTTGTTATCTTTGGAACATCAGATGTGATCGTGATCGGCAACTCGATTGGCGTGGACGCAACAGAAAAGAAAGCGTTTCCTCTTTCCACCTGGTTTATTAGTTTAGGAGCAGGCGCTTATCACAACTTTATCGGCGGAACAACAGACACGGAACGGAATGTGATCGCCGGAGGAAAAGACAGCGTCTTGATAAACCTTAGCAGTATCGCGGACTACAACTTTAT
>JBGPNQ010000158.1:0-11177 GCA_041487615.1 Anaerolineae bacterium
ACTTCGCTTAACTCAACATCGCGTGATGTGAAGACTGCAACATGTTTCTCGATCCCCACTTCCTTTCCAGGTAACGCCTCAAACCGGACCAGGCGAGTTGGCACATTTTCTACATCCCAATCCTCGCTCATGGTTTCGTATCCAGAAATGGATGTGATCTGCATCGCATTGACTATCTCGATGCCAGAGCGGCGCGTGCGATTCTGCAAAAAAAGGATGCCATCACGATCCCCCTGGCTTACCCATTCAAAGTGAACCAATCCCTCATTATGCATATTGCCGTTCAAGGCGGCGCGGAATTCAACGGTACCCGCAAACTCTGGCATCACACGGCAACGAATATAGAGCATGTGTTCATCTGCCAATGAGGCGAAACGCTCGAAGGTCAATGTAGCACCCATCCCTGAGGGAGAACGCCACCGCAGGACGCGCATCAGTAATCCCGTACGGAGGTCAAGCGTCCTTTGAAAGGACTCGATCTTTCCAGAGTCCAAAGAAAAGCGTTCGCCATTCAAGTAGACTTGAATCGGCAGCCAATCAGGTGAATTGGCGAGTTCCGTGAAAACGATCGGCGCTTCATCAAAGACGCCATGGATGAATGTGGCCCGGTGGTCCTTCGGGTAACCCTCCTCGAATGCGCCGCGCGTGGATAGATAACCATTGCCGATGGTAAAAACCGTTTCTTTGTGATGCTGCTTTTTCGGGTCGAACGATTCTTCCGAGAGGAGCCAGAGTTCCGTCATATTTCTTTATCCGTTAAGTGCGAAATCGAGTAATTCCTTCAGTGAGCAGGTGGCGAGACCAATGACATGATCCGCGCCGCCGTAGTAAACATATACCGTGTCATCCACTACTGGATTGGCACATGAGAATACGACATTCGGCACATCCCCCTTCAATTCCCATAATTCGCTGGGCTCAAAAATGAACTGCTTCGGACGTTTGATCACTCGGGACGGATCTTCCAGATCAAGCAGGCACACACCGAGCCGATATATGTGTCGGTTATTGTAGCCGTGATACAACATCAACCAGCCGTGTTCGGTTTCGATGGGAACACCGTTGCCGCCCACGCGTTTCTTTTCCCAGGCATTTTCCGGGCGCGGACCAAAGATGGGGCGCATCCGCTCTTCGGGCCAGTGGAGCAGATCATCGCTTTCCGCGAGCCATACCTGCGGTGGACGGCGGTGAAGTGCAACGTAGCGTCCATTGATGCGGCGCGGGAAAAGCACGTGATCCTTATTATCCTCTCCGCGCACGATCGGGCCGAGGCGTTCCCATGTGACGAGGTTGTCACTGACCGCAATCATTGGCGTGACACCACCACCTGAATGAGTGGCCTTGGTGCCTTCAGGAACCGCGCGGCTGAAGGCTGTATAGCAGATGTAAAACCGCCCATCGATCTCGGTCACGCGCGGATCTTCGACACCGCGCGCATCGGATACATCCTGTGGGGAAAGTACCGGCTGGCGCAGACGGTTCCAATGAATGCCATCCGAGCTGACCGCATAACCGATGCGGCTGATCCAGTCCAAGCCCTGGGCGCGATAGTGCATGTGGAAGAGTCCGTTGTGATAAATGACCGAGGGATTGAAAACATTGTAGGTTTCCCAATCGGATACAGGGTCTGGATACAAAAGAGGGTTGGCGGGATGACGTTGGAGTTTCATTTGGTTTCCTTTTGAATTTACGACATAAAGATCGGCGGCTCATTCGTGGACTGCGGGTTGGTTCCGTCGTTGGCGCTTCCACATGGATAGTTTGTTCCGTTATCCTCCCGAACTGGAATAGCGGCGCATGGCAAAATGCCACACAATGGAAGTTAGCCCTACAAGCACCAGGGCAACAACGGGGGATAAGAACCCTATCCCGGGGACGGCGGTTTTTTCGATCTTCCCCAACAAGATCAGTGCCGGATAGTAATTCATAAATGCCACAGGCAGCAGTCCGGTCACGACGATGCGGAACCAGGCACTGAAGATGTCGATCGGATAATGTTGCACCAGCATGTTGAACTCCATGATCATATCCAGTGCGATGCTCGAGCGTCCCGTCCAGAACGAGATACATGCCACCATCAAGTTCAACGTCATTTCGATCATGGTCCCCGAAATGACCACAACCGGCAGGAAGAGCCACAGGCCCAGGCTCCAGTGCAGATCAAGTTTGACATACGCCAGTCCCACCCCGACGATCGCAACGAACATATCCGCAAAACCGATGTACTGCACTTCGCGTCCGATGTATTGAATGAAGACGCTTGCAGGGCGCAGCAGGAACTGGTCGAACGTTCCGCGAATCAGATCTTCCTCCAGATCCCAGAAATGCCAGAAGAACAGACTATAAAGGCTATGTCCCAATAGCCACAGGCAATACAGGAAGAAAAGCTGCCAGATGTTCCAGCCGTTCAACTCCACGAAGCGGTAGACGATAATGCCGATCAACGCAAGGTTCATGACGTTGAGCGCAATGACGCTGAAGGCGCCCATTATGAAATCAGCCCGATATTGCAGACGCGCCTGCATCGAGATACGGACCAGCCGAATGTAGAGGCGCAGCGCTTCCATGACTCAACCTCCCTGTACGACGAGGCGACGATGCGCCCATGTCCACAACAGGCGACTGCACACCACCAATGCCACCATCCAACTGAATTGGAAAGCGAGCGCCCTAAAGACATCCACTCCCAATATCCTGCCAATGTAGATGGACATGGGGATGGAAAAGGTGCTTTGGAATGGCAGGATATTGGCGACGGCAGCCAGGGCTGGCGGGAACAGCCACAGAGGCACAAGCTGCCCTCCGAAGAAGCGCACAATGCTGTTATATGCCCAGCTGATATGGCGGATGTCGAGCGTCAGCACCGCCAGCGATCCCAGCATAAAATTGAGATGGAAGATCACCAGAAATCCCAAAGCAAGGCTGATGAAAAATGCCACAGCTGTCCAAATATCCGCGGGCAGGCTCACACCCAGAATAAAGTACGAGACGACCAGGGAAGGCAGGGCCAATGAACCACCGATGATCGTCTCGCCGACACTGCGTGCCAGCATATGGATATGGAAATCAAGAGGCTTCATCAGATCGGTGTCAATGGCTCCCGATTTCACCTGACTCGCCATATACCATTGCACGCGCGACCAGACGAAGATCTGCATGGCCATGCCCAGCACACCGTACGTGACCATCTGCTTCATGTCCACGCCGAAGGCGCCTGGCTTCTGAGTATAGAGGATCCTCCACACCCAATAGATGCCATACATCCGCAGGAAGGTCAGCAGGATCTCCACGAAGAAATTGAAGCGATACACAGATGCGTATTGAAACGCCTGACGAGTGAATGCCCAGAAAATTTTCATCTCTCTGCCTTCTCCACGGAGGCGGGCAGTTGTTGGTAGATGGTCCTCACGATGGCTTCGATCTCAGGCTCCTCCACCGCCAGGTCAAGGATGGGGTACTGGGCGCTGACGTAGGCGATCAATGTGGAAGGGTTTGTCTCGAAGCGATTGAAGGCAAACCATTTCTTCCTGCCTTCCGTTTTTGTCAGCGTGGCATAGGGCACCGAGAAATCGGGGACTTCTTCCTCAAACTCCACCACCAGCCTTCGTTGTGTTCCATATTGAGCGCGCATCTGCTCGATATTCCCGTCATAGACGATATGCCCGTGGTCGATGATCATAATGCGCGAGCAGACTTTTTCGATATCGGTCATGTCGTGCGTGGTGAGCAGGATGGTCACCTTCCGGTCGTGGTTGATCTCCCTGATGAAGGTGCGCATGCGTTCCTTCACCACCACATCCACGCCGATCATGGGTTCATCCAAAAACAGCAGGCGCGGGTTGTGGAGCAGCGCGGCCGCCAGGTCTGCGCGCAGGCGTTGACCCAGGCTCAACTGTCGCACCGGTGTGTTTTGAAACTCATGCAGGTCAAGCAATTCGTTGAATAGATTCAAATTGTGCTTGAACTGCGCTTCCGGCACTTTGTACATATCACGGAACAGGCGCAGGCTTTCGATGACCGGCACATCCCACCATAATTGCGTTTTCTGTCCGAAGACCGCGCCAATCTGCCGCGCATTTACCATGCGCTCCTTGTGCGGCACCAGCCCGTTGACCTTGATCTCTCCACTGGTGGGCACCAGGATGCCGCACAACATCTTGATGGACGTCGATTTGCCGGCGCCGTTTGGTCCGATATAACCAACCAGCTCGCCTTCCTCAATGTGGAATGAAATATCATCCACGGCGCGGGTTGTCTCATATTCTGTACTAAAGAGTGTGCGCAGTCCCCCGAGCAGACCTTCCTGGCGTTTCACGCGTTGATAAACTTTTGTCAGATGTTCTACACGGATCATGGTTGATTACACCTCAACACCTGTATATTTTGATTCGCAGCATCAAGCGTCAAACCCAGATAACGCAGCGGGTCAAGTAAGTTGGCGGCGGCAACGTCCTGTGGAAATGAAGCCTGCCCATCAACATCGACCATCGCAAAATGTACATGCGTCCACATTGCCCATTGCGGCCTGCCGCTCCACATTCCCTGATAACCGATGATCTGTCCGGCTTTTACCGGAATGTTTTCGGAACCCGGTGGAAAATCCTCGCTCACATATGAGTCGATTCCATTCGCGGCCGCCATACCACTATAGTATGACCAAACGTTGACATCCGGGTGCAATGGATCCGTGTGTTTGACGGCAACAGCATCGGACCAATCCGGCAGGCGGGTGAGCAATCCGTCAGCAACAGCATGGACCGGGATTTTGCCGGCATTTCCGCGGCCAAAGAAGTCCATGGCGCCATCCTTCATCTGTAAACCCAGTGTCCCGTCACTTGGTAGTTTCCAGACTGCGCCGGGACAGGCTTGCAAAACTTCAATTGTTTTTTCCTGATAAGGTGTATAAACCTTGTTATTTGCTATGATATTCGAAATCCGATACGACTTATTTATGGCATCGAACATCTCCTGTGTCCAGCGTTCGTTTGCCCAGGGTTTATCGTACACAATGATAGCCGCATATTCCCTGTTGTGAATACTATTGAGAAGGGCAGTTTGATCCCACTTTCCTGCCCAGGCCAGTTGGGTCACTTCAAAGGGTTGGATGGCGAGCGGCCGTCCCTGGAGGGTGAGCATCCCTGTATATTCATCCATCAAAATGTCACCCGGCGTTTTGGCAATGAGCGAAAATAGATCGCCAAGCTCAGCAACCGATCTCCGCCGATCCAACAAATCGCCGGTGTAATCACGTAAAGTGAAATGGACCATTCGTGCGACGCCCAGAGCCAGCGCGATTACGATCAGGGCACGCAGGCTCTCAACAGGTAAATGCTTTTGGCTTGTGGCGATCACAACTCCTGCGGCAATACTGAGAGCTGCACAAAGCTCAAGCAGATAATTGACGTTCGAGCCAATCTTGCCGATGGTCGCAGCAGATATCAACGCGCCAAAGAGATACGGAGCGGCGAGCGTCCACAGTGGATTGATGCGTTTGATGAGAAGGAGCGAGATCCCTCCAAATATCAAGAAGATCAAGGCGATCTGGCGAAGGCGGTCCCAGTGAAATTTCAAATTATCCATTTTGAATTCATTGACATTCGCGGTCACAATATTGAAATAGAAACCGCCGTGAGTTACCCCGTTGAGAATCAAAAAAAGGATCAGGCTGGAGCCACCCACCAGTAGTGCCAGAAAAAGCGCTTTTCGCTTTTCATGCGAGAATAGCCATATAAAACCGGCAAACGGTGCGGCGAGAGCATAGGATTGCCGCGTATAAATGGCGGCAACCAGTAATAACGATGCCGTGATCAGGCGACGATTCGATGTGGGCTGGGCCACCAAAGCGGCTACTCCTGCCAGGCTAAGAGCAAGTGCCAGCGAGTCGATCCGAAGAAGAGGAGACCAGGTCACAACATAAGGGAAGGCAAGCAATATAGCCCCGGCCGAGCCTGCTGCAAAGAGATCACGTGTCGCGGTGTAAACAATCAATGTCACACAAAGACTCGCCAGCCAAATGGAAAGTATGGACAGAAATCGCCCGATCACAAATGTCGCAGCGGAACCCAGGAATTTGGCGCTAATCGCAAGTATTGAAACGTACGCGGGAGGATAATTCGAGACCGTATACGGAGGGGTTGAAAGAGTTGCTCGGTATATATTTTGACCAGCTGCAAGACGAATGGCCTGATCGACCAGCGGCGCCTCACCATAGTCCAATTGAAAAGGAAACGAGGCCGCCTGGATTTGATACGCCAGGCAAACAATTAGCGCCGTGGAGGCAAAAACCCAGAACATGACCTTGACGCTGTCGCCCAGAGTTGTACCAATGAGTGAGTCAATTTTTCGGAGTGTTTGGAGCATAGGGTTGTTCAATCCTCAAGCGGAATGGTTGCTCTACCTTTCAAAAAGAAGCGATCGTTCAAAGTGACCACAGTCGTGGCAGCAACCATCAATACCATGACCGTCCCAAACGCAATTTGCAGACTCAAGCGGTCCGCAAGCCAACCCAGGAAGAGCGGCGCACTTAACAGGGCCATACCCACGGCAAGTGTGACGCGGGCGCTGGCCTGGTTCGTTTTTTCCCTGGCAAGCCCCACTGCAATGGACATGGTCAGCGGATATTGGTTCGCGATTCCCAGTCCTGTGATGAACAATCCCAGGATATTGAGTGCCGGAACACGCGCCAGCCAAAAGAGTGGGAAGCCGACCAAAGTCAGGCCGAGAGTGATAAACAAAAGCGTGATGCTGGGCCAGCGGCGGGTCAGACGGCTGCCGGCGAGTCGTCCGGTGAGCATGGCCGCTGGAAGCGCGCCAAAAGCCAGAACTGCATTTGCCCGACTTAATCCCACAACACTGATGAAAAAATCGGTTGTCCACACAGTAAGTGTCATCTCTGCGGCTACCATCAAAAAGAGGACAACCCAATAAAGCCAAAAAGCGAACGGCAAAGCGCCTATTGCTCCGTTCTGTTCAGGTGCAGCCTGGACACTGTCGGGAATGGCTTCGCGCCGAAAACCGATCACGACCAGTGCAAGGAGCAGAACCGTCAGGATTGAAATCGCGCGCCAGTCGATGCCAGCTCGCTGCAATGCTCCGATCACCAGCGGCGTGAATGTCCCGCTCAGGCTGGCCGCGACATTGGCCTCGGTCAGGGCGATGGCACGTTTTTCCCCATGCTGATCCGAGAGAATGGCTTGAATCATCACCTGGGCAAGCGAACCGCCCAAACCCATGCCCAGAATCGACAGCAGTACCAACCCGAATTGATGGCTCAAGCTCAACACAACGATGCCAATCGCCAAGCCAGTGCCTCCAGTCCAAAATAGAACGTGGCGGCTGACATGCCGGGCCAGCCAGCCACCTGAAAGACCGGTCAAGATCAATCCGCAGGCAATCGCGGCCGGCAGCAAACCGCCCAGCGTGTAATTCAGGTCAAGTTCATTGCGCAGGAACGGCATGAGCGGGCCGAGAATTGCCTGGGAAAAGCCAATATAAGCCAGCATGGAATATGCCAGCCATGTCAGGCGGTTTCGTGTGAAAGTCTGCTGGTTTGGGATCATTGATATCGCAATTTTAGTGCGGGATGGTTATGATTCTTGCGCGGTGGAATTGGCTGTTAAGCGCTGAACATATTCCGTTTGAATAGCCGCATGCAATTGAATGTTTTCAAGGAATGTCTTCTGAAACGGGCTGTCTTGCGGGATCAGGCTGTGCTTACGCATCATTTCCTTATAGGCGCGTTCGAGAAAAGTAGATGCTTCGGATAACCGCTCGTTTGCCTGGAGCGCCAGTGCGTGTCGGTAAAGAATCTCTTCGCTGGTACACTCCACGATCTGCACAAAGCCAAAATGTTGATACAAGGCAAATGCATTTTGCGATGACTCGAGGGCCTGTGCGAGGTGTTTCGAACATTCATTTTGGTTGCGTTCCCTGAAATGGCGCGCCAGCCTCAAATGCGTATCTGATGCCTCACAAGCTGCGGCCATACGGTATTGCTGCGATACCATATTATCGGTAGTCATCTGCTGGATCTGATTCACCAGGTTCAAGGCTTGCCATAAACGCGGTTCTTCATCCAGGGCATTGGAAAGAATGATCGCCACCATCCCCAGGCCCGCGCGCCCGATGTCCATGACTACTTTGTCACCCAGGGGACGTGCTGTATCCAGTGCCGTCAACGCCTCCAGATAATTGCCTTGCGCTGTCAGCATCTGTGCAATACGCAGTAATGGGAAAAGGCGTCCTGTAATAGGCTCCCAAATTTGCAGCACTTCTCTTTCCAGCTTCAAACCGGATTCGTAATCGCCAAGGTACAACCCTTCGATCTGTCCGCAGAACATCAGGGCCTGTCCCTCCACGTAGCGATTGCCGATCTCACGGCTCAGTTTCAAGCGCTTCTGTTCATACTGGGTCAACTGGCGATAGTAATCTCCTTCGCGTTCAAATTGTCGTCCAAGTGTTTCGAGCAAAAGGATTTCGATCCTTTTATCGTTCAGTGATTCAGACCGGACCAGTGCAGCTTCCAAATATTCGCGACTGCGCGAAACATTATCCATGCCATAGGCGTTACCAATTCGCAGGAGGATGCTCACTTCCGAAGACAGATCACCCAATTGACGTGCCAGCGCTAAAGCCTCTTCGGCCATTGATAGTGAATCTGACTCACGAAGACTCAAACGAATTCTCGCCACACTCATCAGGCTGGCGAGTTCACGGCGTTGATCATACACTTGCCGCGACAGATCCAGGGCTTGCTCGGCCATACGTAAACCTGGTCTCAGTTCTTCACGAGTATTGGCAGGAAACTCTGCATTTGCCAGCAGGGCATCAATCAACCATGTACGGTCGTCTGCCATTTGATACGCCAGGGCCAGAAGCGCCTGTGTATCGTCCCGCGCAGCCGACATATTGCCGAGATCTAGATCGACGGCGCGTCGTCCCATCAGCACTTCAAATCGCTGTGTTTGAATGGGTCGGAGTAGATCGCTTGAAGATCGGTCAGTTTCCAACAGTCCCAATAATTCAATTGCCCGCGTATACAACTGGAGCGCTTCCATATTGGCGTAAATGCGACGTGCCTTTTCCGCAGCCAGGAACGTATAGAACAATTCCTTTTTCGAGTTGCCTGCACCACGATAGTGATAAGCAAGGATTCCGTCGTAATCTTCCAGCACATCGGAGTTGATATTCGTCTCAATGTACTCAGCGATCTTGAGATGATACATGGATTTTTGAGTGCTGAGTAAACTATCGTAGGCTGTTTCGCGCAGGAGAGGTGATTTGAAGAAATATTGCATACCCAATTCAGGGACACGACCTCGTTCCTGGATGAATTGATTGCGCTGAAGAATGGTGATATCTTTTTGCAAAGTTTGTGTCTCATCCAGCAGGGACTGCAACATATGCATCCAAAATACGGAACCGACCACCGACGCGACCTGCAACACCAGTTTCTGTTGTGACGATAGGCGATCCATGCGTGCCAGCAGCAGACGGTGAAGGCTGTCCGGTAAGTCGAGGGTTGTAACGGTACGCCTTAAGTGCCACGTAGTTCCGTCCTCCATTTGCACCAGGACACCGTTATCGATCAAAGTGCGAATTAGTTCCAGAATGTAATAGGGATTCCCTTCGGCATTACGAAGGATCAGATCACCGGTTTCCCTGGGCAAGGTCTCTGGTCCAATCAGATGATTGATCAACTGCCAGCCTTGTTCTTCTGTGAGAGGTGGCAGATTCACGTTGATCAAGCGATGCGGATATTCGGTATCCAAATAATGAGGAAAGTTTCCAATGGGCTGGTCTGGCTCCGAACGGAATGAGAACAGAAACATTACGGGTTCGTTATCGCAAATCGGCAGACAATACTTTAAGAGTTCCAGAGATGAATCGTCCACCCACTGTAGGTCTGAAAAAACCAGCACAAGAGGATTCTTGCGACTCGCGGCCTCAATCCATTTTCGCACTGCCAAAAAACATTGCCGTCTTAAGCCCTCTCCATCCAAATGCTGCACCTTTTCCGAATACTCCTTTTCGAGAGGAAACCCCAGGAACGTCGCCAGATAAGGATAGTGTTCATCGAAATTCTCCTGCCATACTATCTTTGCGCGATGGCGTAGCGTGGTGCTCTTTTCATCCTTCGTTTCATCTGTACGGATCTCCAACCAGTCGCGAAACAGATCCAGCCACAAAGAATACGGCCAGCGTTGATTGTAGGATCGACAGCGGCCACGCGCCCATTCCAAAGGGTTTTCTTTCGGCTCCGAGGAGTTTATTTGCGTCTCTGCGAGTAACGCTTCACGATGAGCAAAGTCCTGCTGCAATTCATTCAACAGGAAGGTTTTGCCACCTCCCTTTTCACTCGTGAGTGTGACAACACATCCACGTCCCTGAAAGAGTCCCTCGACGCTCTGCGTGAGAGTATGGAATTCAGTTTCGCGACCAATGCGAGGCATTGCCTCGGGGAAAATCTCTCCGTAAGAAAAATGTTCCGTATCTGAGATATGGTTCATAGGACGATAAACAGAGATCGGCTGACTCATACCTTTGACTGCAATCTCGCCCAATTCCAACCAATCAAATTGAGAATGTATGTGCCGATACGTATGCTCACTCACCAAAACCGTGCCGGGTTCTGCCGCAGTCTCCATGCGGGATGCAATCGCCACAGCCATGCCCATGGCTGTCTCTTCCCACTGATTCCGGTCGGTACTGCTGGCAACAATTACTTCCCCGGTGTTCACCCCCACCCGCAACTGCAATTCCTTTGTCTCCGGTTGAGTCAGTTCGCGCAAATAGTGATCGAATGCGAGTTGCATCGCCAAAGCGGCCAAAACTGCCCTTTCAGGGTCATCCTCATGTGCTGATGTTGCGCCAAAAAAGGCGACCAAACCATCACCACGGAACTGGCTTACCTCGCCGCCAAATCGGTAGATTTCCGATTCCAAAATATGGAGGATGTGATTCATCAATTCGACCCAACCCTCGGTTCCCACTTTTTCCAACAGGTTGGTCGAGTCCGTTAGATCGGTCAGGACCACAGAGACGTCGCGCCGTTCGCCTTCAAATTGGGCTGGCGAAGAGCTCGGCAGTGGTTCAGCCTCTGATGAGGCCGGTGGGAATGAGACTTGTTCACCGACAGATTCTTTCAAGTCTGTAGCGACCAGCCGTACGCCGCACAT
>JBGPNQ010000159.1:0-11155 GCA_041487615.1 Anaerolineae bacterium
CTTTGGTTCATCAGGTGCAGCGGGCGGAATAGGTGTGGATGGAGTTGCAGCCGCCTGTCTCGTCAGACGCCAGCCGCTGCGCGCGACCAGCATATAGATCGCCCAGAGGATGAGACCCCAGAACACGATCCGCGCCAGGAACATGAATGGTGAGAAGAATCCGAAGCCCATGCCGCGGTTCATCATACCGAAGCCACGCGGACCAAATCCACGATTGAAGCCAAAATGTTGCATGGGCATGCCGCCAGGACCAAAGTTAAAGTCCCGGTCGCGCGGAATGACTTGAGCATTCCCATTGGATGCGGATAACGTGCCTTGTCGATACCCAAATTGATAACCTGCAAATCCTGCCGCGCCCAGGGCACCAAGAATTAGTACAACGGCAAGCAGGCTGAGAAGAACTTTTTTCATTGTTGAGTTTCCTTTCGTTTTGTTAGCCTAACTTTAACAGAGTTTCATAAAGAAGCCGTGTGAAAACTATGTAGAAATTGTAAAGGTTCAGATTACGGGCTTTTTCGGCAATCGAATCCTAACCTTCAATCCAGACCCCGTTTCACTCTCAGCCCAGAGTTGCCCGCCGTGAGCCTGTACAATGGATCTGGCGATGGCCAAGCCCAGTCCGGAACCGCCATCCTCGCGCTGACGGGAGGCGTCTGCCCGGTAGAAGCGCTCGAAGATGCGATCGATATCCTCGATGCTTAATCCGGGTCCACTATCCTGCACGGAGAGTTCGACCATGTCATCGACTTCCTGCGCGGCCAGGATGATGCGTCCGCCTTCGGGCGTGTGGCGCAGGGCGTTGTCCAAAATATTCGTGAGGACCTGGGTCATTCGTCCGGGATCCACCTCGATATTTGGAAGAGTCGCAGGCACATCCAATTCGAAGGTGATGTTCTTACGCTGAGCCTGATATTGATAGAGCGACGCCACTTCATGGATGAGTCGCTGCGGTTCGATGGTCTGTAATTGAATGCTTAATTCACCGGCATCTGCAAGCGACAGGATGCGCAGATCATTGACCAGATGTTCAAGACGCGTTGCTTCTTCGCGGATGATCTCGAAGTTTTCGTGCGTGGGCGGCAGGACTCCGTCATGGACAGCCTCCGCATGACCCAGGATCAAGCTGAGCGGTGTGCGCAGTTCGTGTGCAATATCGGCCGTCATCTGTTTGCGGGCATTGACCGAACGCAAAAGCTGCGCACTCATTTTGTTGAATGCCTGTGCCAATTCGCCCAATTCATCCCTGGAACGGATCGGCACCTGCTGCGAGAGATCGCCTTCTGCGACGGCATGCGTCGCCTGCGTAAGTTCCCGTATCGGACGGGTAAGCGTGCGTGAAAGAAATACCCCCAATAGCAATGCAATCACCGCGCCGATCAACGCACCATAAAGCAGGGTCATATTGATGCGCTCGATGAATTCCACTTCGCGCGGCTGTCCCTGGAACTGCACAGGCATGGGGACGAGCACGCCCACGATTTTGTCGTTTTGGGTGATCGCAACGCCGTTTTTTAGATCGGACGAAGGCACCGTATCCCCAACATGATATCTTTCATTGGGAACGAGCACCCGGCCATTTTGATCCGTTAAGGTAAATGGCATCCTGCGAGGCGGTCCCATGCCCGGTGGCATATGCCCATTTGGCTGATACCAGATGATCTCGGCGCCCACCCAGGTCCCATTCTCTGCATAGTAGTTGGTAAGTTCTGCAACGATGTCGGTCCGCGTCTGATCGGATAGGAAGCGGATAAATTCCTGGCGTGTATTCCAACGCGCGGTAATAAAGATGATCGTTACGCTGACAATACCGATGCTGAGAAATGCAAGAATGAGCTTGGAAGTGATGGAACGCATCGGTCATTCCCTTTTGAAACGGTAGCCCACGCCATACACAGTCTCGACATAATTGGGCTCGCGCGGATCTGACTCGATCTTGCCGCGCAGGTTCTTGACGTGTGTATCGATCGTGCGTTCGTAGCCTTCATAACGCACACCTTGAATAATATCCAGGAGGTCAAGCCGCGAATACACGCGCCCAGGGGAAGACATCAGCGCGGTGAGGATATCGAATTCAGAAGGCGTCAGGTCAATGAATTCTCCGGCAACCTTGACCGTTCGTCCATCGCGGTCCAGGACAATATCTGCAGCTTTCAAAACCCGGGCTTCAGGCTTGACCTCTCCGGCGCGCCGCAGGACGGCGCGTACACGCGCAACCAGTTCGCGCGGACGGAAGGGTTTGGTCATGTAATCGTCTGCGCCCACTTCCAACCCGATCACTTTTTCTTCATCGTCCACGCGCGCCGTAAGCAGGATGACGGGAGTATTACTGTCGGCGCGATGCTTGCGCATGAACTCATAACCGTCCATTTCGGGCATCATCACGTCGAGGACGATCAGATCCGGTTTTTCGCGGCGCGCTACGGTCAGCGCCTCTTTGCCGTTGTATGCGCTCACCACGCGATAGCCCTCCTGTGTCAAATAGCTTTCCACCAGCGAGACCAGCCTCTTTTCATCGTCCACGACCATGATTGTTTTCGACATAATGTTTGCTTTCCTTTTCTCAGTATACCAACGCCTTTATGGGCCAGCCTTCTTTTTGAGATATTCAATCACTGCCTGAATCAGCGGAGCGGGAATACGGTTGGGATTTACAGTCACCGGCCTGTTGCTGTTTTGTGTCGAGCTATTAGACTGTGTGCGTGATCCCTGCCCCTGCTGGAAGAAGCCGCCTCCGCCCGGCACTCCTCCACCATCTGGCGGATTACCGCCGGGGAATCCACCTCCACCGAAGTTCCTGCGGTTATTATTGTTGTTGGATGAGTTGCCATTTTGAGCATTTCCATTTTGTCCGCCGTTGAATGTGAGTCCTCCTTGTGACTGCATGATGGAGAACATATCCTGGCGGGTCAAATTCATCGTGGTAATGGCCTGTGTTTGTTTCTCCGTCATTGTTTCCTGGATCTGAGCAACCAATGCTTCGATTTCCTGATTTGCAGCCGTGTCGCTGGTATATAAGTCGCGCAGAGTCTCCCAAAGCGGAAGAAGTTCGCCGGCTTGCTTGGCCGTCACTGCATCCTCGGTCTCGTCCAGTTTGATGATGCCGATCGCGACCTGCACTGGTGCGGATAATCCACCAGTATTGGATCCGCTCTGGGTACCCGAAGCGGGACCGGCTGAGTTTGCTGCGTTGCCACCGCAAGCGGTCAGGATCAACGAGAGTATCAGAACCAGTAAGAATGTTGTTTTGTTCATGTCGAGTTCCTCTTATTCATATCGGAGTGCTTCAATGGGATCCAACTGCGCGGCTTTGTTGGCGGGATAAAAACCGAAGAACGCGCCGACACTTGCCGCGGAGAAGAATGCCAGCAAAATGGAACTTGGGACGATCACCGTCCGCATCTCGCTCAGGGAGCCGAACAGCAGGGCGCCGCCGATCCCGACTCCCATACCGATCAATCCGCCGATGATGCTGAGCAATAACGCCTCAGCCAGGAACTGCATGCGGATATCATCCGGAGTCGCACCGATGGCCTGACGAATGCCGATCTCGCGCGTCCGCTCGGTAACACTGACCAGCATGATGTTCATAATGCCGATGCCTCCTACGATGAGCGAAACGCCTGCAACCCAGGCCAACAAGGATCGAAAAGCCGCCGTGGTTGATTCGCGCGTGCTGATGATGTCTTGTTGACTCGTAACAGTAAAGTCCAGAGAATCGAGGTTTACATTGTGGCGTTTTGCCAGAAGGATCTCGATCTGGGTAGTCACGTCATCGAGATTCGCCCCATCTTCCACTTCCACATACAACAAGCGGACACTATCACCGACGATGCGCGCAAAAAATGAAGGTGTGAATTTTTGAAAGACAACCGTGATGGGAGTATAGACACGGGAGTCGTAATCCACTTCGCCGACCGTTCCCTTTGTTGCCATGACACCGATGACGGTGAGCTTTGTCGTCCCAACAGTGAGGACCTGTCCGATCGGATTTGTGGTGCCGAACAACTCAGTGGCGAGAGTTGAACCCAGCACGGCAACTTTTTGTTTGCGATTCACATCTGTAACGTTGAAATAGCGTCCCTGTGCCACGTTCATATCGCGCACGGATGGAAAATCCGCTGTGCTGCCAAGGACGACGACATCTTCAAGAGTGGTGCCGTTATATTTGATCGTTTCTGAGGCTTGTTGTTCCACGATCACCGCTTTGACGCCGGGAACACCGTCAGCGATGGCCGCCGCATCGTCGAAGACCAATCCGCCGGAACGGTTGCTGCCCGGAGGTCCGCCGCGTCCAAAACTGGATTGGACAAATAGCAGGTTCGAGCCGAGGCTGGTGATCTGCTCCTGAATTGTGGCTTCCGTCCCTGCGCTGATGGCGACCATGATAATGACCGCCGATACACCGATGATGATTCCCAGTGTGGTCAGGAAGGAACGGACTTTGTTTTTCACGATCGCTTCCCAGGCAATTCGAATGACTTCTGTAAGTTTCATATTTCTCTCTCTGTAGTGGCGACTTCAGTCGTCAATCGTTAACGGCTGACCCCGCAGGGGTGCTTCGCGAAGCTGTTACTACGGGCGTATGTCCGTTGTGTTTGATCTGGTCTATCTTTCCGTCCGCGAGATGAATGACACGTTGAGTGAATTCAGCGGTAATCGGATCGTGCGTCACTATTACGATGGTGACACCTTGATGATGTAGATCTGCCAGCAGTTTTAAGATCTCGCGTCCTGACTTGCTATCGAGGTTGCCTGTCGGTTCATCTGCAATAATGAGTACTGGATCATTGATCAGCGCTCGTGCGATGGCGACGCGTTGCTGCTGTCCGCCGGAGAGTTCCTGTGGCTGATGGTGTGTACGATCAGCCAGACCCACCAACTCCAGCATCTTAAGGGCCTTCTGCTCGCCTTCCTCATCGCTCAGATGACGATTGCGATCATAGAGCAGCGGCATCATGACATTGCGAAGGGCGTCCGTCCGTGGGAGCAGGTTGTAGGCTTGAAAGACAAATCCCAGTTTCTGATTGCGGACAGTGGCGAGATCTTTTTTACTCATATCGCTGATGTCCTGTCCATCCAGGATGTACTGCCCGGATGTAGGGCGGGAGAGACATCCCAAAATGTGCATCAGCGTGCTTTTACCGGAACCGGAGGGTCCCATGATGGCGACGAATTCACCAGCTTTGATCTCAAGGCTTACGCCGTCAAGCGCCGATACAGTTGCATCGCCCATGCCATAGACCTTGGTCAGGTCAATTGTTTCAATGATCGTTTTATCGTTCATTATTGCGTCTCCACAATTCCGGTCGTTACCACTTCGCCGGCCTGCAGTCCCGATTTGATCTCAGCGTAGGTGATGTCCTGCAATCCCACATCCACAACTCGAAGCCGGGGTGAGCCGTTCTGCATGACGAAAAGGGTATATCGTCCGTCGTCGATCTTATGTAATGCCTCCACGGGTACAAGCACCGCGTCCTGTGCCTTGCCGCTGATCACATCCACTGCAGCAGATGTGCCGCTGGGCAATTTCTGGTCGACCGTGTCCTTCAATTTGACAATCGCATGAACGAGAGATGAATTGGAAGAAGTATCGAGTCCGGGATACACCAACGTCACCGTACCCGTAAACGTATCGTCCGGCAAAATATCGAATACGATCTCTGTGTCGTAACCGGCCTGTACCGCGGACCACTCCTCTGCATCGAAATATGTATCGATGGTGTACGGCTGACTCAAATCTGCAACTGTAATGATGGAAGAGGCGGTCACGTAATCTCCGACGCTGGCGGTGACATCCGTCACGGTACCGCTAATGGGGGAGATGAGTTGTGTCGCCTTCAGGCTTTCTTCAGCAGTTTGTAACGCGTTCTGAGCTTCCACTAATGTAGTTAAACTACTGCCGGGGACATTTTCCGGCAATGCACTTCCATTGAGCATGTCGAGATAGGCCTGGGACTCCTTCTGTGTTTCAATGGCAAGTTCATAAGTAGCACGGGCGGCTGCAACTTCTGCATCTGATGGAGGCACAACCTCTGTATGTGTTTCACCGGTTGTTTCATCGGTGACGGTATAGCTGAATGTGGCAGGGGCATATTCATTGACGTATTTGAGGTGCGCCGCCTGGAGGTTGGTCTCCGCTCGAGTTAAGGATGCTGTAGCTGCGTCGATCTTATTTTTCTGTTCGGTGGTGGGACTTGTGCCTCCATCTACCTGCGCTGCCTTGAGTGTTTCCTGGGCTGTTGCCACCTGACCTTCCCAGTAGTAGACATCTGAACTGATCAGGTATTCCAAATTCTGCTTCGCGTTGTAGATCGCAACTTCGGCATCTGCAACGGATTTCTTTGCTGCTGCAACGGAAGCGGGTGTTGTGAGATCGTCGAGGTTGCGCTTTGCCTGTTTATAGGCTGCCAGGACATCGGCGTTATCGATCTGACCGATGACCTGCCCCGCTTCCACGGTATCGCCAATTTTTACACCCAATTTAGTGATCTGTCCGCTGGTGCCAAAGCCGAAACTGGCCTCATTTGACGGTGCCAGCGTTCCCGTCCCGTTGGCATACAGAACAATATTGCCGCGGAAGGCAGTTGAAGTTTGAAGTGGCTTTTCCGCCGTCGTGGTTGCGCTGGCTTTCGTAGACTGTACATAGTAGAATGCCGCGCCTCCGGCGATTGCCAAGACGGCGATGCCTAGAATGAGCCAGCGGATTTTTCCAGATAACATTTTCTTCATAGCATGATCCTTATCAATTATTACAAACCGTCCCGAAGGTTTGAGCACCGGACTCTCCTTCCGAAGAATCCTTCGGGACGTTTATTTCCTTATTTCGTCTCGACCAGGCCGGTTGTCACGATATCACCGGCCTTCAACCCGGAAAGTATTTCTGCTTTTGTCAGGTCCTGCAGTCCTACTTCCACAACACGCAAGCGCAGTTTTCCATTTTGCATAACAAACAATGTATAGCGCCCATCGTCGATCTTGTGCAAAGCTTCGACCGGTACAAGTACGGCATTCCTTGCCCGTCCACCGACCACATCCACGGAGGCTGCTGCACCGGCCGGGAGTGCGTACGGAATTGCGTCGCTTAAGATTGCGGTGATGTGTATCAATGCCGACTTTGAGGATGTCGTATCCAATATGGGATAAACATTGGTGACCACGCCGGTGAAAGCCTGGTCGGGGATAATATCGAAGTTCACGTCCACTTCGTATCCAATTTTGACCTGGCCCCAATCTTTTGCATCCAAAAATGCGTCAAATGAATACGGCTGCTCCAGATTGGAAATTGTGACTACAGGATCTCCACTTACCAAATCCCCAACATTGATGTCGAGTGCGGTCACCGTCCCGCTGATGGGAGCGATCAGCTTTGTGGCGTTCAAGTTGTGTTCGGCCGTTTCGAGTGCGTGCCTGGTTTGAATATAGGTCACCAGATTTGAACCGGTCGCTCCCTCAGGGATGTTCGCACCGTTCAAAACATCCAGATAGGTCTGTGCTTCGGCAATCGTGGCCTTGGCAAGATCGTATTTCGAGCGTGCCATGCCGATCTCGCCTTCGGTGGGGGCGTAGATCAAATCGGATTTTCCCCCAGTCAACTCATCTGTGACCTGGATCACTTCGGTTATTGTCTGACCGCGGAAGTGCCTGGTCCGATACTGTGTGAAGTTTTTGGGCACGTAGGTCGCAACATAGTATTTTTGGAAATAAGTCAATTCATCTTCCGCATACTTCAAGGAAGTATCGGCCCCCATCATCTTTTGTTTTGCGGCATCAGATGTGACTGTTTGGTAGGCGGTTTGTGCATCGACGAGAGTCTGCCCGCGCTCGGCAACTCTCTCCTCCCAGTAGAGGACCTCGGGACTGATCAGAAATGCAAGTGCCTCTTTTGCCGTGGCAAAATCTGTCTCGGCGTTTGCAAGTGTTTGCTTTGCAGTAGCAATCGCCTCTGCGGATGTCAGCGCATTCATCGCCTCCTGTGCTTTGGCAAGTCCTATCTTTGCATCCGCATCCTCGAGTTGCGCCAATACCTGACCCGCTTCCACCTTGTCGCCGACTTTTACGTTGATAACACTCACCTGACCTGTGGTATTGAAACCGAAACTGGATTCCGCCGCCGGTATCACTGTTCCAGTGCCGTTGGCAGATAGGGTCATTTCACCGATTGTCGCCCTGGCTGTTTGCAGCGGACTTTCCTCGGCCGTAGTCGCTTGGGATGTAGCAAAACGCTTATAGCCGAAATAGGCTGCCCCGATCAAACCTGCGGCGACAAGGATGACCCCCACAATTCGTACGGCTTTAGTTGAGAATCTGTTGGATTTCTTCATTGTCATAACTTATCCGTTATTGATTGATCGTCCCTGCATCGGTCAATACCATGTCGCCTTTTTTCAAGCCTGATTTCACTTCCGCAAAGAGAATATCCTGCAGTCCGATCTTAACTTCCTGTTGGACAGGCTGATTGTTCTGCATGATGTAAACAACATACTTTCCAGGTCCTACTTCCTTCAATGCAGAGATGGGTACGAGTAGGACATTGAGCGCTTCGCCTCCGGTCACATCCACACTTGCCGTGGAACCTGCGGGCAGGTTTACACGGGTCGATTTATCTAATTGCACCAGGATATGTACCATCGACGTACCTGATGTCGCATCAAGTTTTGGATAGACTTGGACGATTTTTCCTGAATAATTTTCATTCGGGAGCAGATCAAAGGTCACAGTTGCGGAATATCCAACCTTGGCCTTGTCCCAATCGGTTTCATCGAGAGATGTATCGATCCTATAAGGCTGATTCATATTGGAGATGCTGACCACCGCGGATGTCCTCACATCTTGACCGTCGTTCAAGTTGAGCGATGTAATCGTCCCGCTAATCGGAGCGATCAATTCTGTCCCATCGAGATCAGACCTGGCGGAGTCCAGGGCGAGTTTCGCTTCCGTGATGGAGGTTGTGCTGCTAGAGGGGACTGCATCTGTTTCTTGGACTCCGTTCAACACATCCAGATAATTCTGTGCGTCACTCAAATTCGCGGCTGCAATCTGGTAAGCGGCGCGTGCAGCATCGATTTCCGAATTTGTTGGAGCAAAGAGCTGTCTGCGAATCGTGATGCCATTGTCGTTGCGAATCGGATAAGTGAATGTTTGCAGGGTATAGGTGTTGGAGTAATTGTAGTATGCGTACGCAAGTGTATCTTCAGCTTTCTTCAGAGTTGCTTCCGCTTGGGATGCCTTTTGTTTATTTGCATCGGATGCGTTCTGCTCCAGTGCAGACTTTGCCACTTCCAAATCCTGTTGTGCAGTGGCCACTTCCTCCTCTGCAACCAACATATCGGAGCCGATCAAATATTGCAGATCATCCCTTGCTTTGGCAAAACTTTCCTTTGCATCCTGCATGGCTTGAGCGGCCCTGGCAATTTCGGAGGGCGAGCTCAACGCGGCGAGATTCGCCTCGGCCTGTTTATATTTCAATTGAAGAGTTTTGCTTTCGAGACGCGCCAACACCTGACCGGCTTGTACTTGATCTCCGAGACTCACGAGAACGTCACTGACCTGTCCACTGTTTTTGAAGCCAAAGGAGACTTCCTCCTTTGGAACAAGAGTGCCCAATCCCGTTGCGGAAAGGATGATGTCTCCCGTATCGATGGTGGATGTCTTAATCACATTCTCTTGATTGCTCATCTGCGTCCTGGAGTAATAATAAATCGCACCTCCCGCGAAAATTGCCAGAGCGATGAATGACAGGAGCGTCCATCTACCTGTCAGGCGTTTACGAGTATTTCCTCTCACAGCGATCCTTTCCCTTTATTTCGTCGCCACGATCTGGCCGGTTTCGAGTCCGGATTTGACCTCGGCGTACGTACCATTCTGCAAACCGATCGCGATCTCACGTTCCATCTTCCGTCCATTTTGGATGACTGTTACATAGAGCTTGCCATCATCACCTTTATGGATGGCATTTACTGAGACCAGCACGGCACCCTTCGCTTCGCCTCCGACGACATCCACAGTTGCTCCCGTTCCCGCGGGCAGTTCCTGGCTCATGCTTGAGTCCAGTTGCACGTGGAGATGGACGAGCGCGGCTTCAAACGATGGATTCAGTTCCGGGTAGACCAGTGTCACCGCGCCGGTGTAGGTTTGCCCGGGAAGCAAATCAAATGTGACATTTACTTTGTTTCCCACTTGAGCGATGCTCCAATCCGCTTCGTTGATATACACATCCAATGTATAAGGCTGGCTTAATTGAGAAATGGTGATCACGGACGAAGTGCCTGCCTGTTCACCAACATTTAGATCGAGTGATGTGACTGTCCCGCTAATAGGAGCGACCAGTTGCATTGCACCCAGCGCAGATTTGGCGTTTTCGACTGCAAGCTGCGCTTCATAAAGTGTGGTTATTTTTGTGCTGGTTGCATCGTCCGGAATCTCGCCTGTCTTCAATACTTCCAGATACACTTTCCCTTCTTTGACGGTTTCCTGGGCCTGGATGTAGTTGTTGCGCGCAATGGCAACATCATCGGCAGAGGGTGCGCTAATATCCGGCAATTCCTTACCGGTAGAGGGATCAATATAGGTTGCAAGGACCAGGTGCGGAAAACGTCTGCTGCCGATGTTTTCATAATTTCCGAATTTCTCTGGAAGGTACGTATCCTTATAATATGTCTGTGCCTGAGTTAACTTATCCTGCAAATAAGCAACCGCCTGTTCTTTTTCCTTTACAGCCTGGTTCGCAGCATCCGATGGACTGGCTTTTGCCTGCACCTGTGCGTCCGCAAGGTTTTGTCCGCCAATTGCCAGATTCTCCTCCGCTTCCAACACCTCTGGGCTGATCAGATATGCCAGCCATTCGCGTGCATGGGATGCTGTATCCTGCGCGGTCGCGATTTCCTGTTCAACAGACGCGATGGAGGCAGCCGAGTAAAGCTCCTGTAGTGCTTGTTGAGCTTCTGCATATTTCATTTGGGCCAGGGTGTCGTCCATTTTTGCGAGGACTTGTCCCGCTTTAAGCTGATCTCCAACCTTTGCATAGACATCCGTGACCTGTCCACCGGTGTCAAAGCCGAAGGACGCGTCGGTCTGGGCGATGAGCGTGCCTGTTCCGCTGGCGGAGACGGTCAAATCTCCCCGTTGAACGACGGCTGTCTGCGTTTGTGATCCATTC
>JBGPNQ010000160.1:0-11149 GCA_041487615.1 Anaerolineae bacterium
CAGCCGTTCCGGTGCTGCCGCTGATCGTGTACGTGACTGGCGTGGCAGTGTAGTTCTGATTGGTTTGGTTGGAAGTGAGGAAGTTGTAGGTTCTACTGGAAGGCGAGAAGGTATAGCCGGCCTTCGAGGGTGTCACTGTACCAGACCACCATACAGAGTATGTGACCTGGAACGAGTAGTTCCCCGAGCCGTCCGCGGTCGTCGAGCCGTCAGAGCCGCTGCCGCTGCCATTCCAGGTGATGGTTGCTCCTGCCACACCAGCGTTGCCACTGATCGTGGAAGGTGAGGCTGCACTGGCCGGCGTCACCCCAACACTTGACAAAAGCATGGATAAGATCATCAAAACAGAAATGGTCCTAGCGCCGATTGCAAACAGAGTTTTGGTAGTTCTAGTATGCATGTTATTCCTCCAAGGAAGTGTATTCACCAGCTGAATCGTGAATCGAGCATTCATTTTGTTTATGAAATTATGAAATAATGAGTCCATGTTGTTTTTTATGGAAATTACTGATTTCGATAATTAGAATTCTTAGCGATATCGGTGCATAATCTTGATCGACAACAAGGAAATTTCCAGCCTTGATTGTTGCTGAAAAAGCTCTTCTGCTTACCCTTCATATAACCTCCATCAATGTAGAAGAAAAAAGATTATAAATGTCCGATTAAACAAAGAAACCGGCCGATGTGGCCGGTTTCGCTATTAGCTCCGCAGGGATTTCCCTTCGTTCGTTACAATCAAGTATGAAGGTTTAGCGACCAAGTCTGGTCCCTGTTTCATGGCTTCCACGTTGTTGAAGATATGTAGTTGTTCCCCGCACCACTAAATCTTGACACCTTTCAATATTGAAAGGCAATTCTGAAACGTGACGACGTTATTAATGATTAGTTACCGTTTAATCCACCTCTCATATTGTTACCTATATAGTAAGTACAAATGTTACTAGCCAGCTAGTGACAATTGTCATCCTACGTCTGTGAGAAAAGGGCCATGCAGACGAAATTAATCCATGGCAATCCCGGCCAAACCAGCAGAAGATTCCCCTACTATGAGTAGAGGAAATACCAATCAGGGAGCACTCGCTCGCTTTGGGGTTTCCGTTGTTTTTTTGCCAAGGTTCTCGATCCGTTCATCAAAATAGTAGCTCTGTTTTTGTGGAACGCAATTTAATACGGCACCAAACACATTAGCTTCCATAAAGTTGAGCTGATCCAGCATGGCACGCGCAACGGCGGTGATGGTATCACCCTGTCGGACAACCAGTACGATACCGCCTACTTTGGAGGCGAGTACTTGAGCATCCATCATAAATAGCGGCGGTCCATCGATTATGACCACATCTGAATTCATTTGAAGATCTTCAAGCAGCCTGGTCATTGCATCCGATTCCAGCAATATTGCTGAAGAGGAAGTATGAGGACCGCCAGGGATAACGGTCATTCTTCCAGAGTTCTGCGCGACTTCCTTCCAATCGAGTCCATCCGCAAGAATACTGGTCAGTCCCTTTTGACCGTCCAGTTTGAGTCTGGCGTGCAATTGGGGATGATAAAGATCCGCATCGACCAATAGCACTTTCCTTCCAGACAGCGCAAACGCGCTGGCAAGATTCTCCGCAATCGTCGTCTTGCCATCCCCCCGACTCGGGCTGCTAATCAGGATCACTTTCACAGACTGTTGCTGCATCAAACGAGTGACATTGATCCGTAGGGATCCAAATGCATTGAGAAGAACAGAATTGTCGTGGGCTGCAAGAGATGATCCTGCATGCTTTTGATTTGCGTAATGGGCCTCGGATATTTGACCTATGATAGGAACGCCAAGAACCTCCTGCACCTTCTGTGAGGATCTAAGAGTGTCATCAAAGTGATCAATAGTCAGAATAAGCGTGACAGACAGGCACAGTCCCACTACGCTTCCCAATAACACATAGAGCAACGGCAGGGGACGCACCGGCGATTTTGGGGATGTAGCCGGGTCGATTTGCGTAATGTTAGGCGTGTTTTGCACACGATCCAGATTTATGGTTTCGCGACTATCGATCAGGTTGAGATAAAGCTGCTGATAGAGATTCAATGTGGATTGAAGACTGTCCAGGCGGGGGTCGTCACGGGATACGCCCGACTGTCCAGGTTTTCCGATAAAGGTCAGGTTGGTCTGAATCTGCTGATAAAGACTTAACCTCATGCGCACTTGCTCGAGTTGTCCCTGTTTCAGTCCCAAAGCAGTACGCTGCTTATCGTTCAAGATGACCGGATAATCATTGATTTCATTTTCTAGCGAAGTGATTTCAGAATTCAATTGGTCGATCTCCTTGCCTACCTGTACCAACTGTTCCGAAATACTGGCATCGTTTATCAAATTGATCTGGCTCTGCAGGTCGCTGATCTGTTTTTGGAGTTGATCGATCTGTGAATTCAGGTTATTCTCAAAGTCAGTATATCGTGACGACACGAGCTCCTCATTTTGCTGAATCAGGACCTGAACCAGGGTGTTGGCAATCGTTGCGGCTCGCTGAGGGTCACTATCCTGAACTCTGATCTGAATGATCAACGTATTGGGGATTGCACTGACTTGTATATTTTCGCCGTTAAGCTGGCTTCCCAATTGGGAAGATGCAGCATCCAAAACGGGCCGACTTTTTGCCAACTGGATATTCGTGGACACCAACTGGTCTTCACCGAGTGGCAGCATATCTGTGTTACTTTGTTGGCGGGCCCGACTAATAAGGATCTGGGTCTTCGCTTCATAAACGGGCGTCTGAATCCTGGAAATGCCAAATCCCAGAGCTGCTCCAAGTACGAATCCCGCGAGCAGGAATCGAGCGCTCCGCCACATCAGCAATAGAAGATCCTTGGTTTCCATGATTTAATTCTCCAACTGGCAAAGTGCGCTTGCGGTTGCCTGCACCACCGTTACAATGTCATCCTCATGGAGGGTGGGATATAACGGTAAAGTGATTTCTCGTTCGGCGACAAGCTCTGTGATAGGTAGTGCGACTTTATTTCGGCTACTCTTGTAAGCTGTAAATGTATGGATAGGAGGGTAGTGAAAGCTGGTCTGAATGCCTTGTGCCTTCATGCTTTCCATAAAGTTCAATTTGTTCGAACCCGCAGGCAGAAGCATTGGCATTAAGTGAGCCGCAGAAATACCCGCATGTTGTGCGAAGGGAACGGTCACCTGAGGAGCCAATTCCTGTAAAGCATCCCGATACACTTGCATGAGACGACGCCGACGCTCATTATTCGATTCCAACTTTCCGAGTTGCACCAATCCCAGGGCGGCACGAATTTCATCGATGCGATAGTTGTACCCCAGGTCAACAACATCGTAACTGGAAGCATGACCTTTGTGACGATCCCATGTAAGTGAAGTCATCCCATGTGAGCGAAGCAAATGCAGTCTCCTTGAAAATTCCTCTTCATTCGTGACAATCATGCCTCCTTCACCCGTTGTCATGTTTTTGTTCGAAAAAAAGCTGAAGCATCCCATATCGCCCCAGGTTCCAAGTTTTCGACCATCCAGCTCGGAACCAATTGCATGGGCTGCATCTTCGACCACCTTCAAATCATGCTTGCGTGCCAGTTCCATGATCATTGGCATATCACAGGCATAACCACCATAATGCACAATCAGGATGGCACGCGTTCGTTCCGTAATGGCTTGTTCAATTGAGCGGTACGAAATGTTCAGATCCTGTTCGCCAAGGATGTCGGCAAAAACAGGAGTCGCGCCTGTATAACGAACGGCATTGGCGGTCGCGACGAACGTTAATGATGGGACAATCGCTTCATCTCCTGGTCCCAAACCGGCCACCACACAGGCCAGGTGCAACGCTGCGGTCGCATTCGTCACGGCAATCGCATATTTTGCGCCCACATATTCTGCAAAAGCCTGTTCGAATTCCTGAGTGACTGATCCCATAGTCAGCCACTTGCTCTGCAAAACATCATCGACTGCTTTCCTCTCTTCTGAGCCAAAATCAATATCCGAGAGTGGTATTCGCCATTGCATGGTCTAGCCTCCGCAAGCATCAGTCAGGAATTGCGCACGCATTTTTTCGAAATCCTGTGAAGCGCGCCCGTAATCGTCCGGTCGTCCAAGATCTTCCCAATAGCCATCAAATTGGTAAGCCGCTACCTTTTCGCCGGCAGCGATCAGTTTTTGCACAAGGTTGGGAAAATCAAGATACTGCCCAGGGACAATATAGGAAAGGACCGTTGGCTCGAACACATAGATTCCCATACTGACCAGGAAGTCATAAACTGGTTTCTCGATATATCCTGTAATCCAGCAGTCTCCGTCTTTCTTGATTACACCCAGATCGATCTTTGACTGACGATGATGGGCCGCAATCGTTGCGATGGCACCTTGTTCTCGATGGAACTGGACCAGATCACGCAAATTCAATGTGGTGAGCACATCGCCATTCGTGACCACAAAGGTTTCATTCAATCCATCCACAAGCGCAATCGGACCTGCTGTGCCGAGCGGACATGCCTCATAGCTATATGTGATATCAATCCCAAATTGATTTCCATTTCCAAAGAAGGCACGAAGCAACTCGGACAAGTGCCCGACAGTCAGGACAACTTCATTTATCCCTGCCGCCTTTAATTGATGCAATATGACTTCAAGGATGGGCATGTCACTGATCGGCATCAATGGCTTCGGTAAAATCTGGGTATAAGGTGCAAGCCGACTACCTTTCCCTCCTGCCAATACAACTGCTTTCATACTACCACCTCCATTTTACAGTTCATAAATTCCGATTCGATAATCATTCAGATTTCCTTTAACCCACTCAATCGTTTTTTTCAACCCATCGTCCAGGCTGACGGATGGAAACCAGCCGAGCCGCTCCCGCGCCAGAGAATTATCAGATAAGAGACGCAGCACTTCAGACTTTTGAGGGCGTATCCGTTCCGGGTCGACCTCGATTTTTGCCTGGGTGCCCACTTTTTGAATGATCTTTTCTGCAAGACCCCCGATGTTTATCTCTGTCCCGGTCCCAAGGTTAAAGATGCAACCTTCAACAGTCTCCGCAGCCGCCGCACAAATGAAACCATTTACCGTATCATCAACATAGGTAAAATCGCGTATGGCATCCAGATTGCCCAAATGGATTGTACGATTCGCCAAAGCCTGGGTGATGATCGTGGGAATGACCGCGCGTGCGGATTGGCGTGGTCCATAAGTGTTAAACGGTCGGACCGTTACTACTGGTGACTGATACGTGCAGTAAAAACTTTCAGCAAGTTTGTCTGCGCCAATCTTGCTGGCAGAATAAGGAGATTGTCCCTGCAGCGGATGGGACTCATCAATGGGAGTCCGCTGCGCTGTTCCGTAAACTTCACTTGTCGATGTATGGATCAAACGCTCCACATGAAGGTCTCTACATGCCATCAATACATTCAACGTTCCAATAAAATTCGTCTCTGCTACCTCAACAGGATGACGATAAGAATAAGGGATGGAAATCAGTGCGCCTAGATGAAATACGAATTGGCAGCCGCTAACGGCCTTATGAACAGCATCGGGATCTCGCAATTCCCCACCGACAAGGTCCACAGTAGCCATTGTTTCTTTCGAAGCGAGGCGCAGCAATCCCGGGTCGCCGCGGGAATTGTAGCGGACAAACGCCCGGACGGACGCACCCAGCATAACCAGTTTTTCCACGAGATGGCTCCCAATGAAACCACCTGCTCCAGTCACAAGAACCTTTTTGTTCATCCAAAAATCGCTCATTTTACCTGTTCTTCCGTTGGATCTTGTTTTCCGCTTGCGCCTGCCGGGAAATTGGCAATCACGTTACAGAGCTGCCACATTCTGACGCTAACGTGACTCTTGCATCTGAAGCAGATCCGCGCTTGTATTATTCGATGCAGCATATCTGGCCAAACAATTTTGACATTGAAAATCATTCAAATCACTGATAACCACATCGCTTGCTGAGGGATTGCCCAAACCGCTCAGGGATCCGAAGATATCTGGCGCTACAACGACCCTGGCTGGCTCGAAATTGGCCGGCTCACGTAATTCCTTGTACTTGTACGATGCAGTCTGAAAATCTGTAAGAATAATCAAACCAACATCCTGTTGTTGAACTATTTTGTGTATATCGCAGGTTCTGCCAATCACCTTGGAACCATAAATCCTCATTCCCTGTGATCGAAGGTCGTCATCGATGAGACCTACCACCTGGAACTTCCCTGAATACGTTGGGTGATCCATCAACCAGGCAATATGTTCTGCCGTCCGGCCTGAGCCCACAATAATGATGCGTTCGCGAGTAGTTGGAGAATTCAGACGATAGGTCAACATCCGGCTGAAAAGGCCATCGATCAATCTTCTGCGATAACGTACAATAATGATCCCCACAAACGCAAGCATGGAAGCAACAAGAATGACACCGAAGACGCGCAGGCTCATAAACCCCAGGTAACGATGGATACCGAGCAGCGTGATCGTTGTAATAAGCCAGCTTGCCCAAAGACGGCCGGATTCCCATGTGGTGGCTTTGGTCCAGTTGATGCGATCTGTTCTTAAGACCATGCCGGTGAAAGTATAAATCGTGGAGAATCCCACCGCCATTTCAGTCGCCCTCCACCAGCCAATATTCAGAGGCCCAAATAGACGCACGGCAGCGCCTGTAATTCCAATCGAGGCCAGTACAATCAAAAAATCCCAAATAAACCAGCTTACATAGCGCTGTATCAGGCGGGAGATGGGGCCAACAAATAGAAGCTGTTCGGGAGGCGAATAGGCGCGGATTTTGGGAATCAAGAGAAATGCCGTCCAAAAAATGACATCGATATCGAGCCAGAGGGAACGATAACGTACATATAGCTGGTCCAACCGCATCTTATCGGGGCTTAACTCATGCAGGTATTTCCGCATGACGTCCCCGGCGTGAAGCATGCTCTCCTCATCCCGATATGTAATGGAAGCAGGACTTGTGATTCCGGGCCGGACGGAAAGAAGTTCGCGGGCAATTTCCCTTGGCCAAGTCTTTGAGATGGATGGATCTTCAGGTCTGGGCCCCACCAAACTCATGTCACCAATCACCACATTCCAGAATTGCGGGAGCTCATTTAGCTTGGTATCGCGCAACCATTTTCCGAATCGCGTGATGCGGTCATCTTCCTTGCAGGTAACGCGAGGTCCTTTATAGCTTCCAGCGGTTTCATACATGGTCCGGAATTTGAGCATCTTAAAGACGCGGCCGTTCCGTCCAATGCGTGGTCCCCAGTAAAAAATGGGCCCCGGGGAATCGCGCTTGATCAGAACAGCAATAAGGATGAGTACTGGCAAAAGCAGAATTAAGCCAAACAATGCCACGATAATATCAAAAGCACGTTTTGTGAAACCATTCGTTTTGCCAGCGACCGAATGAAGAAACTCGGTATCGATCTTCCGGGTCGTTTTGCGATGAGACAATAAACGAGTCATTCCTACCTCCCTTGATTCTCAGTCATCTGTAATTTTCTCCAGCCACTCCTCGCGCCAGAACAGAAAACAACATCGATCACAGGGACCAAATGTGGGGGTCCCATTACAGATCACGTTTTCCAGCAAGAGTACACCGCGCACTTTCTTGAGCTTGTAATCACGTTCATCCATAAATCGTTGCATCGATTTGAGCACGCGCTGCTGTGTGCCACAATATTGGTACATTTCCGGGAGAAATGCACAGCCCTTTAATTCCTTGAATGGGTCGAGGGTGGAGTTGATTTCCTCGCGAGTTCGCACCCTGATGAGATCTCCGGTTTTGAACGGAATAGCTGGGGAAAAGTTACTGGCGGTCATTTGCCCGGACGAGTCCGCACGCCAGCGCATAGAGATGCCGTATGCCTGTTTCAACCATCGCTTTACATAACCGTTCCATGGAACTGCCAGCAGGCGCTTGACACGCTTGATGAATGATCTCTCTGTGACTTCGGCACTCCCAATTGAAAATCTCGGGACGCAGGGAAGTTGACAGCCTTCAAACTTCAACATGATGCCCCTCCTTATTCGGTATGGCACACTTTGATATGACTTCCTTTTGACCAGCAAGGCATGCAGGCCAGACCTGTTCGGCAAGTGGGCGCTTGCCCTCCATATGGAAATGTAACATCCCTTCAGCTTTTGCGAGGAATGGATTCGACCCATCACGCCTGAGCAGCCGTTCGCCCCACTGATGAACCGCGGATGTAACGAAGGGACGAATGAAAGGGTGAAAATCCACCCGCTGTCGTACAACTCTCGACACAAATCCCATGCGAAATTTGAATTCATCCACATCGTCCGGTGCATCCAGGGATTGAACTGTAAAGAATACGCTGCTCACGCCTTCGCGGTTTAGCATGTTGCAACTCAGCGAATAAAATAATGCGTTGTTGACATGATCCTTTAAGCAACAGCTGCGGCTCATTGCATAGGGAACACTGAACACATCGCCAATACGGCAAATGATCAGCGCACCGGCAAGTTCTCCACCCGCGGTTGCCGCCCATGTCTCGAAGCCTGGCAAACCTTCTGCTGAACGGCAAAGGCGTTCCCATTGATTCTGATTCATGCTGCGCAGGCGATCCTGGCGGGCCAGAGTGTCATATTGCAAAGGCCATCCAGCCGTCGCCAATCTTTCAAATGAGATCTGTTCAACAGTAAACTGCTCCAGGCCACGCTTGATCCCATTGCGAGTCTGTGTTTTCAACCCTTCGAGTCCATAGGGCATTTGCAGCATAATGTGATAGCTCACCATACCGGCAGGAGAATCAAGCGGAGTGGAATAGCGTAACGCGATAATTCCATGTCCCAGCATCAGGTCACGGATTTCCTTCTTATCGGGAGTGATCAGCCAATGGTATGGAAATGCCTGAAGTACACGCGGGCCGGCATCGTACCAGTAACTACTGGCTGTACGATATACCTGGTGCCCTTGTCGGCGCATCCATTCGGCGAAAGTTTCTGGGTTCATGCGTGCACCTCTCTTAGACGCTAAGCGCAGAATACTCAATATTCGCTTTTACCTGGTTTTCGATCCATCCATAGGTATACCTCAATCCCTCTTCAAGCGATATTTCTGGCTCCCAGGCCAACACCTTCTTCAAGAGACCATTATCTGAGTTTCGGCCGCGGACACCTTCAGGTCCTTCCACATGTTTCCTGGTTAATTTGACACCGGCAATATCCATAATCAAATCCGCCAAACCATTAATGGATATTAAACGATCCTGTCCAAGGTTTAGAGGCCCGCGAAATTCCGAGCGCATTAATTTGTAAATGCCGTTCAGACAATCATCTATATAACAGAATGATCTGGTTTGCTCACCATCTCCCCAAATCTCGATCTCAGATTTTCCGGTGAGTTTAGCAATCGCCACTTTCCGGCAGAGGGCGGCGGGAGCTTTTTCTCGACCACCATCCCAGGTTCCCTCTGGACCAAAAATATTATGAAAACGGACAATCCGTGTTTCAATACCAAAATCTTGTCTGTACTCAAGACATAGCCGTTCGGTGATTAGCTTTTCCCAACCATATGCATCCTGAGGTTGAGCCGGATAGGCGTCTGTCTCCTTCAAAGGCTCCAGATTCACATCCATCTGGCGATATTCGGGATAGACACATGCTGACGATGTATAAAAATATCTTTTTATGCCATTCGTGCGGGCCGCCTCCAAGGTATGGAAATTTATCAGCGCGTTGTTGCGTAGTATGATGGCATTATTGAAGGAAATATAGCCCATACCACCCATGTCGGCAGCCAACCCATATACTTCTTCAACCCCCCGTGTTGCCTGAAGGCAATTATCCCAGCGGCGCAAATCAAGCAATTCAAACTCATCTGCATCAATTTCAGAAAACTCCGGGAACTTAATATCCACACCCCTGACCCAGTATCCTTGCTTCTTAAGATAGGACACAAGGTGATGACCGATGAATCCCCCCGCACCGGTAACGAGGATTTTTGTCTTTGACATTTCAACCTCCTTATATAGTGACTCAAACCAGGATTTGCATGCTTTGTATCAATCTGAAAGATTCCCCTCAAACTTCATCAGATCAATTGTTTTATTTAGTAATTCCTCGAATTGAATTGTTGCAGATTGTGGCGAATGCCTCTTCTCTGCCCAGATGCGACCATTTTGTCCAAGTCGTTCTCGCAAGTTTTGGTCATTCTTAAGTATCAGGATTGCTTTAGCTAATTCCAGTGGGTTTTCAGGCTCAATACACAGACCGGCCTGCGCTTTTTGTATTAATTTCCAGGTCTCACTTTGTTCATCGACGCTTGCAACTATGGGGCGCCCGCTGGCGAAAATGGAGAAGGTCTTCGAAGGTAAAGAACCTGTCCCAATCCCTTTTCGTAGAACAACCAGTGAGATATCGGCACTTCCTAAAACTTCTGGTAGTCGGCTACGCGGCTGGAATGGGATGAAGCGAACATTGGTCAATTTGCGCGAACGGACTTGAGTCATTAATTGTGCACGGCCTGGGCCATCACCGACAAAGAGGAAATGAATATCTGCTTCTCCAGCCAGCTGTTCCGCTGCCGCCAAAACGTGCTCCAAACCTTGTGAAAGGCCTATATTCCCTGCATACAATACAACAAAGCGATCAACGAGTTGATTTTCTTGTGCGAAATGGTTATTTTTCGAAAGCGGTTGAATAAGATCTGTATCGACCCAGTCATAAATCAAAGCCATTTTTGAGTCAGGAGTTCCCAGATTTCGAAGGCCAGGTCTAAATGATTCTGACAGAATTCGAACAACACGGGAGCCAGTTAGACAATAACGCTCGAGCCACGCTATGACACTAATGATGAACTTATTCCGGAATACACCCAGCGTCACGCCTACATCTGGATAGACATCGTGCACTGAAAATAAAGCGGGTTTATGACTGAAGCTTACGTAATATGCAAATGGCAGCCATATCCATAGTCCGGGATTCGCGGCGATTACAACATCGTATTTTTGATTGAATTCGGCATATACAGCACCGACTTGGTAACAAAGGAACTGTAAAAGGCGAAATGCAAAATTGGATCGCTTCACCGACGGCAACCACACACGACTGATTTTGACCCCGTTTTCTATGGATCTGTGGATCCACTTTCCTCTATAAGACGAACTTACCTGACCCGATGGATAATGAGGTACTGTGGTTACC
>JBGPNQ010000161.1:0-11128 GCA_041487615.1 Anaerolineae bacterium
AAGTATCATTGTCCACGTTAACTCACACGGTAAAAAATTCAAACTACTTGACACAGTCAAGTAATTTGAATATGATAGAAAAATGAAACCAAACCAGGAATTGATCGACCGGATTCGAAGCTTTAACCGTTTCTACACCAACATCATTGGGCTGCTGGACAAGCATTTCCTCGACAGTCCGTTTTCGCTTACCGAGGGACGCGTCCTCTATGAGATCTGCAACACTGAAGATTGCTCTGCCAAGAGGATTCGCGAAATGATCGTCATAGACGAAGGTTATCTCAGTCGTATATTGGATAGCTTCACAAAACGTGGCTTGATCAGGAAGACGCACTCGTCAAAAGATGCTCGTCTGCGGATTATCGTCCCCACCGAAAAGGGGAAACGGGAATTTGCGAGTCTAAATGACAATTCAAATATTCTGATTTCCGAATTGATCGTGGATCTATCTGAAGAGCAACGGGAGGATCTGCTGAAGAATATGGAAGGAATCCGCGTTTTGCTGGAGAAAACTCAATGAACAAAGTATCGTTGAACGATATTTCGATCCGCACTGAACTTCGTCCCGGCGATATGGGGTATGTCATCTATATGCACGGTGCGTTGTATTCGAAAGAATATAGCTACGGCATCCAGTTTGAGAGTTATGTGGCGAAGGGGCTTTGTGAATTCTATGAGAAATACAATCCCGAACGAAGTCGCATTTGGGCTTGCGAACATCATGATCGTATGATCGGTTATCTGTTATTGATGGATCGCGGCAATGCCGCGCAATTACGTTACTTCCTCATTGAGCCGGAATATCGCGGGATTGGTTTGGGCGCACAACTCTTAAATCTCTATATGGATTTCCTTCGTAAGTGTGGCTACAAGGAATCGTACCTTTGGACAACACATGAGCTATACGCTGCGGCATCCCTATACAAGCGACTTGGATTTCAGCTCACAGAAGAAAAAGAGTCCAATGCTTTTGGAAAACCATTGAAAGAACAACGCTACGATTTGATTCTTCCTTAATCCAATTTTAGATTTCCCTGTTCGTCGAATAAGAAGAATGGATTGTATGCAACTTCCCAGCGATAATCATCGGGGTCGGCGAAATAGGAACTGTATCCGCCCCAAAACACTTTCTGCGGTTCCTTGACGATCTTCACGCTTCTTGATTTCAAGTCAGCGATGATCTCGTCCACTTCCGCTTCGCTTTGTGCGTTGTATGCCAAAGTGAATCCTGAAAATCCACTTCCTTCTCGAGAAATGACCGCATCCTCCGCCAGATTCTCACGTGGATAAATGGCGAAGACTACTCCACCTGCCTGGAAGAATGCAATATCATCGTTACTGTTGGAGGAGGGCTTCCATCCAAGATTGTTTGAATAAAACTCAAAGGATTTTTTGAAATCCTGCACGCCTAATGTAATGATATGTAGATGCTGATTCATGTTTGACTCCTTTATGAAGGGTTATCCCACGGCGCGACTCCAGGTCCGCGCCCTCCTTGCAACGACCTGTAAATGGTCTCCGTTAAATCAGGCATCACCTCCGCTGTCGCCGCGAGCAGACCGAAACAGCCCGCGATCATCATGTCGCCGAAGGGCGTGGCAAAATAAGGACGGAGAGATTTACGATTTTCGATTTTGGATTGACGATTGAACATCGAGCGGCGTGGACCGGTTACGACAACATCAAAATCATCTTTTCCAAATTCAATCTTCTCCTGCGAATACATCAACGCGCCGTGCCCCATGTCATTGAATACATCTTCGTGTTTCAAAGAACCGTCGGCTAACCGTCGCAACAACGATTCGAGTTTTTCCAAATCGATCTCTCCGGTGTGATGCTCGAAAACTCCCTCGATTCCATTTTTGCCCAGGCGAAACGCCAGCGTATGAAAGTTTCCCACATTGCAGATGATTTTTTGTTTGCGTTGAGCAACAACAGGATCAAAGTTAGCGCCCAACACTGCCGCGGGAGCAGTATCCATCACCACCAGCGGACAAGGCAACTCGCCCGCCGAGTTCGCGACAGCTCCCAGGCGGGTCATAATCCTGGGAATATGAGAAGAAAGAAATGCAAAAGAGGAAAGAGAATTTTTGGCGCGGATCCGTTCGTCCAGATAATCAAAGCGGAATTGACGATCTGATACACCCGCAGGCGCGTTGCCGTGATCGAACACTGCAACAGCAATTGCACCCAAATCTTTCCATGACACGCCATAATCTTCAAACGTCCTGGAGATAAGGGGAAAGTCAAAGTCCTTCAATTCGAGACGATGGACCGTAGACAGTAGACCATTCGCTTCATCCTCCGAAACTATTTTTATCCCCAAGGCTTCCACCTTATCGAGTTCATCATTAATGGTCGTCGCTGCGTCGGGCGTCATGTAAACTGGAATCCCTGCCCGGGCATACTCCTCGATCGCCCAGGCGGAAGGTCCGCCGCCCATTTGATGTCCGGTGAGCAGGATTGGAGTCCGCCGCGAAGCGTGCAGCATCTGCTTAAGGCGGCGATGTACCATCATGGTGGGGGAGGGTAGGACCAGTTTGAATCCGTTCTCGATGTCGAGATTGGAATCATACAGGAAAATATCCTGCGTGCCTGTGCCGATGTCAACAGTAAGAATTTTCATGGTTTTCAAACAGTGGTCGAGTAGGGCTGAATGCTGTTCTCAGCACGTATCGGGACCACATTATCGAATTTCTTGTTCACTTATTATGGCTGGTTTCGGCTGCTTGCGTCTCCACCAGCGGATTACACTTCGATCCCCAGCCACTTGCGGATGAAATATCCGATGACGAACGAGAACGCTGCGACGCCGAGGCTGATGCCCGCCATTTCGATAAAGCGCGCGCGGAAGGATTCACCTTTTGCGACCGAGATGTAGTAATTGAATACAGCTATGATGATCACGGAAGTGGTGAGGGCGATTGCCAAATCCACAATATAGTTTTCGATCAGGAGATAAGGCAGCACAAGCAAGGCAACCGTGATGATATAGGCAATCCCCGTGTAGATGGCGGCGCGCACAGGATGCTTTTTCGTGTCCTCGGAACGCGTGGACAAATACTCGCTCGCCGCCATGGACATGGATGCAGCAATGCCTGTGATGAGACCTGAAAGGGCGATGAGCTTTACGTTTTGCAGGGCAAGCGTCAGCCCCGCCAGAGCGCCGGTCAATTCCACGAGCGCGTCGTTGAGTCCAAGGACCACCGAGCCTGCGTATTGCAGTCGCTCTTCATCCAGCATATTGATGAGCTGCTCTTCGTGAACATCCTCATCGTGCTCATATTTTTCAGCTTCCGGGATTTCATCCCGGATCGCCGCATAATTTCCCTGGGCGGTCTTTTCGCCCATTTCCATGAGCTTGACGCCAAACGTGAATCCAAAGACCAGACTGATGATGTAATAAAACCAGACGGAAAACCAGCGCGGTTCAATATCCTGGTTCGTATAGTGTTTCCAGCCGTGATAATGACCAAGTTCATCCTCCGCGATCTGTTTAAGGATTTTTGCGTTTTCAGGGGAATTGATCCGTTTGGAAAGACGCTTGTAGATGTGATGCTCAGTGATCTCGGTCTGCTGAAACTTCAAAACCTGCCGCCGGACATTTTCAGAAAGTTGCATGTTCTTCTCCAGTACGTGAATGTCTGTATTCTACCGCTTGTCTCACGCATAATATGCGTAACTAAACTCTATGAATGATTTTGCAGGCTGAATTCAAATTCGAGGTTTGGTTGATTATGCGGCACTCTGTAAGCCATTTTTCAGCCTATGCTCTCGGTCTGTTCGCGTGCTCTTTGAATGACCGCGAGAAAGAAAATTACCCTAGACAAGTGATATTGGTCACTTACCAAATCCTAAGGCACCGTGTATTATCTATCATCTATCCGGCTCACATTACGCCCTTTGTAAGGAGGAACTATGCACCGCAACAACACATTTCCTATATTATCAGTTACCTTACTCCTTTTGCTTCTCGTATCGTCAGCCTGTTCCACCTCTGCGCCACCTGTTCCGACTAAAACTCCCAAACCAACATCTACTCCTGCAAATACAACCACGCCAACAAAAACCCCCAAGCCCACTTCCACACCGAGGCCGACTATTACGCCTGACCTGGCAGCGACCCAGCAAAGAGCAAATTATGAGGCTGAGGCTAAGTCATACTATGATTTAGGATACATTTCCGCGGCGGACGGAAGGTTCACGTCCTATGATGATTTCAAGGAAGAATGGGCACAACTTCACTGGTATCAATGGTGGACTTTTGACGATACGGTCAGCGATTTTTTCATGAGTGCCCATGTCAAATGGTCGAGCGCCTATCGGAATGCCGATGTATCCGGTTGTGGATTTGTTTTCGCCATACAGGAAAACGGCGATCATTATGCTGTATTCCTCGACAGATCCACAATCAGGTTCCTCAGCGCCGACCAGTCCACCTATACTCGCAGAGTTGGTTTAACGCGTGGAACCGGACGGGTTCATTTTAACAACCCAGCGGATCAACCGGTGGAGGCAGAGTTTACCATTATCGTCAAAGACGCATACGTTTATGTGCTCGTGGATGGCGAAGTGGTGGGTGAATATACTCTTTCGCAAAGCAGGATTTTGAGAGGTAAGCTGGGACTGTCCCTGCTTTCGGGTACCAACAAGGATTTTGGCACTCGTTGCGAGATGACAAATATCCATACCTGGATTCCCAGATAAGATCGACCGAATCAGATGTAAACGAGCCCTCGCATGACGCAAGGGCTCGTTTTGTTTTTCATGCGCATCAAGTTTTGCACAAATCTCCCATTAATAGAGGAGTGGAGGTATCATATTATTTATTACTCATAGGAAAGAACTGGAGCGGTCTGAATGTCCAACTCTGCGCTGACGGAATTATTGGCCAGCTATGTCCCAAAACTGATCCAAAACCGAGTCGCTGTTGATCCATCTCCGATTGAGTCGCCTGTTGCTGAGGATATGCAAGCGGCGATCCTCTTTGCGGATATTTCAGGTTTCACCCTTCTCACAGAACACCTGGCCGAGCGCGGACCGACGGGTGTCGAGACGCTGGCGCGCATCCTCAACGAGTACTTCGGACAATTGATCGATATCATCCACCAATACGGAGGAGATGTGGTGAAGTTTGCCGGCGACGCTGTGATCGCGGTCTGGCCGATCGTTTCAGATGGCATCGCTGAGGAGGGCTCAGAGGCAGCTAACACCATTTCACGGGCCGATCATTGGCAGTGGACGATGCGCGCGGCTGAATGTGCAATCCACATCCGCGAACGTCTCAGCAATTATCAGGTGGAGGACGCCAATCTCTACCTTAAACTGGGAATCAGCTCCGGCAGTATTACGGCGGCGCATGTTGGTGGGGTGTTCAGTCGTTGGGAATTTATGCTTGCGGGGAATCCTCTTGTTGAGTTGGGTATTGCCAATAACCTCGCAAAAGCTGGCGAAATTCTGATCACTCCAAGCGCGTGGAAACTCATCCGTAATGACAGCATCGCCAGCCCCATGGAGTTCGAGCTTAAGGAGTCGATTGCGCAGGGTGGACGACTTGAAAGTCTGAACAAACCCTCCTCGCTTCGGACAGCGTACCAAAAGGTCAACATTCCCGATGGAGCAGAAAGTTCGCTGCGCGCCTATATTCCGGGTGCCATTATCAACCGGCTATCCGCGGGGCAGGGTAGTTGGATCGCTGAACTCAGGCGTGTGAGCGTTCTCTTCATTAACCTGCCAGGTATTGACCAGAATACAAAGCTGGAAATTTCCCAGAATGTGGCTCGATTGATACAACGTTCCATTTATCGATACGAGGGCAGTATCAACAAGATTAACGTCGACGACAAGGGAATCACGATCGTTGCTGCGCTGGGGTTGCCTCCCTTCTCGCATGAAGATGATCCGGCTCGCGCCGTACAGGCTGCGCTGATGATCCGCAAGGAATTGAACAACCTCAAAGTTCACAGTTACATCGGCGTTACGACTGGCAGGATTTTTTGCGGTTCCGTTGGGAACGAGCTGCGGCGTGAATACACAATCATAGGAAATGCGGTGAACTTGTCCGCCAGGCTGATGGGGGCGGCAGGAAAGATGGACAAGATCCTCATGAAGCATGGAGTACCGATCCTGTGTGACCGCCTCACGTTCGACAGCGCGAAAGAGTCGGTGGAGTTCGAGCCATTGACGCCTCAACTGGTCAAGGGTCGGGCGGAGCCGGTGGAGGTTTTCCATCCGCTTGAGTTGAAGAAGAGCATTGTCCGCCCCAAAACGGATATGATCGGTCGTCAGGAGGAGAAGGCATTGATCGCGAACGCGTTACAGGAATTTGCGCGCGGCATGCCTCATCAAACGATCGTTTTGTTGGGCGAAGCGGGAATCGGGAAGTCGCGGCTGTTCGAAGACCTTCTGAGACAGGCTGCGTCATTGGATGTGAAGCTGTTCAGTGGAAGCGGCGACCCCATCGAAAAAAATAGCCCCTATCATGCCTGGCGCCCGGTCTTCGACAGGATATTTGACATTGACGATCTGGTTGCCAAAGCGGATTCGTATGAGGATATTCGCAGCGTAATCCAGGATGCCGTTTATGAGAAGTTGATCGAGATGGATCCTGAGCTGGCGCGATATGTGCCGCTGTTGGATGTGATCCTGCCGATCCAGATACCGGATAACGAGTTAACGTCCGCCATGACGGGTGAGATTCGCGGCGGCAATATTCGCGAGTTGTTGACCCGGCTGCTTTCCTTTGAAGCCCGCAAGACGCCTCTGGTGATTGTGATGGAGGACCTGCACTGGTTTGACTCGGCATCCTGGTCGCTGCTGCTGGACGTACAACAGAAGGTGCGGCCCATTCTGCTGGCCGTGAATACGCGTCCATTGCCGGACCCCGAGCCGCCTCAATTTAAAGAGATCCTGGAGACACCGGATACACAATTAATCAAACTGGATGCCATGATGCTCGATGATGTGGAGGCATTGGTCTGTCAGCGTTTGGGAGCCAAATCCATCCCGCCGATGATCGGGCGCCTGATCCGTGAAAAATCGGAGGGACATCCTTTCTTTGCGGAGGAACTGGCCTATGCGCTGCGAGACTCCGGCGTCCTGTTCATCGAAAACCAGGAATGTCACGTGTCTTCGCGCTTCGTCAATCTTGAGGATTTGACTCTTCCCGATACGCTTCAGTCTGCCATCACCAATCGCATCGACAGCCTCGATCCGTCACAACAGTTAACCCTGAAAGTTGCCAGCGTGATCGGGCGCATCTTTGCATTCCGAGTCCTGCAGGCCATCCACCCCATCGAATCGGATAAACCTGCGCTCCAGATTTACATGGAAAACCTGACCCGGTTGAGTCTGACCGTGGTTGAATCCGAATCCCCGGACCTGGCATATATCTTCAAACATGCAGTTACCCAGGAAGTCGCGTACAACTTAATGCTGTTTTCGCAGCGCCGGCAATTGCATCAGGCTGTGGCGGAATGGCTCGAGCAGAGCAATAAAAACAATCTTGAGTCTTTTTACAGCCTGCTCGCCTATCATTGGGCGCAGGCCGCCGAAAAGCCGGATGCCGCTCACAACAACCTGGCGATCGGAAAAGCGATTGAATATCTTGAAAAGGCCGGTGAACAAGCCGGGGAGAATTATGCAAATCAGGAGGCGATCCAGTTTTATAAACAGGCGTTAACATGGGACTCACAGCTGGCGAAACCTGAAGAAAAGAATGCCTTGCGAAATTCACAATTCCGACGGGCGCGCTGGCACAGCCGACTTGCACTTGCACATTATGGATTGGGCTCGCTGCCTGATTGTGAGAAAGATGTCCGTGAAGCCCTGCGATTATTGAACTGTCCCATCCCTGCATCGCGCTTCCAGTTTGGGTTGGGCTTGATGCCACAGATCATTCGACAGGTTTATCATCGTTACTTCCCGGCCCAATATATCGGCTCCAATTCAGATGCGCTGATGAGAGATGCAGCCGTGGAGGTATCCCGCCTGTATGAGTTCATGACGCGCATCTATTTTTATTCCAATGAAACTCTGCCCATCATATACACTGCTTTACGCTTCCTCAACGAGGCTGAGAAGACTGGCAAATCACCTGAACTGGCAACGGCCTATACGAGCCTGGCAGTTTTAATGGGGTTTGCACAATTGCATAACCTTGCCGAGAGTTACGTGAAGCGCGGGATCGCGGTCGCAGAGAGTGTGAACCGGCCATCCAATCTAATCACAGTTAACGTGGTTATCGGTGTCTACAAGATCATGGTGGGAAAATGGGATGAGGTACGCCAGAGAGCAGAGCAAGCCAAGGCGATCTGCGAACAGTTGGGAGATTATCGTCAATGGGGGGATAGCACGGTCCTTCTGGCTGAAAGCGCATTCATCTCCGGTGATATTGAATATTCCTTGAAATTCGAAAACCTCCTGCTCGAGGATGCCCGCCGAAGACGCAATCCACTGCAGCAGGGCTGGGCGTTATTTGGTGTCGCGGCGAACAATATCCGGCGTGGGCAGGCAGCGACGGCCGTCCCCATGCTCGAGGAGGCGCTTCAGATCCTGGATGAGCTTCCCAACCTTGCTTCTTCGATCAACATCAATGCACAACTCGCTCTCGCTTATTTGCGCGTTGGTCAGCGCGAGAAGGCGCTTGCCTTTGCCGGACGCGTTTTGGACCTGGCATTAAATATATCGCCAACTGTTTACTCGCTGGATATTGGGTTTTCTGCGACTGCCCAGGTATATTTCGAGCTGTGGGAGAAGGCGCTTCAAAACCCGGATCAAGAAGCCGATGCCGCTAAATTTAAGGAACTTGCGGAAAAGGCAATCAAACTCCTGCGCGCCTTCAGAAAAATTTTTCCAATCGGTCAACCTTATCTTTCCTATTATGAGGGCTGGCATCATTGGTTGACCGACAAACATCCGGCCGCGATACAATCCTGGCATAAAGGCCTGGAAGCTGCGAAAAAATTCAAAACACTCTATGAAGAGGGGTTGATCCACGCGAGACTGGGTGCCATCTCGAAGGATGCGCCGGATGAACAGAGGGGACATATCCATCGCGCCATGCAAATCTTCGAGAAAATGGGCGCGGTCAATGAGCTGCGGTCCGTAAGAAGTGTGCAATTAAAGTAAACCTGAACAGCTTAACTGGAAGGACATATTCACCTGCAATGGATCCTCGACATGCTGATGGTAGATATCGGCGGCATGTTCTTTATCATTACAACCGCTTCGCATACTTGTACGACATCAATGAATGGATCCGGAGCAGTACCCGCCAGAAAGCTGTGCAGCTCAGCGACTGGCGCCCCGGTGAAAAAGTGTTGGATCTGTGTACCGGCACCGGTACATTGGCGCGTACCTTTGCCGCTCAGGGAGCGAATGTCATCGGTGTGGATATTGCGCGCGGGATGTTGAAGCGGGCAATATCAAAAACAAGAGGCATGAAAACCAGTTGGTCCGAAATGGACGCCACCCAGCTGGCTTTCCCGGATGACTCCTTTGAAGTTTCTGTACTCTCTTTGGTGCTGCATCATATGCCTGTCTCCGTTCAGCTTTGTGTTCTCGCAGAACTGCGTCGAGTGACCAGGCGCTGTGTCGTCATCATCGAGCCGGATATACCCATTGATCCGCGTTGGATTCCCTTATGGACCTTTGTGGCGAACGTGATCGATGAATCGGAATACATGCACGAATGGGTCCGCCAGGATTTTCCTGGTACATGCCAGGCTGCCGGACTGAATGTCAATTCCATTCACAGCTCAAGCTTTGATTTGCACCGGATTGTTCTTTGTACCCCCAGTGCAGGCGAATCGTGACGATCGTTCATAGATGGGATTTTATGAATCTCAACGCGGCTGCGAGTCAACATGAAGCGGTAAAGCGCATTGTGTGCAGTATCATGTCCAATCCACCTGCCGTAGCAGGAACCAGGTAAAACCCAGGAACAGGAGAGACATCCCGATCAGCACGCCCCATGACTTTGTCAGTTGATCATTGCCATAGTTGAGTCCCAAATCATCTTTTGCAGCAGGGTAATTGAGACAAACTGTTTTCACGGCACTATTCGGGTCAGGTGGATTTTCGGAAACATCGTTACAGATGATCGTGCTTCGCGCAATTTTGTTCATGTCAATGGTCACGCCGAGAGCCGTCGATGACCAGCGCGTGGCGGAGAGAAAGGAAAGCGGCTCGAGCGTGTTGCCACGCAGATCGAGTACCGCGCCCGCCAAGAAGAATTGGAAGAACAATACAACCGTGAGCACATAAATTGCCCACCTGGTTGATTTGCTAACCGCCGAAATCAGAAGTCCAAGACTCATACCGGTCATCATCGCCAAGTAGAGGCTGATGAAAAGTTCAAAATAACCGCTAGTGTACAGACCATTTTCAGGAATATCCACGCCGAGCGAAAGGATGATGAGATATAGCAAAATCTGTGCTGCGGCAAAGGCGTTATAGATAACCACTTTGCTCAAGACGTATGGCACTACCTTTAGATTATCCATCCGCTCGCGTAAGAAGATCGAGCGCTCGCTTATCAGATCATTCATCGGCAGGAATAATCCTGTGAGCACGGCCTCAAGCCCCATTATGAAAACGAAAATATTTGTTTGTTGGAGCGGTGCATAGCCGGCGACCATTGTCTTTGCTGCGGCGACCGGGTCAGAGAGGATGGAAAGATTGCCGGTCAAGATATCAGGTTTGGCGATGATGAGCTGCAAAATTGCAGTAGCCGGGAGGAGCAACAGCATCATTACAAGCTTGAGGGGATCGCTGGTGATAACGCTAAGCGTCCGCTGAGTCAAAACGAGGAGCTGGCGGAAATAATCTGCGATGGCGAACTCATTTTTGGGCCGGGCTGGTTTGGGGGCCGCAGTACGAGACTTTTGACGATCCTCCACATACTTCTTATACTTCTCGGGCTTCTTTTCCTCGAAGACCTTTCGCCATTCTTCGCCTTTGCTGTCAATCGACTCATAAATATCCGCGAACTCCTCCACTTCGAAGAAGTCCAATGCTTCGTTGGGCGGGCCGAAATAAACCAATTTCCCGTCGGATAGAAATGCCATATGGTCCGCTTGCATGATGTTGTTCGTTGCATCGGTGACGAGAACGACCGTGCGTCCCT
>JBGPNQ010000162.1:0-11079 GCA_041487615.1 Anaerolineae bacterium
CATTGGCAGGCAACTGTCTGTCCGGTAGAGCGATCTGGAATGGCACCACCAATATCTTCGGCGCCAAGCAAGGTGCAGCGTTCACGATCACCAGCTCGCCTCTGGCAACCTACCTGATCTTGAAAGCCAGTGGCGGTAGCGCGAATGCACCCGCAAGCTACATCCGAGTGCGCTACGACGGTTCCAACATCATCGTCGAGACCACCACGAACAGCGGAGGCACGTTCACCACCCAGGGCACGTTCGCAGCAACCTTCGCGACTACCGATCGGTTGACCGCAGTGGCCAATGCCGATGGCTCAGTGGATGTGTGGAAGACAACATCTGCAAACGTCACGACCTATCTTGGTCATAGCGCGACCGTGGCAGCCTTCACCGGTACAGGTCGTATCGGTATGCAGCTAGTGGTCACTGCTTCGGTCGATGATTTCCGCGGAGGCACGCTGCCTTAGTCAATCAGTGAATGACTGTGGGCTCTAGCATGAGCCCACAGTCACGCCTGAAAGGAGAATCTATGAAAAAGCATTTATCACGCAGAGACTTTCTCAAGCTTGCAGGTGGTGCGGTCGTTACCGTCGCCGGTGTCGGCCTTCTGCCTCAATTTCTGAAAAGGACCTTGATGGCTGATGAAGTCGTCAACGCCGCGGTGGGTGACCCGGATCTCTTCTGGGCCGGAACCGACGGCTGGTTCTGGCTCCCACCCACGCCGGCCCTGCCACCCTGGCATCCCGATACCTACGCGCCTGAGTATTTTCCAGGCAGCCCATTAACCACCTACATCTTCGGTTTCCGCAATGTCACCGGGATGACGGACGATCAGCGCCAAAACCAGAAAAATAAGGCCCAGCACAATGCTCCCTTTTTCTGGGTGGATCAGTTCAACGGTTCGAACGAGTTCAGAATGCAACTGACCAACCTGGGACTGGCGCAGCGCCCGGACCTGACCGATGCTCACACCCTGCATTGGCACGGATTTAGAAACGTAATCCCCTTCTTTGACGGCGAACCGACGGGTTCCGTCGCCGTGCCGGTGGGACAACGCTTTACGTATATCTACCGTCCTCGCGACCCTGGCACATACATGTATCACTGTCACGTGGAGGATATCGAACATGTGACGATGGGTATGACCAGCATTGTCTTCGTCCGTCCCCTTCAAAACGGAACCAACATCGGCGGGTTTACGAAGTTCGCCTACAACGACGGCGATGGCTCCACCGGTTACAACCGTGAATTCGCCATGTTCCTGAGCGAGATCTGGGCGGAAGGCCACTGGAATGATGCGCACATTCAAGAGTCAGATTGGAGTCTATTCCAGGCAGATTTCAGCCTTCTCAATGGACGTGTCTACCCGGACACGCTGCAGCCCAACTCCCCGGTCAATTTGGGCGCATCTGCCCACAGCATCGCTATTCAAACGGATGCCAATGGCGATCTGATGACCAACTCCGGACTTGAACGCCTGCAATACAACCCGCATTCTGCGCTGATCTCTTGTAATGCCGGTGACCGTGTCCTGCTGCGCTTTGCCAACCTTGGTTTCCGCGAGGCCGCCATGACACTGGCCGGTATCAACATGAAGGTGGTCGGACGCGATGCTACGCCGATGAAAGGCCGGGACGGTACGGATACGAGTTATGTAACCGATACACTCCTGATGGGCGCCGGTGAAAGTTACGATGCGGTCTTCACGGCTCCCGCTTACCAGGGACCCGGGCCCTATGACACCTACGTGCTGTACAACCGCCGCTATACCCAGGTCAGCAATTTGAGTGACGGTGGCGCAGGAGGTCAACGGACTGAAGTGCGCGTCTACCCGGGAACACTGGGCGCACAACAGTACATCAACCAGCACCCTGACGACGATCTTGCGTAGTCGGGAATTGCCAAAGGAGTATGAAAATGCTTACTTCAAAATTTAAATGGACGCGGTTGGCAATGGCTTTTGCAATAGGGTTGCTGGCATTCAGTCCGTTCGCCCATCCGCAATCTGTAAAAGCTGCATCCGGCCCAACGGGTGTTGTCTGCACCACGGGCCCGAATTTTTCGCTGACTGCCCAATCCGGTTACATCCAGATGCCTGATATGAATACCATGTATATGTGGAGCTATGGGGCAACCGGTGTAGGGTTTCAGCATCCGGGTCCGGTCCTGTGTGTCAATCAGGGAGCTACCGTAACAGTCACATTGGTAAACTCATTGCCCTATGGTCTGTCATCCTCGATCATCTTCCCCGGTCAGGATAATGTCCTGGCAAACGGTGTCGCAGCGCAACCGGAGTTCAATGGAACCGGAGCTTTAACTTCGCTTACCACGAGCGCTCCATCCGGTGGCAGTGTTACCTATAGTTTTGTAGCGAACCGGCCCGGCACCTTTATTTATGAGAGTGGTACGGATCCCAAGACCCAGGTTCCAATGGGTTTATTCGGTGCATTGATCGTGCATCCAACAATGGGAGCAGATTTTGTTTATAACCGGGCCGACAGCCAGTTCACTGCCAGCGAGGAATTCATGGCCCTGCTCTCTGAGATCGACCCGTACCAACATGCGGCCTGGGAGCTTGGCGTCAATCAGGGCAGGAACTACAACCTCAATAACTATCGAGCCCGCTATTGGATGCTCAATGGACGAGGCTTCCCGGATAGCGTGGCTGACAACTATGCTCCCTGGTTGCCATCCCAGCCTTATGGTTCCCTTGCGCGGATCCATGCCTTCAGCAATACAGCTGGCCCAAATTATCACCCCTTCCCCGCTCTCGAGCGCTTTATCAACGTGGGCACGGAGGAATATCCATTCCATCCACATGGACAAAACGGATTGGTGATCGGACGCGATGGAAATCCGCTGGAAGGACCGGCTGGCCAGGATCTCTCCTTTGAGAAATTCGCCGTCAACATCGGTCCCGGCCAGACCTGGGATGTGATCTTCAAATGGTATGACGCTGAAGGGTACAGTCCTTCGAATCCTGTCCCGGTCACGATCCCGGATCTTGTTAATCTTTCCATTGGCATGTTCTACAGTGGCAGTCCCTATTTGGGGTCCCAGGAAACGATGCCGCCCGGCATCAGCACCCTCAACCAATGCGGCGAGTATTACATCATCTCGCACAACCATGCCCTGTTCCAGTTGGATGCCTTTGGTCAGACGATGTCGGGTCCAATCACCTATTTGAGGATTGATCCGCCTCAGCCCAACAATTGTCAATAGGGCCAAGGAGACTACCATGCAAACGAAAAAAACTCTTTCAAGTCTCGTTATGACCGGCACGCGGTTGATGATCTTCGCGGCCATGCTTCTTGGGCTGATCGGCAATGTTTCAGTGGTTGCCGCGGCTCCGGCTCTTGCCCTGGGAACGGTCACGGTCGGTGCCCAGACTGGAACGTTGAATTTTGGGACGGCAGGTGCCGCCAGCTTTAGCGTAACTGTCACAAGAACATCTGGCACGCCTTCCAGTTTTAATGCGAGTGTTACAGGACTGCCTTCCGGTGCAACCGCTTCATTTTCCGTGTCGAACCCTGTCTCTTTTCAAGGCAATTCTTCACGGACCATCACTCTGACGGTAAACACCCCTGCAAATACGCCGGTGGGTTCTTCAACCCTGACAGTCTCCGCTCAGAATGGCGCTACCACACGGACCAATACCGGTACTTTGACCGTCTCCAAAGGCAATCAGACCATTACCTTCGGCTCGTTGCCCAGCAAGACGACCCTCTCCCCGGACTTTAATGTCAGCGCCACAGCCAGTTCCACTTTGGCTGTCAGTTTCGCGGCCTCAGGCAACTGCACGGTTGGGGGAACGTTGGTCCATATCACCGGAGCCGGCTCGTGTACGATTACCGCTTCGCAGGCAGGCAATTCAAATTACAATCCTGCCCCGAACGTTCTCCGAAGTTTCAATATTACGGTTCCCGGACCCACCACAGCCCTTGATCTGTGCGCCACCACCGGTTCGCTTGCCGTGCCGGGTGGAAGTGTTCCCGTCTGGGGTTATGCTCTCGGCGATTGCACCGGCAGCCCAACCGCCAGCGTTCCCGGGCCTCAGTTGACCGTAAACCAGGGAGAGACCGTAATCATCACCTTGCACAATAATCTTGGTGAGCAGACGGCTCTTCTATTCCAGGGTCAATTAATGGTCCCGGATTTGACCGGTGCTTCTCCTGGCGGTGGAACGCAAACCTATACGTTCGCCGCTGACAATCCCGGCACGTTCCTGTATGAAGCAGGATTATTACCGAATGCACAGCACCAGGTTGCGATGGGCATGTATGGTGCTCTGGTCGTCCGCCCCACCGGTTTCCCGTCGGCACCCGGACAGGCCTATGCCTCTATCTCCACCGCTTTCACCAAAGAATCTGTGATGGTACTCAGTGAGCTGGATACTGCACTAAATAACAGCGCTACACCATCCACGTTCGACATGCGCAATTACAAGCCAAAGTATTTCATGATCAATGGCAAGGTATTTCCAAATACCCTTCCGTTCGCGGTCCTAGGCAATGACAAGGTGCTTCTGCGCTACGTGAACGCCGGTCTGCAGGCGCATGCGATGAGCACGCTTGGTCTTTCGCAGACCGTTATCGCGCAGGACGGTAGCCCTTACTCCTTCTCCCATAACATGGTCGCAGAGACGATCGCCACTGGCGAGACTCTCGATACCATCGTCACGATCCCGGCCTCAGCAACGAACGGAATGAAGTTCGCTGTCTATGATGCGAACATGCTGCTGCGCAATAGCTCGGGCACCGGGGCAACCAATTCAGGTTTCGGCGGCATGTTAACATTCCTCACCGCCGGGACACCTCCGCCTCCTCCGCCTGATTCGACGGGTCCTCAAACCCTCAATGTTACACTGCCTCTGAGCGCCCTCACTGGAACCATGAGTGCCGGCTTGTCTGCTTCGGTAACCGATGTAAATACGGGCGGCTCCAATGTAACTGCCGCTGAATATTTCATCGACTCTGCCGGTGCGAATGGATCTGGCACGGCCTTGAGTGGAGCGTTCGGTACGCCCGGGCCCATTTCCGTGACCGCCACGATCAGTGGGGCCACAATCGGCGGTCTCTCCACGGGCAGCCATATCGTTTACGTTCACGGTCTGGATTCATCCGGCAACTGGGGATCGTTTAACCAGGGTGCTCTCAATGTCGATAACACTGCGCCCAATGTTTCATCGCCCAATGTTTCGCCTACTCCGACCAATGGCACGGCCAATGTTGCTCTCACGGCCACGGCGGATGATAGCGCCACCGGCAACAGCAACATCGCTGCCGCCGAGTATGGGATCGACAGCGCTCCATCGGTTGCGATGAACGTAGTTTCTTCATCATCCGTATCCGGCATATCTGCAACGATACCCGCGGGCACCGTATTGGCCTTGGCGGAAGGAACCCATTCGATTCGTATCCATGCCCAGGATGTTTTGAACACTGCCTTTGGCCCCGAAACGACTGTGCCCCTCGTTGTGGATAAGACGGGTCCAGGCACAAGCGGAGTCCTTGCGGACAAAAACCCGAACAACGGAGCCTTGCCTTACAACACCAGTATTCCGGCTGTCCGGGTCACAGCGATCTTTGCTGATCCCGTGTCTGGTGGAGTAAATTCCGGCCTCGCGGCCGCAGAAGGATTCATTGACACTGCAGGAGCCAACGGAACCGGCTTTGTCTTCATTGCCACCGATGGTAACTTCAACAGTGTTTCTGAGACCGGTTACTCGGATATACCGCTCGCCGTGGTCAACAGCTTGAGCGCTGGAAATCACACTATCTACGTGCACGGCAAGGATGCGGCGGGCAATTGGGGCGCGACCTCGACCACGGTCCTGGTGATCGATAAGACTGCACCAGCGATCCTCAGTATCAACCGCGCCAATGGGAATCCCATCACCGCTGCCAGCGTCGATTTCACTGTCACCTTCTCTGAAGCTGTGACCGGAGTCGCGAGCGCCAACTTCAGCCTTGTTCAAGGCGCTGGATTGTCCGGAGCGGCCATCACTTCTGTTAGTGGAACCGGTGCCACGCGCACGGTCAGTGTCTCCACCGGATCGGGCGGCGGCACTCTCGGTCTCAACCTCACATCTGCAACAGGTATCACCGATATTGCAAGCAATGCACTACCCTCCACCGGATTGCCATTTGTGGGCCAGGTCTACACTCTCCTGACGCCACCGCTGTACTTCTCAACATTTGGAAACAGCAACCCGCCCGGTGTTGGTGGTACTGCAGACGATGCTGATATCTACTTCTGGGATGGCGCTGCCTTTAGTCGGGTAGTTGATGCATCTGCCGCACCGTACAGCCTTCCAGCTACAGGCACCGGAAATGCCAACGTTGATGGCTTTGATCGTATAAGTGCAACTGAGTTCTACATGTCGTTCAACGGCCAGGTGAACGTTCCGGGTCTCGGGAATGTACAGGATGAAGATGTTGTTCATTACAATTCCGGTACCTGGTCAATGTTCTTCGATGGCAGTCTGTTTGGGCTCGGCGGAACGACGGCAGGTACGAGTTTCGATCTCGATGCCATTAGTATTGTCGGCGGTACACTGTATTTCTCGACGGATAACAACAATAATCCGCCCCTAGCAGGTGGAACCGGTGACGATGCAGACATCTATCGATGGAACGGTGGCAGTTCATACACCCGTGTGGTCGATGCTTCGACAATAGGCATACCAAGCACTGGCGGCGGAAACGCAAACGTGGATGGCGTCGTCTTTGTGGACTCCACACACTTCTACCTGTCCTTCACTAATGACGCTAACCTTAGCGGCTTTGGCACAGTCCAGGATGAAGATGTCGTATACCGGAACGGCAGCGCCTGGTCCGTATACTTCGATGGTACTGGCAAAGGCCTGAACACCGGCAACCTCGACGTGGACGCCTTCGATCTACCGTAGGTAGCCGCAATACAAAGTGCTGGAGGCTCAGCAAAACTGAGCCTCCAGCAAGTTTCAATTCATCTGATGGGAAGTTTCGGTTTTCCGGATCTTCCCATTAGTCCTACAAAGTGCCGCATGAATATGTAAACTGGAAGTTTTGAGTTTGGCTTCAAAGCCATTCAAAGAGCTTACTTATTAATTGAGAAAGCGGCAAATAAAACAAATGTTACGCACCGTCCCGAAGGCTGGGGCAGTAACCAGGCCTGATTCGCGGAAAACCTTCGGGACGTTTTGCGTAAGGTGAGCAAATAAAACAAAAGATGCAGGATATCCAAGTGAATATAGTTGCCACAAAAAATCCGACCAGGCCAAACCTGTTACCAATAATCATTGCGCTGCTCCTATTGCTTGCAATAGGTTTCGCCTCTTATCAGTTTGCAAAACTACGTCCCGTTTCGCCATCTCGCACCGACATTTCCCGGGGCATGCTTGAAGAGAAATATGGCCTGCGCGTGAACCTGATTGCGGTGACCGCTGCCGGTGGTTTTGTGGATGTCCGTATCAAAATCATCGATGCTGAAAAGGCAAAAGCATTGCTTTCCGACAAAAAGAACTTTCCAGCTCTTTGGGTCAATGATAAACAGGTCTTGAATGCGCCCGAAGATACGAGGAATCAGGAGATCAAAATTGACGACGGTGGCAGCATGTTCATTATGTATATGAATCCTGCAAATGCAGTCAGGCCCGGAACCCCTGTCAAGGTTCTGTTTGGTGATGTGGCCGTCGAAGCCATCGATGCGCAGTAAGTTGAGAGTCTGATTCAAGGAAAAGCAATGCGACCCATTTTCAAGGCGTTTGTCCCAGTTCTTATGATGTTTCTGGTTTCATGTTCTGTCATGTCACCTTCCTTTAAGGGGGAAGTGGTCCAACCGATTGCAGCCGCGCCGGAGATCAACATGATTGACTACAACGGTCAGAATTTCCAGCTACGCAATCTGCGCGGCGACGTTGTGCTGGTCTTTTTTGGGTTTACGAACTGTGTGGATGAGTGTCCTCTGACAATGGCTCATCTCAAACTTGCCCTTGAGTCACTCGGCGAGGGCGCCGGGAAGGTCCATGTCGTGATGGTCAGCACCGATCCCGTTCGCGACACACCGCAGGCGCTGCATGATTTTATGAACAAGTTCAATTCGGCCTTCCTGGGGATTCCCGGCTCGATTGACGGATTGACCAAAATTTGGAATGACTACGGAGTGACCGTGCTCAACGGCGGCGAGACGCATTCCAGTTTCACGTATGTAGTCGATAAGAAAGGCAATCTGCGCCTGCATTTGGATCCAGATATGGAACCACAGGATATTGCATCGGATCTAAAAATCCTGCTGTCGGAAGAATAGGCTACATGTCTTCGGACAGCGATCGAATGGAATAAAACGATGAAGTACAGAATAATCAAATGGTTCGGTTTGATGCTGATCCTCGAGGCGGGGTTCCTTCACTATGCCGCCTCACAGGCCGCGTATCTCAAGGCTCCCTACCTCGGGTTCCTGGTCGTTGCGCACTTTTTCGGGGCCGTCGTCGCGGCCATGGGTATTTATCATAAACAAGCCTGGGGATGGATGCTTGGCGCAGTCCTGGCCGCTGGTTCCTTGATCGGGTACATTTGGAACATTACCATCGGACTGCCGCAATTGGCGCCGGGGCCGTGGCTGTATCCCTATGCAATTGTGTCCGTGGGTGCGGAAGTTCTTTACCTTCTACTCCTGGTTCTGCGCCCATGGAGAATCGTCGAGGAGCCGTATGTTTCCTCCTCCCGCTACAACCTCTATTTGCCCTCCATCCTGATGGTTGTTACGTTGATCGCCTTCCCAACTTACAAATGGGATCTGTATGCCAGCGAAGTGGGCTATCACAAGCACGTGGGCTCGCTGCAGGCCGTCTGCAGTACACCGCTGACCTCCTTCTCAGAACTGGAGGACCGCTACGGGATCCAGTTGTCCCAGGTCGCCATGACGATGATGGATGGAGTGGTGGACGTTCGTTTGAAGATTCTCGATCCGGAGAAGGCCAATGTATTACTTAAGGATCAGGCGGCACTCCTGGTGGATCAGCAATTCCTTGTGATTGCGCCTCATATTCATCGCCATTCCATGCTGGTGCGTAACAAGATTCAGACCATGTTTTTTCCGACCGCCAATAGAACAATTCATACCGGCTCGCAGGTCAGCCTGGTATTTGGGTCTGTGCGTGTTGAGCCGATGATCGTCAAGTAGGCTGTACATGAAAAGAATACTGTCTTCCCTTTTGCTGGCATTTGTCCTGGTTTCCCTTCTGGGACCGTGGAGCCTGGCGAGTGCGGACGCGGCACCCGCCATGAAGATATTATCCACCGGTCAACCCAGGATCGAACCTGCATTACGCTCAAAACTAAACCTTCTTCAAAGCAATGAAACCATCACGGTTATTGTCACACTCCGGCAGCAGGCCGACCTATCGCGGGTTTCCGGTGCAAATCGCGCCGCGCGGCGTCAAGGCATATTGCGCGCCCTTCAAGCCACCACCGACCTGACTCAGAAGCGGATCAAAGGGTTGCTGACGGCGCGTCTCGCGCAAGGCAAAGTCAGCAGGTTCCAGCCGTTCTGGGTGTTCAATGGATTCTCCGTCACGGCCACCGCGGAGGTGATCAACGAGCTTGCGCAACATCCTGACGTACTTTCCATTTCGCCTGATAGTCTGGATATCGTCCCTGTGCTGGGACCGCCAGAGCCGAACATCACCCTTGTGAATGCTCCCTCACTTTGGAACCTGGGATATTTCGGGCAGGGTGTTGTGGTTGCGAACATGGATAGCGGCGTGGATGTGAGTCACCCGGATCTTTCCTCCCGCTGGCGCGCTGGTCTCAATAGCTGGTATGACCCTTATGGACAACACCCCACGACTCCCACCGATCTCACTGGACACGGCACACAGACCATGGGGGTGATGGTCGGCGGAGATGCCGGCGGGACCACGGTCGGTGTCGCCCCGAGCGCACAGTGGATCGCGGTCAAGATCTTCGATGATTCGCGAAGCTCCACTGCCACGGCCATCCATCAGGGATTCCAGTGGCTGCTCGACCCGGATAATAATCCGGCCACCGATGACGCGCCGGGTGTTGTCAACAATTCATGGACGTTTGCGAACCCTGGCTGTAATCTCGACTTTGAACCGGACCTGCAATCGTTACGCGCGGCGGGAATCCTGCCCGTCTTCGCGGCAGGGAACGGCGGCCCATTAAGCAATACGAGTTTTAGTCCGTCCAACAATCCGTCTGCGTTTGCCGTGGGCGCCATCAATAACAGCAGCCAGATCTACGGATTCAGCAGTCGCGGCCCCACCACCTGCGGCGGATCCACCGGACCGTACCCCGAGCTGGTCGCTCCCGGTGTGAACATCCGCTCGACTGACCTATTCAGTGGATATGCCATCGTTACCGGGACGTCACTTGCCTCGCCGCATGTCGCAGGCGGACTCGCATTGCTCCTTTCCGCCTATCCAAACCTTTCGGCTGCTGAGCAGCAGAACGCTTTGATCAATTCTTCATTCGATCTCGGCGCGGCAGGCCCCGACGATGTGTATGGGTACGGACGGCTCGACCTTCTGGCGGCATTCAATTGGCTGGCCAGCGCTCCAACGTCAACGGCCTCGCCGACATCCACGCCCAGCAATACACCAACGTTTACTCCCGTGCCTTCGAATACTGCAACGGCTACAGCGACGTATACACTTACTGCCACGAATACGGCAACTGCTACACGGACACCCACAGCAACCCCCACACTTCTGTCAACGTTCATCCACGTCGGTGACCTGGATCGCTCGTCCGTGCTTTCCGGGACAAAATGGAATGCGACCGTGACGATCCGCGTCCATAATAATCTTGAGCAACCGGTTGCCCATGCCACAATCACGGGAAAATGGAGCAATGGAGCGACGGGCACCGTGACCTGTACGACGAACTCCAGCGGCTTCTGCACGGTGACCAAAACCGGTATAAGCGCACAAACGATAAGTGTCACCTTTGGCGTCACCAATGTAACTGCAACCCGTTTGACCTACCGCCCCTCTACGAATCACGACCCGGATGGCGACAGTAGCGGCACGATCATTGTGGTCTTAAAGCCCTGATCTATTTTCCCCATTCTATATAACAATTCCAGCGC
>JBGPNQ010000163.1:0-11045 GCA_041487615.1 Anaerolineae bacterium
CCGGAAATTTTCGAGCTGCTGCTGCAAAAAATCGGCAGACCGGCTGATGAGTGCCTGTTCATTGATGATGCGCTGACAAACATCGAGCAGGCACAGAAGATGGGATTTGCGACGGTCCACTTCCAGTCACCAGAGCAACTGGAGAATGAACTGCACGAATTGGGGATGTTGTAACAACTGTCCGACAGGATAGGTTTTACCGGTATCTGCCATGATAAGATTTCACCCACTTTCAAAAACAGAGCACACCATTTATGAATCTCATTCACATCGAAAACCTTAGCAAGCACTTCAAAATTCTCAACCGCCGCGAGGGATTGAGCGGCGCGTTCCGCTTCGCGTTCACGTACGTAGTTCCCATCGGCTTCGTTGCATTCTATCCATCGCAGATCTTTCTGCGCCCTGAGAATGTTTCCCCCCTGACCTATTTCTCTCCACTGATCGGCATCGGACTCTTCGCCGTCACCTATTGGATTTGGACTCAGGGCGTCAACTCGTACACCGGAACAGGATCTTGATCCATGGACACAAAAACGATTCTTTCTGACATTGAGGCAGAACTACAACGACAAGTCTCCCGCCTCGACAGCCCGCGCACGAAACCATTCCACGAGATGCTCACCTACCACATGGGCTGGACCGGTGAAGGTGCAGGACGGGAAGCTACCGGCAAGCGGATTCGTCCTCTCATGCTATTGCTATGCACTGCCGCGTGCGGGGCGGATTGGCAATCCGCCTTGCCTGCCGCCGCCGCAATAGAACTTGTGCATAATTTCTCGCTTGTTCACGATGATATCCAGGACAACTCCGACAAGCGGCGCGGGCGATCTACAACATGGGTCAAATGGGGTGCACCGATGGCGATCAATGTTGGCGATGCGTTGTTTGTGATGTCAAATCAGGCGATCATGGATCTCAAAGCAAATTACGCTTCGGACGTCATTGTCAAGGCGGCCGAAATTTTACACAACGCCTGCCTCGATCTGACGCGAGGGCAATTCCTGGACATGTCCTATGAGGAAAGAAACGATCTTGGTGTGGACGATTATTGGCCGATGGTTGCAGGGAAGACAGCCGCGCTACTGTCAGCGAGCTGTCATATTGGCTCGCTGCTTGGTGGGGCTGATGACGCGAAACAGCAGACATATCGCTCGTTTGGGCAGTATCTCGGTCTCGCATTCCAGGTACAGGATGATATCCTTGGCATTTGGGGCAATGAGGCAGTCACCGGGAAATCAGTGGCAAGCGATCTCGTGGAAGGCAAAAACTCCCTGCCCGTGCTGGCAGGTTTGAGCGCCAATGGTAAGTTCGCGGCGCGTTGGAGGCAGGGTCCAATCACGGCGGATGAGGTGGAAGGGGTTGCCCGGTTGCTCTCCAGTGAGGGAGGTTACTCAACTGCCTACGAGGCGGCAAAGCAAATGACCGATCTCGCCTTGCTTAACCTGTATGAAGCTGAGCCAAATGGAGAGGCGGGCGAGGCGTTGATCGAGCTGGCAGACAAATTGCTTAAACGGAATCAATGAGCGGCTGAGATAGTTGTATCTCTTCCTCTGCAAAATCACAAACATGTAATTCCCTTGATTGGTTGGCTATGGCGTGATACAATACCGCCCGCTGAACAGGGCTCGTCTAGTCGCAGGACGACTGCATCTGGATCAGTTAATAAATATTTTGGGGATTGGTGCAACGGCAGCACGCTACGCTCTGGACGTAGAAATTGAGGTTCGAATCCTTAATCCCCAGCAAAAATTGTAGGAAGCGATGCCTGCAGATACCCAAATCCAGGTATGAAAAGAGCCCTCAGCGCTGAGGGCTCTTCCTTTTCACTGCGGTCACACTTCCGCATAACATAACTCCGGAGATAAGGTCTTTTTATTTACAGAATTTTGAGTATACTATTCATATCATCGTTCAGATTTTCGCCGCGGGAGATATACGGTGGCAAAGAGCAAAGTCACGGTTGGAAATATTGAGCAGGTAAGTGGGGAAGTTAATATCGCGGGTCGTGATATTGTCAAAGACTATACCCCTCAACAAGTCTCGTCCCTTCTCACACAGATCACATCGACATTTCAACCGAAACCATTTGATGGACACTGCCCATATAAAGGGCTGGATGTTTTTGAAGAAGAAGATGCAGGGTTGTTCTTCGGACGCGAAACATTAGTCAATCTCAGCAGCCCCATAAAGCAATCACGGGACGAGAGTTTCTTATGGCGTCGTTTTCACAATATCGCGGGCATGGCACCAGAGGTGCTGGATATCATCGTGGCGACGTCAGGGAATCCACTTGCGGGATTGGGAGTCGCAGCCAGGAAAATTGCAGAGAAGGCCAAGGAAGAAACAAAGTAAGTTTTTTGTTCACATATTGCTCTTGATAATAATTTGATATTGTAGTCTAATCGGCGCTACCTTAAAAATTTCAACAGCCTTGCAGGAAAACTTTTGTTAAGATTTAAGGTATAATGATTTTGTCTTGACAAGACGGACACTGCAATTATTTTTCGGACTCATTCAACACAATGAAAAAAGACACGCTCTTGGTTATCGAAGGACGACATGCAGAAATCCCTTCTTTTGCTGGCGACATGCAGAAGAAGGGATTTGATGTTGTTTTATTTCAAAACGGAAGTCAGGCGGTTTCCAAATTAAAACAGATCAATCCGAGCCTGGTAGTGATCAATGCAGCTTCATTGAGGAGCACAGGTATTCGCATTTGTCTTTCGGTTCGCAAGAAGGATGCAAAAATTCCAATCATCCTTGTCCTCGAAAAAGACAGGCCGGTTGACAAGGAGTTGGCGGATTCCGTCCTGGCATTGCCATTTACCGTGCAAAAGCTGGTTAACCGGGTTAAAGCTCTTCTGCCTGGTGATGGAAATAACATGGTCAGTGCTGGACCCATTCGATTGGATCTTGAGCATCGCCGTGTGAAAAGCCTGGGCAAAAGCGCCAAACTCACCCCAAGATTGATCACGCTTCTGCAAATATTGATGGACAAGCATGGCGAAGTTGTCGAGCGGGAAGCGCTATTCAAAAAAGTTTGGGAAACTAATTACACGGGCGACACGCGCACACTTGACGTTCATATCTCCTGGTTGCGACGCGCCATTGAGCTTGACCCTGATAACCCGAAGTTTCTCAAGACTATTCGTGGCGTTGGATACAGACTAGACGTTTAGTTGGAACTGCTCCCCTTTTGTGGTAACAAGTCGGACGCAAACGTTGCCTCCAATTTTTGTTTTTAATTCAGACGGAATTTCCCCACTCCTTACCGGACGTTTAGCCTGCGCCATACTTCTGAATACCTTGCCATCCCAATCGGGATCCACCTCCCAATAATCAAGATCTAACTTTGTCCTGAGGCAAATCGAATCAGCCAAGACATCAACATGCGTGGATTTAGCAGAAGGTTTGAACGGCAGAGGGGAAATGGAATCATATTCCAACGAAAAAGGCGCACACAGATCGATCAAGCGACTGCGAGTCGTATGAAGCGCACGGAACATCTCATCACCGCCGATAAACTTGCGGGCATGTTTGGCTGCCACGAACGGAGCAGTCCCGGATCCACAGAAGAAATCAGCAACAATGTCACCAGGATTGGACGAAGCCAGGATGATCCGTTCAAGCAAGGCGATGGGCTTCTGCGTAGGATAGCCGGTGCGCTCGTTGTGTAATCGGGCGATTACTGGAAAATACCACCAATCCTCGGGCACCTTGCCACGCTCTAAATCAGGCACTTTTCCAAAGCCAGCTTTCCGAGATGAATTGAACGTTTTGACGGTATTCGCGTTGTATGGTTCACGCACCGCATCGGCATTGAAGGTATAGCCATCGCCTTTCACATAGGCGAGTATGGTGTCATGCTTGCGATTAAAAGCACGGCGAATCGGAGAGGGTCCATGGTATGCCCAAATGATTTCATTCAGCAGATGGTCGGCCCCAAAGATTTCGTCAAGCAGGATACGTGCGTATGAATCAGCATGCCAGTCAAGATGGAGATAGAGCGTTCCATTCGGAGCAAGCAGCCGGTATATAATGGCAAGTCGCTGGTAGAGAAAGTCGAGATACGAATCAATCCCATCCCAATAATCATGATAACCCTCGGCCATCTGCCATTGATCAGGCTTGCGCGAATCTTCGCCGCGACCGATACGTGCCGAATAATTTCGGTTGGTAAAGAACGGTGGGTCAGCGTAAATGAGCTTTATTCGTCCTTCGTAGGCAGGCAGGAGCGTTTTCATCAAAGGCAGATTATCGCCATAAAGCAGCCGATTCTCGACCTGTGTAGCTGAATATCCCACGCCATTGGGATGGATAATTGAATCCACTACTAATGTTGATGGTGGAGTTTGCGCCAACGCTTTGCCTGGCCAAGTTAATTCTGGCATAGTCTAGTAACGTATCTGCACTTGCGTGCCATAACCACGGTTGAAGGATTTTCCCGGCTCATGCTTGGGCAGCGCCCAGAGGAACAGCCATTTTGCATCCTCGGTTTGCATATTGATACAACCATGACTCATAGGCGTGCCGAAGTTTTGATGCCAGTATGTGCCGTGAAAGGCATGTCCCTGCGTGGTGAAGAAACATGTCCACGGGACACCGGGAAGTTCGTAATCGTCGGCGTCCGCAAAGAGGTTTCCGTTGCCCATGTGCTTGGCCGGCATTTTATCCAGGATGCGAAAATCGCCTTGGGGTGTTTTAGTGGATATCCCGTTCGAGCCGCGCGGACCGTTGGGAATGCCTGAGGAAATTGATGTCTTGAGCACCTGTTTTCCCTTTTCGAAGGCGAGCACCAGTTGTGTTGTCAAATTCACTTCGATCTTCTTATCCTGAAGCTCCAGGGCGGGACTGATGGGAGCGAGTTCTTCCGGAGCAAAAGGTCTCACATGCAATGGATTGACGTAGTAGGGGAAGCCTGTCAAATCATCGTAGATACGATACCACTTATCACCTGTTGGACCATCCTCGATGGCCTGCGCCCAATGCACCGAACTATAGTACAAACGGAAACCGAGCTGCTGCCAGCCATAGGCCTTGGAAGTACGCCAGGGTTGCGTAAAAGGAACAGTCACCTCCACGAGTCGCATTTGGTCTTCCGGGATGGCGGGAAGCGTCTGGTTGTAGAGAACCTTCACGCGCTGCAAATGTGAGCGATGGACATAGCCTCCCCACACGCGATACCATACCGGATTCAATTTCGGTTCATCGGCGGTCACTTCTTCGTAGACGCGCAGCAATTCATCACGGAACCAAGTGGAAACGATGGAACTCTTGTCCGTGGCTCTACTATAAATGCTGACTGATTTAGTGGCTACACGTACGAGGTCGCTGTCATCAAAATCAAAATAAGTGCTCATGGAAGGCGAAAAAGCAAGACTGCCAAGGCTTAATCCGCCAAGCTTGAGAAATTCACGGCGAGATAGTGATTTCATAGGGGAAAATTGTAATCGAAAAGAACAGATTTAAAAATACTCTCATTAATATTTCAGCTGTGACCAAATTAACACAACTGCCCTCCGGTTCATGGAGGGCAGTCGATAAAGGATTCAATTGTCGATTTAAGATTCAACGGTTTCGGGAACCATTCCACCAAGCAGGATTTCAAGAGCCATCGTATGAGCGCAGCGATGATGGGTCACATAGAATTCACAATCACAGGTATAGATGCCGTTCTCAAAAGTTACATGATGATTGTTGTTATCGCCATGAAAAGTAAGGTCAAATTTGTTGAAGAGGAAGCGATTCCTCTCTTCTGCGTAGCGTTTTGCCTTTTCTCTCTTGCCGATCATTCCGTAGTCCATCTTTGAATCTCCTTTCAGGATTGGAATAAAAAAAGCACGCAAATAGACGCGTGCTTTCAGTCTTTTTCCTGTTTGATGTAGATATCTACTCGCATAGGATGTGTACCTCGTTGATATGAGTATAGTACGCTTCAACGAGGTAGTCAACACCAAAGTTCACTGTATAGGTTAATCGTACGGAAATCGTAAGGTGACAATTAATCAGCAGACACCGACTGTGCGGAGGGTTCATCACCGTTGTATCCTGGAAGCGCAGGCCAAACGGCAATAATCAGCCAAACGCCGAGAATCGTCCCGATCCCTCCAGTGATAATGGCAAATGGAACTCCAAAAAACTGAGCCACGGCGCCAGCCTCGATTTCACCCAGTTGCGGACCACCCATAAAGAAAATCTGATTGATGCTGGTCATGCGTCCCCTCAACGAGTCCGGCGTGTTGAGTTGTCTGATCGTATTCCGAATGATGGTACTTACCGAGTCTGCTGCGCCGATCAAGATCAATGAAAGAAATACGACTACATACAAACGCGAAAGGCCAAAAAGGATTGTTGCGGCTCCGAATATAACAATCGATCCCAATAACAAAAATCCCTGACGCCGGATATTTCGATACTGTGAAACGACAATTCCCACCGTAACAGCTCCAATGGATTGCGCCGCAGCAAGCCAGCCGTAGGCGATCTCGCCAACATGAATCACGTTCTGAGCAAAAAATGGGAGCAGCGTATTCGCAGACGAGAAGAACGTTGCTATGAAATCCAGAATCATCGTGGACATGATCAGGGGCTGACTGCGGATGAAACTCACGCCAGCGCGGATATTCAGCCACGCGGCCCTAAATCCTTTCTGAACAGCAGCTGGAGTTTGCGGAACAGTTCCCATCAGGAACAATGCAACGATGACTGCCAGGAACGTGACCGCGTTGATGAAATAAACATCCTCCTGTCCCAAATAACCGATGACAACTCCGCTGAGCGCGGGACCGAGAATTGCTCCCGTATTAAAGGCAATCGATTGCAACGAGAAAGCGCCTGGCAAATCCTCGCGCGGGACGAGGTTTGGTACAATCGATTGACGCGCCGGCAGATCAAAGGCCATCGCCGCAGCCTGGATACCGGTCAACACATAGATATGCCAGAGTTGAATAGTCCCTGAAAGAGTCAACAATCCCAGGATGGCCGCCACCAACATTGCCATGGACTGCGTAATGAACAGAATGGCCTTTCGGTCGTAACGATCTGCGACCAGACCACCCACCAATGAAAAAGCCAGCACCGCCAAAAAACGGACACCACCAACAATACTTACTGCTATTGGATTCCTACTGAGCTGGCTGATATGCCAGAACAGGGCCCATTGCTGCATTTGTGTCCCGACCATGGATATCATCAGCCCAATCCAGATCAGCGCAAAACCGCGGTGCTTCAATGCGGGCGGAACATGAATCATCTCTCCGTTCCATCCTTTCCATAAATTAACAGATAGCAGGAGGCTTTCACCTCCTGCTATATAAATATTGTCTTCCGAAAAACCTACGTTCCCCAGTCTCTCAAATAAAGGAAATCATATCCAACGGTGCGGTTCGACAGTTTTGCCACTGGTGGTTGCATCCGTTTGAATTGGTTACGCCGGATACGAGCGATCACTGTATTGACGAACTTCTCGTCAAAACCCTCTTCAATACATTCCTGTGCATTGAACCGCTGGTCGATCAAAAGATAAAGAAGTTTATCCACCTCATCATATGTGAACCCCAATTCGCCTTCATCGGTTTGTCCGCCCCAAAGGTCAGCCGACGGAGCTTTGTCGATGATCGGAGCCGGGATATTCAAAGCCCGCGAGAGCTGGCGTACCTGGGTCTTATACAGATCGCCAATTGGATTCACCGCCGCAGCCGCATCGCCAAACTGGGTGCTATACCCAAGCAGAATTTCCGTCTTGTTGCTGGTGCCGATCACCAGTCCCTTGAACACCTCCGATTGATCGTAGAGAACAATCATGCGCTCGCGCGCCATAATATTCCCTTTACGGAGCTTTGTAATCTTCTCATCAAGGGCAAATAAAGGCTCGACCATTTCTGTGATTTCAATGGTCGTACATGGAATTTCCAACTGCTCAACCAAAAGTTCTGCATGTTGCAGGGAATCGGGGTTCGAGGATCTATACGGCATTCTCACTGCAAGCACATTTTCCGCACCCAGTGCTTCGACAGCCAGCGCGCACGAAAGCGCAGAGTCGATGCCACCGGATAGACCAACCACTGCGCGTGAGTATCCGACCCGCGTTACTTCGGAACGAATAAAGTTGACCAGAATTTGACGGGCAATATCGGTGTTTATGGTGAGATCATGCACGGGAGAGAATCCTGTCCATCTCTTTTTGCACAAGCGCAGTACGTTCGTCCCGCAAAAGTGGAAGCCGCGCCCGTGTGCGGCGGAGTTGATTTAGATCGAGGGTTACACAAGTCAGGGCCTCTTCGAAATACGGGCCCTGAGCGAGCAATTCCCCATTCGGGTCGTTGACCGTTGCCCCACCCCAAAACAACAGGCCGTCTTCAAATCCCACACGATTGCAGTGCACCACAAAGGATGTAAACATGCTCGCGTATGCCTTGCTGACACGTTCCACCCATCGAGCAGATTCAAGCTTCTCCTTGTCGGTTAACCCGCGTCCAGGAGAGGCTGAAGAGAACAACATAATATCGGCTCCATCGAGCCAAAGTAGATAGGGTGGCGATGCGTGCCAGAAATCTTCACAAATGAGCATACCGGCCCGTCCAAAGCGTGTATCGAAGGCGCGGACCGAGTCACCCCAGGCGAAGAATCGTCCCTCGTCGAAAAGTCCATAAGTTGGAAGATATACCTTGTGATGGACATGGACGACCTTTCCCGCAGAAAGGTAGGCGGAGGCAATGAAGAAGCGGTGACGAGAGTCCTCATCGACGAAGCCAATCACAAGGTCCAGATCCTGACTTGCTTTGAGAAGATGCTTGAAAACGGGATCATCCTCTGTCGGCCGATGCGCGACGGTGGCCACGAGATCTTGCAGGACATATCCCGTTAACGAAAGTTCAGGGAAAACCAGCAAATCCGCTTTTTCTTCCTTTGCTTGCTTAATGTAATTCAGATGCTTTTCAAGATTGGATTCCACATCCCCCAATTTGGTTGCGACCTGTGCAAGGGCGAGATTCATCTTCATTTTCAGAATCTTACCATTAAATAATAGACCTTGAAGGTTTGAAATCCTTCAAGGTCTATGAAGATTGAAGTCCGCTGCTCAAGGTTCAAGCAGTTTTTTCATACCATCCAGAACAACTTTCCAGTTCTGTTCCGAATAAGATTTTTCCTCTTCACTGGCATTATTATCCTGGGTAATCGTAACCTCTGTTTTCCCATCTCTTGCCGATAAGGTATACGTCACTGTGTGATAATTTTCCGGGATATCTGGAACGCCCGATAACGGCGACCAGTAAGTGCTGACCAGTGTTTTCTCTGGCTCAAATTCCAATATCCTACCCTTATCTTCGAAAGGCTTGCCCTGCCACTCCCCTCTGTAAACAATGGGGCTGCCCACCCTCCATCCACTGGTCACCTCAGTACCGAAAAAATATTGTTTGATTAACTCGGGCCTGCTAAGAGCATCCCATACTTTGGAGGCTGGCGCCTTGATTACGGTTGAGACTTGTGCAACGAATTTTTTATTCATGATTCAATCCTTTGGATCTACTTTCCATAACGATGTCCCCCATCTGACTGTTATCTGATCAATTTGCAAACTAGCGGGAAGGGAGGGATTCGAACCCTCGGTGGACCGGAGCCCACAACGGTTTTCGAGACCGTCCCATTCAACCACTCTGGCACCTTCCCAATTTTCAGGTGTCACATTTCCGCCAACAAGCGTCATGTGAGGTGAACAGCGGCGAGATTATAACCTAAATTTCCACACTGGAATGCAGCGCGGGATAATAGACGTCGCGCATATTCAGGTCCCTCAGCTTTTCCGTCAACACGGCGGCTGGAACCGCTTCACCGTGTACCAGAAAGACCTTTTTCACGGTCTGCTTGACATTTACAGCATATCTCGTCAACAAATCCTGTCCGGCATGCCCTGAGAGCCCGCCAATCGTAGCGATCTCCGCCTTGACATTATACGGCTCACCAAAAATCTTGATATGCTTCTCACGGTCGGCCAGGCGACGACCCAAGGTATATGGCGCCTGCCACGAAACGATACAGACCGTATTCTTCGGATTCTCGATGTTGTTCTTAAGGTGATGGAGAATACGACCGGTTTCTGCCATACCCGAAGCGGAGATGATCACCATGAGGTCCTTTCGCAGATTTAGCGCTTTTGATTCCTCAACCGATTGAACATACGTCAAAAGCTTGAAGTCCAGCGCGGGATGACTGGCATGTTGCACAAACCAGCGCGTTTCATCATCCATCACTTCCGGATGCTTCTTGAATACTTGAGAAGCGTTGACCGCCAGAGGACTATCTACAAAGACCGGCGCAGGCGGTACATCCTTCGCAAACATCATCATGTTCAAGTGATAAACCAGTTCCTGGGTCCGCCCCACTGCAAATGCCGGGATGATGACTTTGCCGCCGCGCCTTAACGTTCGATTGACAACATCATGAAATTCCTGAAAGGCCTTATCCGGGTCAGCATGAGACTTATCCCCGTAGGTCGATTCCATCAGCAGGTAATCCGCCTCTTCAGGCAAAACGGGATCGCGCAAAAGGGGCAATTTGAACCGACCAATATCGCCGGAAAACCAGAAGCGGATCTTTCTTCCATTTTCTTCGATTTCAAGTGAAATCGCGGCAGAACCAAGAATATGACCCGCTTCGATGAAGCGCGCTACCACTCCCGGAATGGGTGCAAACGGCTCTCCATAATCAGCCGGATGGAAAAGTTCCGAGGCGTGCTCAGCATCTGCTTCAGTATAAAGAGGTTCGATCAAAGGCTCGCCGCGTTGAGACGCTTTCTTGTTCACAAACTCCGCGTCCGATTCCTGGATTCTCCCTGAATCTGCGAGCATAATCGTCGAAAGATCAACTGTCGCACGAGTCGCGTAGATCGGTCCTGCATAGCCGTTCTTCACAAGGTTGGGAAGATTCCCGGCATGGTCAATATGCGCGTGAGATAGGAGCACAGCATCCACTTTACGAGGGTCATGAGAAAAAGTTAGATTTCGAGTGTAGGTTTCGGCGCGTCGTCCCTGATAGAGCCCACAGTC
>JBGPNQ010000164.1:0-10963 GCA_041487615.1 Anaerolineae bacterium
ATGATACTGCCATCAAGATCGGGATACTTGCGAGTTTGATAATACCCAGCGAAACGTTATGGAGACGCGCGGCATTCGAGATGCAAACGCCCCTAGCCGGCGTTATTGGCGGAAATCCCTTCGGAGCCATCTCGGTTCCCAGCGTGCTTATGGTCCTATACGCATTTCTTTATCTTGCTGGAACATTGACTCTGGCCGTCCGCATTTTTCAACGGCGTGATCTATAATAGATAAGACCCTTCGGGTTTTTGAAACCCAAAGGGTCTATTAGTTACTTCCACCTGTTCGCTTTGGCGATGCGCTCCCCCAACGGTGGATGCGAATAAAACATCCAAACCACCCATTTTTCAGGATCGACATCCCCTAGATTTTGATTGGCCAACCGCGTAAAAGCGGATGCGAACGCTTCAGTCTTGCCCGTGGATTGCAGGGCATAATCGTCCGCCATGCTCTCCCGCCAGCGCGATACTGCGTTATCCAGCGGCATGGTAATCAGTCCATAGGCACCGAAGATGAGTCCCAACGCCGGGAACGCGGCAACATCCGCGGGACCATTGAATCCAAAGTAATCTATTGCCCACTTCAAGGCCAACGAAGCGATAAACAAACTGAGGGTCGTTGAGAGTGTGCCAAATGTGATCAGGATAGGGATATCGCGATGGACATGATGTCCCAGTTCATGGGCGAGGACAGTTTCAATTTCGTCCGTTGAAAATTCGTTGATGAGGGTATCGCCCAACACGATGCGACGCGTGTTGCCAATGCCGGTCAGCGCGGCGTTCGCGGCCTTGGTCTGCCTGGACATGTCAAACTTGAAGACACCACGAACCTTTGTGTCCGCGCGCTTTGCGAGTTCCAGCAGGCGATCCGCCAGATCCTTGTGTTCATCGCCGAGCGGAACATATTTATTGAACAGCGGAGCAATGAGAACAGGCGCAAGATTCGAAAGGATGACCGTGAAGACCAGCATTCCACCTGCCGCCCAAAGCCACCATAAATCGCCCGTGGCACGCAGGGCGAGATAAAGTAGTTCCAACAGGATCAGGCCGAGCGGCGCGCCGACGGCAAGTCCCTTGAGTTGATCGATCAGCCAATCCTTGAATGTCTGATTGGATTGACCGAAACGATGGGGAAGGACAAATCCACTGTAATAGCCGAGTGGCAGGTTGAGGATGGAATAGATTCCAGCGAAGATGGCAACAAAGAGGGCAACCAGAAACCATTGATTATTTGTGAATGTGCCCAGCCAATCCCGTAGGGAGATCGCCCAACCGAGGAATATCCATAAAAGGGCATACACGGCACTGGCAACTGTATCCACCAGCCACAAGCGGCGGCGGATGCGCGCATATTGTTTGGCTTGTTTTTGTTTTTCAGGATCAAGAGTTGTCATACATTCCTCTGTATGTCATTGCGAGGAGGGCTTTGCCCGACGAAGCAATCTCACATTAAAGGAGCAAATCTCTTCGGAAATGGTTTACCGTCTAAAGGGAGATTGCTTCGCTATGCTCGCAATGACAGAATCTATTTCACCATCTCCGCTGCGAGCAAAGCGAGGATTTCCTCGCTCTTCATCACTTTTCCATACGATTTCAACGCGGCGAGAAATGCCTTATGGACATATTCCGCCGGAATGGTCGTATCGCCATATTTTAGATCACGCGTGGCGCACGCATCTTCCGCCAGGATGACTTGAAATCCAAGGTCAGAGGCAGCGCGGGCGGTGGCGTCCACACACATGTGGGTCATCATCCCCGTGATCACCAGGCGTTCGATTTCCCAACTTTTCAATAGTTCAAGCAGATTGGTATTCAGGAAGGAATTCGGTTCATGCTTATAGACGATGGGCTCGCCCTCAAAGTGCGCGACCGCGTCATGAATATCAGTCCCGCGATCACCTGAGATAAAGAATGTGGCATCCGGATTTTTAGAGATGTGCTGAATATGGACGTGATGTCCGCCATGCTCGCGGAAACACTGCAAGATCATATATGCTTTCTGCGCGGCTTCCAGCGGATTCACGAGTGGATATTTGCCACCCGGGAAATAATCCTTTTGAACGTCAATAATGAGCAGGGCTGTTTTCATATTCTCTCCGGAGTATCTTAGTTCGTATCCTGAAGTATAGTCGATGTCCTGACACTTGATGAAAATTAAAAGAGAGACCGAAGCAGGGTCTCGGTCTCTCTTCAAGGAATCAATATGCTGAGAGTCAGATTACGTCATTGGGAGTTCTGTGAGTCGTTTGATTTGAGGATGCGCTCTTCATGCTTGCTTTCCTTACAAACTGCACGGCAACCGAAGCTGCAATCGAGACACTCTGGTCACCTCCCACAATCATGGCGTTGATGCCAATCACTTCTCCGCTTGCGTTGACCAGTGGTCCACCTGAGTTGCCGGGCGCGAGAGGCGCGTCGGAGCGGACGATGGGCAATGTGTCGCCGCGTCGATTTTGTACGATTACCAGGGCACTCACAATGCCGCGGGTCACGGTGTTCCGTTGTCCCCACGGATGACCGAAGGCAAAGACCATCTCGCCGACGCGCGGCGAAACGGAGGCAGGTCTGAGCGGCGTCAGATCCGTAGCGTCGATCGAAAGTAATGCCAAATCCACATCGGGGTCACGAGCGACGAGCCGCGCTTCGTACTCGTGGTCATCCTGCAAAAGGACAATGGGGGTGCGTCGTCCAACCACGTGGTTATTCGTCAGAATGAGTCCGTTCGCATCCCAGACGATTCCTGCGCCCGCACCATGACGGTGACCGCGCACGACCACCAGCGAGGGCAACACCTGCTGGACGAGTTCATGGATCACTTCTGTAAAAGCACCGTTGAAGTTCATTCTATCTCTCACCAACTACGATGTTCAACGTTTGCGGTTGTCCGCCACGCAGAATTTCAATCGGCGTGGATCTGCCCGCCACGTCACCATCCAGCCGTGCAAAAAGTTCATCGTGATGAAGCACGGGATTATTGGCAACCGCGACGAGAATGTCGCCAACGATCAATCCGCCTTTGGATGCCGGGCTGTTATTCTCGACACTGATCACCAAAAGACCGGTCGCCTGCTTGCGCGTGAGCGAATCCTGCGAAGCGTTGGAGATGTCGACTGTTTGACTGCGAATGCCAAGATATCCCCTTTTGATCTGACCATGTTTGGCGAGGGTATCGGCGATGTTCCAGGCAATGTCAGCGGGGATGGTGATCGCCGGTCCATTGGAAAGACCGGAAGTATTTAATCCCAGAATTGTCCCATCGGCTGCAACCAACGGACCGCCCGAAAAGCCGGGATATGAAATACTATCGGTGCGAATATATCTCTCGAGCATGCCGCCGCGCTGAGTCCGCACCGGACCACCGATCGCGCTCACGGTTCCCAGGCTGGCTTCTAATCCATCACGGGAGGGACGCGCCAGCGCAAGGGCAATCTGTCCAAGGCGAGCAGGGCTTTTCGTTATTTCAGCCACTGTTCCCGCGGCATGTTCCAGCCGAAGGACAGCTAAATCCGTTCCCGCATCGCGACCCGCTATTTTCGCAGAAACCTCTGTCCCATCTGCATGGAAGACAGAAATATCTTCATCCTTCTCGATTACATGTTCGGCGGTCAATACAAGATCTGCCGCGAAGATGATCCCACTCGCAGGCATTCGGCGACGCGCATTGACCAGCACCGTGGACTTGCCCGCAAGTTCGGCCGCGTCTGCCAATGCGTCAGAAAGTTCTACCAATACCGTTTTGCTCATGGAGCACTCCTTTTCATGGGTAGTATAGTTCTGAGGCTCTCAGAGCGTATCGCCGAAAAGACTGGTTTTTATACTGGACAAAAGAGCAGGTAAACAACCAAACATGCATACCTGTGTACCTGATTACTTCCTCACTTCCTCCCAAAGTCCGCGGGAATTTCGCCCCACAGTTCCGTATCCCATTTCAGGACTGCATCATCCTCCAATTCATTTTCCGCAAGCCAGTTTTCCGCGCTGCGGATCATCGCGAACAAGGGCGCATTCTTTGTAGTACGTTTCAGGCTTGTCTTGCATTCACCCGTATACACCCAGGAAATCCCATTTTCAGAATCAGAGTAAACAGGCAATGGCGACTTGTGTTTCACCATCCACGTCAGTGCATGGACGATGGCGAGAAACTCCCCCACGTTGTTCGTACCATCGGGGAAGGGTCCAAAGTGAAATATTTTATCGCCTGATTCCGTATAAACACCGCGATATTCCAGTTTGCCGGGAGATCCACTGCAGGCCGCGTCCACGCAAATGGAGGGGAGAATCGGCTGCACGCTAGCTGCTTTCCATTTTCCTAAAGAGGATGGCCTTCCTTTATACGATTCATACGCGGACCGATAAGCCGACTCCGCTTCACGGAGCGATCCAAACGCCTTGAACTGCGCGCCGGCAAAACCCTTGATCTGCTTCTCACATTCTCCCCAGGATGCAAAGATGCCGGGCTTGCGTCCCTTCCAGACGACGTAATATTTTTGGTTTGACATAAATGTGCGTTACTTATTCTGCCTCTTCCTGCCAGCCCGTTTCTTCCACTGCAGTAAAAATGTCAGTAGCAGAAATGAGACCAATCAGCGCGCCACTTTCATCGGCGATGGGCAAATGATGGATACGATGCTCCTGCATCACCTGTGAACATTGCATCAACGTCCAGTCTGGGTCACCGGTAATAATGGGACCGGACATGATCTCACGCACGCTCATCTCAGCAGGGTTGCGTCCTGCTGCCACGATCTTGTCGCGAATATCGGTGGATGTCACAATGCCATATGTGGGATTCTTATCAGACATGGAAATCACCACACTATGGATTTTGCGGCGGCGCATCAATGTCAGGGCATACTTTACGCTCGAATCAGGGTCAACAACAATGACAGGTTTCGACATCCAATCACGGACTGTGTTGGGCATGGTTTCCTCCAATACGGATAAATCTCACGTAGGGCAGGCGGCCGCCTGCCCCAACATTTATTTTACAACCAATTCCACTGAATCCATCCCCAGCAGTGAACCATCCGCTGCACTGATATCCTGTATCTCAATGAAAACCACAGTGTTCGACAAAATTTTTCCCAACAGGATGGTTGTGTCAAATGTTCCCGGCCCGCCGGGTTCTGCAGCAGTGACGGAGACCGCGCCGCGCGCAAGTTCCACGCCAGCACCGTCCTTGATGCTATAAGCAAGAGTATTTTCAAAGGGTGCAATTGCAAGGCTACCCTTGATATGAACAGAACTCAACACCTCCGTGCCATCCGCAGGGGAATCAATCGTGATCGTTCGCGGCTTGCCATCGGGCGTAAACGTTTCATAGTGAGTTGTATCCAATTGATCGTCGACCAGATGATAATTGCGCGTTACATGTAGTGTGGGACAACACATTGGATCATTCATTCCATGGATCACAGCATCCAGGTATATTTCGTTATTCCTGATCGCAAGCGCGTTCAACTGCGGACGATCATCCACCATTGAAGATGTGAGAAATACAGGTGTGCCGTTCGTGGTTGTGAATATTGCCAGAAAGACAAACACGCCCGAACCACCATAATTTTCAGAGACCAATGCAGCGATTTCATTTGTGCCATCGGAATTCAAGTCGCCGGCTGCGACAAAATCCGTTAGCTTGATTGAAGCATAGTCAGGATCTCCGGGCGCACCTCGTTCATATTTTCCATTTGCAAGTTGAACGACCTGCAACGAATCGGGAGTCCCAAGCTGATATTGCGCGTTGCGAATCAGCGCTGCATAATCAGGTGAGGCCGTTGGAGCTTCGGCAGTGGCTGTCGCTTCGATCACCGGAGATGATGCAGCCGCCGGTATAGGTGTAGCGGGTCTGCATCCAATCAAAAATAATGCCAGCAAAACGACTAGGGAATAACGGGCGACCAAATTGCACCTCCATCCGTTGTTCGATATAAGGAACGATGATTCATCGTGGGGTCGGTGGTAATCACCCAGCCTGAGAGCAGGTTGACAAAATCCATGCTTGCAAAGGTTTCACCGAAAGCAATATCCGGCGAGACGGTGACCCACGTACGCGCCGCATCACGCGTGATATGGAACTGTTCGCCATCATAAAGAACGATCTCCTGCGGCGATAGAAATACTGATGCGCCCGCACCATTAAGAGATAGGGACGTTGGAATCCATGTTTTTCCCGCGTCGTTTGTGAGGTATACCGTCGTCTGGGTGGAGTCACCTGCCATGCGAAGCGCGATGAATCCGTCATTCGTCGAAACAAGTTTCATCTGATCCCTATCAATGCTGATTTCGGAATTCTGCGCGCCCGAAGGCAGCGTCAATGAGACGCGAGTCCAGTTGTGACCACCATCGTCCGTGCGAAATAGATAGACATCGCCCGGAGCATAGATCACGCCGCTCACCCAGGCCGTCTTCATATCGAGTGGAACAAGATCAGACTTAATCCCACTCAAAGGCAACGAGTCAGTTGCATTCGCATCATTCGGATCATTGGTATAGGTTTGGTCCCAGGATCCGCCACCGTCCGTTGTTTGATAGACCGCAACAGCATTCGAACCCGCACCGACCCCGAGGTCGGCAAGCACCCAGCCGTTGCTCGCATCCAGAAATTTGATATCGCCTCTGCTAAAAGGCACTGCCGAGTTCGTCCACGTGCTACCGCCATCAATCGTGCGATATAGAACTCCGCTGTGAGGATATTTTTCAAAATCGGGTTTCTGCACCCAGACGTGGTTGTTATCCAAAATGAACATATCCACACTGTAGCCTGTCTCCGCTACATCAAGCGGCGTGACGTTGTACCATGTGACTCCGCCATCGTTTGTGCGGACGATCTGAGATTCGGTGACGCCCCAACCATTAAATTCGTCGAGCATATCCAGCTTCACCAGTGCGGGAGACTCGATCCGCGGCGCGTGAATCTCGGCTGGAGATGGCGTGTCGGAATGTGACGCGGGAGGCAACTTGGGAACCTGAGGCGCAGAGGGATTATTTCCACTTTGCGCACAAGCAGAGAGAATCAAAACGAGAATGATCAAATACTTTTGAAACTTCAATTTCATCCAGCGATCACCTTTCAAGCATTTATACAGCGATTATTTTAGAACAAGAGTGGATAGTGTTTGGTCAAACTTCTGGATGAGCGCGGCCTGATCGAATTCCTTTGTAGTTCCGGGCTCATAGTTGCCTATATTTCCATAATGAACGTCGTACGTGATCTCAAAGCATGTCGCATTGTGTACGGCTCGGAAATAGGTTTGTTCATAAATATTTCCGGCTCCAACGCCACCACCCTGACTCTTAGTGAATGTAACGCCGTCGATCGTTACCTCGCCAAGGAGAGTCTCCGGCCCGCCGGAAGCAACAGGCTCCAAACAAGTGGAAACAGCCTTTTCATCGGTGCTGGATCCAAATAGGAAATAGGCCTCGATGAGATTCGTATTGGCATATGATTGAGAATCGATGAACTGAAGCACCAACTCCGGCGTGACCGTGTACATTTGGGAACGTGAAAGGAATGTCGGAGCGAACATATCGGTATACGAAAGAGATGCATTTCTATATTTATTTTCATAGAGAAAAGTCTGCGTCGCTGCACCCGGAGGATTAATGGCCACACGCATCATGAAATCCAATGCGTCAGTCGAAGGAGTGACTGTCACAAAGTAATCCTCGGTAGCAGGCAAGACACCACGCCAAAACTCACAATCGCTGGCGCACAAGACCACACCATCTGTGCCGATGATTCGCATGGTGATATATGTCCATTCCGCGTCATCGTTCTGATGAAACGAAACAGACATTACCTGTCCCTTCAGGGCGTTTACAGAATACATTTTGCTTTTTCCAGCCAGGATACTGTCCAACACATCAGCATAGGTGCCGTTCGGACCAAACTTAATCGGGACCATGCCCGGGGTCCCCACAGGCGCTGGCAAAGCAGTATTCGTCGTAGTAGCCAATGTTGGGGTGGGAGCTGGCGTTGCCGAAAGATCTGTATTGAAAAAGGAAGTGGGCGTTGATGAAGCGGGGACGATCACAGCCTCGGTACGCTGTGCAGTCGGAGTATCCAGGACATCCACCTGAAATGTGCAGGCAGATACCATTAAAACCAATAGTAGGGATAAACGATTAAATCGCATGGTCACTCCTCGACCGTATAGAACGATTCAGGCGCTGCAGATGTTCCAGTTTATCCCAGCCACTCGACAAGGGTTGCTTCGCCCTGCCCCACTCCTACACAGAGCGTTGCAAGCCCATATTTGACGTTTCCGCGTAATCGCATCTCGTGGACGAGTGTTGTCACCAGGCGCGCACCCGAACATCCCAGCGGATGCCCAATTGCGATCGCGCCGCCGTTGACATTTACAGCATCAGGATCAAGGGCCAAATCTTCAATTACTGCCAAAGATTGGACGGCGAACGCTTCATTCAGTTCAACAAGTCCAACATCTTTCATCTGCAGACCAGCGCGTTGCAGTGCTTTCCTCGTTGCAGGGACGGGACCTATGCCCATCACTCTTGGCGGCACACCAGCCGATGCAGAGGCAACAAGGCGCGCCAGCGGTTTGAGATTTAACTCCCTGGCTTTATCCGCGCTCATGATCAGAAGCGCCGCAGCACCATCATTCAATCCCGATGAGTTGCCAGCGGTCACCGTCCCGCCTTCCTTGGCAAAAGCAGGTTTCAACTTCCCAAGCGATTCCAGCGTCGTATCGCGGCGTGGACGTTCATCGGTATCCACAATTTTCGGGTCGCCTTTTTTTTGGGGAATAGCAACAGGAAGGATCTCTTCTTTGAAACGTCCCGAGTCGATGGCGGCAATTGCACATTGATGACTCCACAATGCGAAAGCATCCTGTTTTTCACGTGTGATATGTGGCCGTTCCTTTGCGATATTTTCCGCGGTCTCCCCCATGGAGTCGGTGCCATACATTTCTTTCATCTTCGGATTCGGATATCGCCAGCCCAAGGCTGTATCCCAGGCTGTGAGATTTCCGAAAGAGAATCCCGCTTCCGCTTTAGGGACGGAATAGGGGGCGCGGCTCATGGACTCGACGCCGCCCGCAATGTATACCTCTCCTTCTTCGGCTTTGATGGCGCGCGCAGCTTGATTGATGGCATTCAATCCCGATGCACAAAGGCGGTTCAAAGTCACGCCTGCCACTTCGACGGGGAGTCCTGCCAGAAGCGCGGACATGCGTGCGATGTTGCGGTTATCTTCACCGGCTTGATTCGCGCATCCGAGAAACACTTCCTCTATAAGCGCGGGATCAAGCTTATTGCGCTGAACGATTTCCTTGATAACGAGGGCAGCCATATCGTCGGGGCGGACCGTGGCGAGTACTCCACCTAAAGCTCCGATTGGCGTACGAATTGCGTCAATGATGACGGCATCGGTCATTTCATCCTCCAAATCGAATTCATGAGGCGATTCTACCACCCGCAAATGTGATGATATTCGTACATCTGTGATAATGACGCATGGCACTACTCGCTCCCGGCATAAAAAGACATAATCAGGATGAAAGTTATCTGGATATTTATCAATCTTCTCAGATAAGGAGTGCCAATGCCTGCAAAAGGTTGGATAGAAGTCAGTGATACATACTGTAAAGGATGCGAGCTTTGCATAAGTGCATGTCCACAGGATGTGATGGAGTTGGACATGTCGAGGCTTACCCCCAAAGGCTACCACCCCGCGCACACGTTCAAGGACGGATGCACGGGGTGCGCTATTTGTGCCCTGGTCTGCCCGGATGCAGCCATCACGGTGTATCGCGAAATCACAAAGGTTGCCGTCGCACTTGCCGCGGTGTAGTTTCGCCGCAAAGGCGCGAAGAACGCGAAGGTTTATTAAGAAAAAAGAAGAAAGAACTCCTTCGTGATCCTTTGTGACACGCCTGCCCCGAACTCTCGGGGTTGTGGTAATGATTTTTCATGGAGAAATAAATGACACGTGAATTATGGAAGGGCAACGAAGCGATTGCAGAAGCCGCCGTTCGTGCCGGGCTGGATGCATACTTCGGTTACCCGATCACCCCCCAGACCGAAATTCTTGAATACCTTTCGAGACGGATGCCCGAACTCAGACGCGCCTTCGTGCAAGCCGAATCGGAACTCGGCGCGATCAACATGGTGTACGGTGCCGCATGCGCGGGCGTCCGCGTCATGTCCACATCCTCGAGCCCCGGCGTGAGCCTGATGATGGAAGGACTCTCCTACATCGCGGGCACTGAAGTCCCGGCGGTGTTGGTCAATGTGATGCGCGGCGGACCCGGTCTGGGCAACATCGCCCCTGCGCAGGCAGATTACAACCAGGCAGTCCACGGTGGCGGACACGGCGATTATCACAATATCGTGCTCGCGCCTGCGTCCGTACAGGAAGCAATTGACCTGACTGCGCTCTCCTTTGATCTCGCCGAAAAATATCGCACGATTTGCATGGTCATTCTCGATGGCTGTGTCGGTCAGATGATGGAGCCAGCGCAGATGCCGGAGATGAAACCCATGCAACGCGCAAACTGGGATTGGGCAACGGATGGAAGGATGGGGAAGCGGGAACGCCGCATCCTGACTTCCATTTATCTTGATCCCATTGAAGAAGAGAAAACCAATCTCAGGCTTTTGAACCGTTGGTGGACGATCGAACGCGACGAGGTCCGTTATAAGGAATATTTCCTCGACGATGCGGAATATGTCATCATTGGCTTTGGGACTGCCGGACGCGTGGCGCTGTCAGCAGTGAGACAGGCGCGTCAAATGGGAATCAAAGTCGGTTTGTTAAGACCGATCACTGTCAGCCCGTTTCCGTATGAAGTGCTTGACCAGCTCGCAGGGCGGGCAGATGCGTTCCTCGTCACAGAGATGAATTCAGGTCAAATGCTGGAAGATGTCCGCTTGGCTGTGAAGGGTCGAGTGCCCGTCGAATTTTATGGGCGGCTGGGTGGAATGGTTCCGTTCCCTGATGA
>JBGPNQ010000165.1:0-10893 GCA_041487615.1 Anaerolineae bacterium
CCGATAAAGGAGCAGCCGCGGCAATGTACATGGCAATGACGCGTAGTCTTATTCGTGCCAGCGCTTCAAATCATTCGAACCCTGCCGGGGCGCTCCATGAAGTTAATCAACGCCTGCTCGCACACTCGACCTCCGATATGTTTGTCACTGTGTTCTATGCCGTGCTGGATGCAGAGACGCAAACACTGACCTATGCCAATGCGGGTCAAAATCCACCGTTGTTACGACGCATCACAGGCGGGATCGAAAAGTTGACGCGCACCGGCGCGGCGCTGGGAGTCCTCGAAGAGTTCACTTTGTCAGATGCCAGCCTGATCCTTGCGCCAGGCGATTCTCTGGTCATTTACACGGACGGGGTGACCGATGCACTTAACCCGCAGGGAGAAGAGTATGGCACAACCCATCTCGCTGAGGCATTACTCAATGCTGCTCACTCCAACGCCAGGCGCCTGCTCGATCATCTGACGAGCGACTTGGCCGCCTTTACCCAGGATGTACCCCCATTCGATGATATTACTTTCTTTATCCTGGTAAATGAACAGACATCCTAATTTTCCTTGCGCTGAAAGTTTATGCTTCTTGAAAATGATGAGGGGCAGCAACACATCATCGCCTTCGAAGGCGATGATGCAGGAAAATTCTGGAAAGAATAAACTCCGCATAAAGTCAAATATGGCACATTGAAACGATAATTGATACGTGTAGGGAGATAGCAATGCTGCGCCCCTGCACTAGTCAAATCACAGAGACGGTCACCTGCGAGGTGACCGTCTCTGTATACTAGCGGGTTTTTTATCTGTGCGACTCCTTACATTGAAGTACATCTGAAACCGCTTTTGCCATGATGCGGTCCGCCACAATGGAGTCGACGGTGAGTTGATCGATCTCAAGGCTGGTTTCAAATGTTCTTGCGGTGTCGACGATCATATTCATGGCAAGATGGGGAGAAACCTTGCCGGTGTTGATGACCAGATCAAAGGCATGCATCGAGTCCCATGGCACCTTGTAGAACTCCTCGACAAAAGCCACCCGCACCTTGTCGTTTTTCTTCACGATGGCTTCTGCCTGCTCGAAAGGTATATTCTGCTGCGCCATTACGCGCCGGACACGTACCGGGAAGGGAGCCTGAAGTCGCACATGGAGAACATCTGCAAATCCACCCAGAACTTCAAATCCACTGCGTCCAAGAAGTACCACGTTGCCATGCTGGGCAACAGCTTGAATCACCCGGTTGAGCATACTGACCATCACATCGCGTTGCTGCTCACGCTGTGCATCGAATCTCTCCCAAAAAGTGGGCAGGGTCGCGTATTCCTTATCGAATTCCACATATCCATACTGACCAAGGATGATGCCAATGAATTTTTGATCCACAAAATGGTGGTCCAGGGCCTGCGCTACCTTTTGGGCAATACTATCGCCCTCGCTGCCGAATTCTCTGGAAATGGTTATCACCGACATGATTGCGACTCCTTTCTTGGTCAAATGGGTTTGCGAGAAATCCACGTTGGTAACGTGCCTTCACTCATCTGCGCAAAAGTATCTGTTCTTTCCCCGCCGTTCAATGTGCATTGTGCATGTGCAAATATAGTATTGCACGAAATTTAAGTTCTTTCAATAACCATTCCAGGATGGAGAATAAATTCGGGAAGGATTTGACTCCACATCGCGTGAAGTATGGAACACTGAAAAGATAGTGGATGAGACCGTCTCATTGGATGTGTTAGATTTGTCTCTTTATTGGCCCATAGATCCGTGAATAAATATTGCAACCCCTGCGAAAACCTTGCATAATAAAACCAGAGCGATTCCCAGACGTGCCAGAATCACGTCCCTGTTTCTTAAAAGGAGAACTATTTGTAGGATCGCATACACAAATCCCCACAGAAAAAAACCAGCGATCAATAAGGAACCTATTCCAACAGGAATGCTTATTACCTTTAACACACTGGTGGCTAGAAGAATCAAATCAGGTATTAAAGTTAGAATTGCGCCAACGGGTATTTTTCGGTTGGTAAGGTATAAATCAGTTCCTCCAGCGATAATTGCAATTGCTGATAGCGCTAAAAAGACAGGGAAAACCGGCAAATACAGGATATAGCCAATCGTCAACAGCGCAGCCACCAGAGAAATTAACCCAAAGAAGGAGCTTCGCCTTGGTTGCGATTCGGTTTTTGGGTTTGTATTCATGATTTCTCCTTTTCTGATCACAACCCTTTTATTTCTGCTGCGATACGAGTGAGAATTTGCACCCACATATTCGAAGGTTAGTCTATAGCGAAGATCCACATCGGCCACTGGTCCAATTGCGCAACGATGATGAGCGGGAAGGACCTGACTTCGCATCACGTCAAATATCGAACATTGAAGAGGTAAAGTTCATTCGTCATCGCGAGGAGAGAAGCAACGACAACACTCCCCGGCAACGCACACATACTTTTCTCGGGGCGCAAGTTCCGTGGAGTGCAGATGAGAGTCTCGCTCGTCGTGAAAGAGATTCTTCGCTTCGCTCAGAATGACATGATCGTATAAAAGTGACAGTCACCTTTGCAAAGCACCCTGTGGGTGAAGGTGACTGTCACTTTTATTGTCGTATGCCGGATCAGCGCCGATGCCTGTTGCCCGGCTACAACACAAAAGAGGTCGGCGGATTCAAAGTCTGCTGGTTAGTTGTTCTCTTCGATTTCCACGCGCGACTCGTCGATGGCTTCGATAACGACCGTGCCTTTCGTCCCAGGCACGTACCGTTTTCCACTACGCAGCACGTAATCCCTATTCTCGCCGTTGCATGTGATCCAGATCACGCCATTCTTACATTCGATTGCCATTCGATGCTGGTGGTTATCCAGGTTCAATACCTGATGCGGATGAAGAAGCAATTCAACACTTGGGGTTTTGGAAGTTAAATTCATTTGATCTCCAATCAATAATATTTCTCACCTGTACAGTATTACACGAGACCAGCCAACAGTACAGAAGCAAATTACGAGGATTGTAACCATAACAGTTGGTGATAAAATAAACTGTACCGGTCAAAATACGCTCAACTGTTACAAAGTGGCACAAACTGTGTAGGCTTCTGGTTCTAATTCCAACCCATAACGCAGATCACAGAGTTTACTTACGCATGTTCCACTTCATGAGACAAACCGTAGGATTGCCATGTCTTCTTCCAACCCCAAAATTCTGCGCTACCAGGAACTTGCCGGACGCCTTGCCGAGCTTATCCGCCTTGGTACCTACACGCCCGGCGAACGAATCCCTTCCGTGCGCCAGACGAGTCAACAGCAAAACCTCAGCATCAGCACCGTCCTGCAGGCATATTCCTTATTGGAAAGACAGGGATTAATCGAAGCGCGTCCACAATCCGGTTACTATGTTCGCGCCCACATGGAGGAACGTCTGCCCGAACCGGAAACTTCCTCGCCACACAACGATCCCAGCCATGTCAGTCTGCATGAACTGGTTATGATGCTCATGCGCGACAGTGCCAATTCAAATCTTGTTCAGCTTGGTGCGGCCCTTCCCCATCTCGATATCCGACTCATTCAAACGATCAATCGTATTATTTCTAAAATTGTTCGCGGACAGGGAGTCAGCGCGCACCAGTACCAGTTCCCACCCGGACTGGAGGCGCTGCGGATTCAAATTGCGCGGCGAATGGTCAGTGCCGGATGTAATTTTTCTCCGGGAGACATCCTGATCACGTCAGGAGGGACGGAGGCCATCGATTTCAGCCTGCATGCTGTCTGTCGCCCCGGTGACATTGTTGCCATTGAGTCGCCTTCCTATTTTGGCACCCTGCAAATGCTTGAGGCACACGGATTACGCGCGCTGGAGATCCCGACTCATCCACGGGATGGCATCAGCCTGGGGGCATTGGAATTCGCCATAGAACATAATCCTGTTCGGGCGGTCATTGTGATTTCAAATTTCAACAACCCATTGGGCAGCCAGATGCCGGATGAAAGGAAAAAAGCGCTGGTCGATTTGCTGGCAAGGCATGATATCCCGCTCATTGAGAATGATGTTTGCGGCGAGCTCTACTTCGGCGAGAAGCGTCCCCTCGTCTGTAAAACATTCGACACCAAGGGACTGGTCATCCTGTTATCCTCCTTCTCGAAGGATATCAGTCCCGGTCTTCGCCTTGGATGGGTTGCGCCGGGCCGCTATAGTAGTGAAGTGGAGTGGATTAAATTTACTCTCAGCGCATCTTCACCCACCCTGTCACAAATGGCCGTTGCCGAGTTCCTCGAAGGTGGCGGCTATGACCAGCATCTTCGCCGCATCCGGCGCGAATACGCCCGCAACGTGGAACTGATGTCGGATGCCGTCATGCGTTATTTTCCGGAAAGCACGCGCCTCACCCGGCCGTCCGGTGGATTCGTACTCTGGGTCCAATTGCCTGAGAATGTGGATTCACTCGAGTTATATAAAGTGGCACTCGAGGGCGGCATCACACTTGCTCCGGGGCATGTTTTCTCGGCGACCTATCAATTCTCGAATTTCATTCGTTTGAATTCCGCCACATTTGATTACTCCACAGAACGTGCGCTGGAGCGACTGGGGAGGATGATCTTTGAATTGGGAAAAAAGTGATGGAATTGGAATCTTTTGGAAAAGAAGACGGGGCAGCCGGTGACACGGAACAATCATTGAGCGGGGACTCAACTACGATTTCAGGCGCGTGAAGTATGGGACGGTGAAGAAACAGGGGTATCCGTCATTGGGACGAGATTGCTTCACCCTTTTTGATTCCCGAACATCAGCAACGCGAGTCCCTGCCCGGTGTTCCTTGTAGAAATCATCTGTATTTCCCTGAGGAGAAGAGGTTTTATGAACAAAGTCCTGCAGTTCCCCATTGTGCGCATTGTCATTGCAATTCTTTTCATCGGTGTTGGTGTTGCCGTTGGACAAATTATCTTAAACCTTTTACGTTCCGCCCTCTCGATCGAAAATACCGGGGTTGCCAATATCCTGGCTTTTGTTCTCATCACGCCTGTCACCTATTTGGCTTATTCGCTTTACGTCCGCCTCGTTGAAAAACGTGACCTGACCGAATTGGGCTTTTCACGTGCCCTCCAGGAATTTGGACTCGGTTCATTGTTGGGTTTCGGGTTGTTCTCCCTTGTTATTGCCGCGCTCTGGCTGTCCGGTTTTTACCGCGTGAACGGAGCTGAGTTCATCCTCCTCTCTCTGATCGGCTCTTTACTCGGCGCGTTCGCCAGTGCCTGGGCACAGGAGTTGATCTTCCGTGCAGTGATCTATCGCATCACCGAGGCATGGCTGGGGACATGGTGGGCGCTGGGAATTTCCGCGCTGCTCTTTGGTTTGATCCACCTCTCCAGTGCCGGGGCGACCCTTTTCAGCGCGCTGGCCATTGCGCTTCAAGCCGGGGTCGTCCTGGCCGCGGCGTATGCCCTGACTCACCGCTTATGGACGGCGCTGGGTCTGCACATGGCATGGGATTTTGCGAATGATGGTATTTTCGGCGTGGGCGTTGCAGGACAATCAGGAGCAGCGCTCAAGGGGGTACTTCGGGCACATCTCAGCGGACCCGATCTGTTCACAGGAGGAACGCTCGGTGTCGAGGCTTCGATCATTACGCTGGTCATCATGGTACTGGCAGGTGTCCTCCTCCTCTGGAGAGCAAAACAAAATGGACAGATTGTCTTGCGAAAGAAGCAGTCCTCCGCGATTGCCAGCCCCTGATCCAAAGGATTTCATTCCGCATCGGATGGGACCACTGAGGAAGCCATGCAAATTGGCGCGGTGGGTCATGTCATCCGCGCGTTGTACGATCCACCCTGCTCTCACGTCCTTTGATATTGCGGAACATCAATATTTTCAAGAACTGCCAGAACGCTTTCATCCAATTCATGATTTTCGAGTACGATTTTCCGGTAACGCATTTCAGGGCGGTACGCACGATAGGATTCTGTAATCATTCGCAGTGGCAGGGTCAACACGGAGTTCGCGCGGCCAATACCGCCATTTTGAAAATCTTTCACGGCAAGCACCCCAAGTTCCTGATCCGAATTAAACTGGCTGGCGATCAGCATTGTTGAACAGAGTACTTCATCAACGATGCGCGCTTCAAATATTCGATAGATTCGGACGGTTGGCTGTCGGTGGGCATCTAAATTGTCTGTGGGGACAGGATTGTTTTCGATGACAAACCCTGCCGGTTGAACTGCATATTGATCTGGACTCAAATGTACGTTAAGCGTTTCTTCAAATTCCTCGACCAACTCGCGATGCGGCGAAGCTTCAAGTTCAATATCCTCGGGGTTTTCAAGATGGCCCAAACAATACCCTTTGACCCGTTCCCATTTGGATGGCGGGATCAAAATACGAAAATCATGCTCACGTTTCGATCGTTCACTGTCGAATTGAATTTCCCCGACGATTTCCTGCAATGGGAGTGTGTTGCGGATGCGGACAGCACCTCCAAACGGTTGCGCCCATACATGGATGTCATCTCCGGCATGATTCGTTACCGTCGCTTTGCGTTCCAGCGCCAGCATTATGTTCCCGTTTTGCGAATGCGGGAAAACCACCCGGTTATATGTGGCAACACTTACACGCAAATGTAAATCCTCCGTCGCGCCCACCCCGATTTCATGCTGCTTTGGTTTCATTGCGACAGATCTGCGAGAAGGGCACTGGCTTCCTTCATATCATGCGTCGTGAAGCCTTCGGTTATTTTTGAATAGGCCTCATCTAGTACTTTTCGGGCTTGTTGCTTTTTGCCCTGCTGCTGCCATAAGTGACTTAATCTTATTGCAGCGCGTAGTTCAAGCATTGGGACATGCACATCCCGGGCATTGAGTAAAGCTTGTTCATACAAAGCCTCTGCTTCAGCCGCGTTATCAGATGAGACCGCCAGGAGAAGCGCGGCTTTCCGGATGAGGAACTCTGACGTTAATGTTCTTGCTGCACTTGAGGATCCGATTTCTATCGCTTCGTTCATCATATGCAATCCAGCCTCCGGTTTAGATGCCGCACCATATGCGCCCGCACAAAGATGAAGCAGCAGGGGCCAAAAGACAGGAGGGGTCTTGAGTCCCCGGTAAGTATCTAAACCCTGTTCGATCAGAGTGAGACCTTTATCTGTTGAACCCAAACCCACCAGTGAGGCACCGAGCAGGCACGAGCCAACTGCGCTCCAGATTTGAAACCCGTGCGCCTGAGAGAGCTCCAGAAGTGCCTTTGCACTCTCCTGAGCGATTTCGTAATTCTTCAGCCATATGTTGAGCAAACCATTATGGAACAGGGCATAGGTGATGCTATAGGGGTGGTTCATCTTGCGCGCGAGCAAAATCGAATCGGCTGCACGTTTGTGGGCGCGATCGGGATATCCGAGCATCCAGAGAAATAAGGCGGATACTGTGAGACTAACCACTCCCGGATAACTGCCAAGACTGAGACGCCCCACGCGCTGACGTTGGAGATCGTACGCGGCCACTGCTTTTTCAAGGAGATCGAGGCCCGTCTGAGGATCTCTGAGAAACGCCAGGTTATAGCCCAAAACCATATTCCCTTCGATTTTCATGTCCATATCACCGAGGTGCTCTGCCAACTGCAATATGCGCTCACCCATCTGTATTGATTTTTCATGTTCCGTGCGAAGGATGTAAAAAGAGGCGAGTGCGCGCAGGACTGGGAATAACTGGGGAATTTCACCTGCGCTGTCACACAGTTCAAGGGCGCGCGCGTATGCCCGCTCGGCTTCTTCGGTATATCCTTTGGTCGCCAACAGCGCGCGTGCCAGGCTGGTCTGTAACATGATCTCCTGTTGAAGGCGTTCCGGCGTGGAAGGCGTGGAAGCCAGGACATTTAGCAAATCGTTCGTAAGGCTGACTGTATCGTGATACCAGCCTCGCGCATCATACAGCAGCCACAGGCTGTTGACGAACTTGGTGAGCTGCTCCAAGTCCCTTTCCTCCACCCAATAGCGCCAGGCGATACGCACATTCTCGATTTCTGATTCCATTTCCCTTAGTGCTGTCTCTCTACCTTGACCAGTCAGGCGTTCCCACTGACGTTGCGTGAAGTCCGCAAAGTAGGTTGCGTATGCCCGACGAGCGGTGGTGCTGAACTCGGCATCCTGTTCCAATCGTTCTGCGGCATACTCCCTGATTGTTTCCAGCATGATCAGTCGATGTTCTCCACTGGCTTGATTTACTTGCCGAATCAGGCTCTTATCCACAAGCGAAGTCAGCCCATCGAAAATGTCCATCTTCATCCCATCCAGATGATTGATGCCCGCGGCCACCGCTTCGGCTTCTTCGAACGTGCAACTGGCGAATATAGAGAGCAACCCAAACAACCGCTGTTCATCCATGTCAAGCAACTCATAGCTCCAATCAATCGTGTCCCGCAGAGTTTGTTGCCGAACCGGCAGGTCACGTGCCCCTCCGCGAAGCAGATTCAACCGGCTGCCCACTCGCTCAAGCAGGGCCTGGGGTGAAAAGAGCCTGACCCGCGCCGCCGCGAGTTCGATTGCAAGAGGTAAGCCATCCAAACGGAAACAGATCTCAGCGACTGCCGGTGCGTTCTCATTCGTCACTTCAAAGTCTGGCTTCACTGCCAGGACGCGCTCGATGAACAACCGGACCGCCTCATACTGAGTCAATTGTTCCATAGTTTGCTGTTTGAGATCAGCGCCCGGGAGCTCGAGCGGCGGCACGGGATGGATATGCTCACCACGCAAGTGCAGTGCTTCCCGGCTAGTGACCAGTAGTTTCAAGTGAGGGCAGTCCTGGAGCAGTTCCCCCATCATGGGTGCCGCAGAAGTGACTTGTTCAAAGTTATCGAGGAGCAACAACATCGTCCGAACCCGCAACTGCGCTTTGATCTCATCGATCAGCGGTCGGTCACTTGTCTCCCTTAAGCCGACCGTTCGGGCAATCGCAGCAGGAACAGCCTCAGGCTCGCGGATGGGGGCCAAGTCAACAAAATGGACCCCATCAGTGAAGCGATCAGCCAGTTCTGAGGCAGTTTGAAGCGCCAAACGAGTCTTTCCTGTACCGCCGGGACCAGTCAGGGTAACCAGGCGTACATCCTGTCCCTGCGGGTCGCGCATCAGGAGATTTTTCACAGCCGTCACCTCCGCCTGACGCCCGATGAACGGAGTCGGTTGGGAGGGCAGGTTGTGCCTTGGTTTCTTCGTTTTGGGTGCGCCTGGTGAGTCTTTATCGGATTGGTTCTGGTCATAGAGCAGTTCAACATTCGTCGGCAGTGGCAATTTGAAAGCGGCGACATATCGTCTGAGATTGGCGGCAGCGTAAATTAACCCGGCGAGTCGTTGTTCATCGGGTTGTCCAGCTTTGTGGCAATATGCCAAACCAGCGGCAACGCCTGCCAGCCAGTATTGTCCCCACAGGTCATCATGCAGGCTCGGATGATTGTCCTGGACCCACGCCACGAACGAGCTTCGGGCGGAGGCGATCACCGCGCCAATACCAGACATTTCGATTGGCACCTTTTGTTGATCTGGAATATCCGCGATTGCCAACAGCGTGAGAAAGTTGACGCAAGTCCCAAAGGAGATTTGCGACATGGCGTGCATCAAATAGGATATTTCCAGATAGCGCTGGTCGTACAACAGCGGCATGTCCTCTTTGAAGAGCGCAAAATCGATCAGGTAATAGCCTTCCAGAGATTCTTTATCGTCGGAGAATTTCACCAGTATGTTGTTGGTGTTAAGATCGCCGTGGATGAATCCCGTTGCAACGTCCATCGAGCGGACTTTGCCCCACGGTTCAGGTTTGCGGGCATGTGCCAACGGATTGGGGAATACATGTCCGTTGATGAGCAAGCCCGCCACGCCTGGGTCGACGCGGCAGGTCTCCTGCATGAAGCGTTCGATATTTCCGCCTTCATCCAACCGAAAACCCAGCCATTTTTGCAACACCTTTTGAGGATGAACGGCTTGTTCGAACGAAGCATTGCTGTTCCATTCTGTAAGTAGAACAGAATCTGTTTCTGTAAAAATTGTTTTGAGTTGACTTTGCCGCTCGTACTTCGATAAAGGAAGATACTTGAGCAGAGATTGACCGGCAATCCGATAAAAGATGGCGATGGCGCCCTCATGTTCGACGCGGTCAAAGACCAGTTCGGCAATGTGTGCACGCGCAAACTCAGGCGTGGACTTGTCCATTACAGTATTGTGCCGTGTGACCTCATCCGACTTTGCAGACTTCCCCTTACGGTCCAGTTTGAGGATGCAATGCTCGACGTGCCCGGTTTCATTTGATGAAACACTGACAAGATAAACGACCGCGCCCGACCATCCCCCAACCAATAACTGAAGTGGAGCGACCATGATCTTATATGTGTCCTGTGCCAGTTGAATGACAAGCTGGTATTCCTCCGGCAGGGATTGAAAGTCGGTTGTCAGTTCGGACATGCAGCAATCCAGTAATTGATAATACGCTAAAATAACTGGTGTATTTTACTCCAGGTTGAAACGCAATTATCGAAAATTGCCAGGATCGATTTCGTAAAAATAAATGTGGATGAACTCTTCAAGGAAGGGAGCCAAATAACCCATCATCTAAATCTCCTTTAACTTCACGCATACTTTTTCTCCCGGTTGCGTATAAAATAAGTGGAGGCGCCCTGGTAGCTTCCACCGCCTGGAGATTTTATGCCCGAAACTCTGATAGAAACCCGCAATTTGATCAAACGTTATGGAGAGAAGGTCGCTGTAAAGAACGTCAGCTTTGATGTGTACCGGGGGGAAGTGTTCGGCTTCCTCGGCCCCAACGGAGCCGGAAAAACAACCACCATCAAAATGATTGTCGGTCTGCTCCAGCCGACATCCGGCATCGTCAAAGTTGCTGGATATGATGTCCAAACTCAGGCCATATTCGCCAAGGCAGCCAG
>JBGPNQ010000166.1:0-10785 GCA_041487615.1 Anaerolineae bacterium
AGATGATCGCTCGAAACTCTGCGATCTGTGCGGTCCGTACCACTTGCGGATTGGTCAGACCCGTGAGCAGAACAGCTTTCGGCTGGCTGGAGGCGAGCACGTCACTCATAAGATCTGCTCCACAGCCACCGCGAATTTTTATGTTCAGATCCACTTCCGGGTTTAACGTTGTCCCATCCACCAATTCAATAATGTCATTCAAATGCATGGAAATAAAATCCTTTCGCCGATTTCAGTAAGAATCACTTCTTCGAATGAGCTTTATTACAATTCTCACCATCTTGCTCGATCATGATAAATCCTGCCCACCATAAACTACAGAGACGTTTATCTTTACTTATCGTGACAAGTTTCACAAATAGGTTAAATAAAAAAATCTGTGATTTACCGATAAAGTAAAATCACAGACTACCGTTAAGGGACAGACTTGCCCCCATCCAATCCAATTTCCAGGTGGGTGAGTCTGTGCGATGAAGTTCCGGGTAACAATGTATTGTGTTGAGACTCTAGTGAATGTGACGATTTAACGATGACCTGATTGTTACAGACTCACCTGTCCGGGAAAAATCCTATAGAGACGAGTTATGGCGATGAACGACGATTCTTCGACGAACTGCGTTGAAGCTGCGACGAGGTGTGATGGTTTGGCGATGTATTATGTTGTTATCAACTCGTCCCTATGTTCGTAATTATACGGAATTCCTTACTCAGGGAAAGTTGCATTCATCACGTAATCGGATGATACTTGTCATATTATCGAGCGTTTCTTCCAATCAACTTTGCTTTGTTGTTGGCTCCACCCGCTGCGTGTTGGTATAGACGTTGAATCGATGCTTGCGCGCGTAGCCAATTAGTGTGATCCCATATCGTTCGGCCATTTCGATGGAGAGGGAGCTTGGCGAAGTCCGCGAGATCAAAATCGGGACGTTCATGCGCGCAGCCTTTTGGAGCATCTCCGAACTAATTCGCCCTGTTGTGATCAGGATTCTTGTCTCAGGGGAAACACCATTCATGAGACACAAGCCTGAAATCTTATCGAGTGTGTTGTGTCTTCCGATATCTTCGGCGACGATGACGATTTTCTGCCCGTCGCTTAAGGCAGATGTATGGACCCCGCCGGTTTCGCGGTACAGGGATTGAGCCTCAAACAGTTGCTCGACCAGAGAACCAATCGCTTCAGGCGGGAACCTGGGCCGGTCGCCGTTAAAGGAAACATCGACGCGGGCCAGCGCGTCCACTGCCGTAATGCCACCCGTGCAGCCTGATGTCCTTCGCCATGACGTGGGCTGCTCGACAGTATGATTCAGCCAGACGTCCACATTGTCGCCATGTTCACAGACACGCACATCCTCCACTTCATTCATGGTTTCGACGATACCTTCGTTGTATAAAAAACCCACTGACATTGCCTCCAAATCGACCGGTGTACACATGAATGTGAGCCACACTTGTCCATTAACCGTTAATGACACAGGTGCTTCAACAATGGTCTCTGCGTCCAGGGATTCCCACTTTTTGAATTCATATTTTTCATAATGAATGGCTTTTTGAGGGGGTATCATATTTTCTCCAACCAGTAAACGTTATTCTGTTTATATCTTATCCCAATATTCAGGCAATTTGGGCGGTGACCAGCCTGTGTCAGGCTTCCAGTCCAGCCATGACCCATCGAATGAATATTGCCGTTTTTTGAGTTTGTCAAAGATTTCGGGCTTTGCGTCTTTGATACCGTGTATCCACTCTGCGGAAATGACTCCATGCTGGATTGCATTCGATAGTCATCCTCGTCGTTCCATTCGTAGCTGAAATCTGAATTGATGACCAAATCAAGATCCAGTGTGGCTACAGAGGAATGATTTCGTTGGAAGGACAACTGAAAATTGATCTAATAGCATAGTAATTCATCGCCTGCATCATTCCAAAATAGAATTGTGGAATAATATTTTTCAGGTTCAAAAATGAGCAATAGCCGATTTGTTTGCCACGTATATTTTGCCAATTGCCAGTCTTCTGCTCTTTGGGATGGCTTTCTTTGGCAATGCATTCCGTTCCTGGGAGAAGTGTTAGCACGATTTCTCCAGGACTGTCTTTGACAAGAATCGTGGGTTGCACATGCCAACTGCATCGTCTATAAATTCCTCTCCAGGCGATGATATCGCCTGATTTCCATATTTTGTTTTCCCTGCATGAATTCGAAGCATTCAGTTGTCCTTCACCACACAGCTTTTGATGGATATCCAGGCTGGATTCGCTTCTGATCTGAATTCATCATTCACCTCATAGAAGCTCATTTTCAGATTTAGTTGACGAAACTTTTTCCGCTGGGCGGCTGGATAGCCTTCATATTGATAAGGGCGGAAGTTAACCGGATGAAAAACAGACAGCAGGACCGTGCCGTTTTCGGGCGGCGTTGAATCAGGGGGAGTCAAAAAATATTTCGCATTCTCAAGGATATATCTGTTATATCGGCATGCTGTCGGAGCACCAAACGCCAGACGCTTCTCGGAAAACTCAAAATCCGGATACTGAGCTTGTATTCGCGCCGCAAACTCTCTTGGATAGGAAACATTGTAGGAAGCGGCGAAGTTCCATGCAGCCTGAAGCATTATAAGAGCGATGACAAGCCATGAAATCCTGCCTGCAGAAGATGTGCGCTCTGTCATGGAGCTTAATCCCGACGCAGCCAAGAGGATGATGAATGGCATCATCTGCCTTGCCAATCGTCCATACACCACGAATTTATGTAGCAGGACCGAGAAAATCACCAACGACACGTAGACAAATAACAGTCCAGCCGCCCAGATCCATTGATGGTTTTGATCGCGATTCTTGAATAGCCTGCTGATTGAAAAGAGAGATAATCCTCCAAAAATCAGGATGTTCAGGTGTTCAGCGCTCCACAAGTATTCAAATGGCAGACTCCATCCTTCCACGAAATCACCCTGACGGATCGAGCTGGCAAACTTTCTGTATTCAGAAAATAGATTGATCCCGAATGCGTGTGCAAGAATAAATAAGAGGAGGACAGGCAGAATGAAACCCAGTGCCGTTAGGATCGCTTTGCGCCAGAAAATACCGTCCCAATTGTTTCTTACGAATATATGGACCAGCATCGCAAAGCCTGCCAATGTCCAGTATCCGTTATATGTCACAAAACAAAGGCATCCAAGAACCCCACAGGCTAATGATGTATTTATTGTTGGTTCCTCATTCGAACCAACATAAAGTGCAAGCAGTCCAAAAAATAAAGCCGTGTCGTATGGCAACAAATGCCGTGAGTAGTAGAGAAGTGCATGACTGCTGGCAGCAAACAATAATGCCAAAATGGACTGGTTGGGAGAAGCACCAGATCTCTGTGAAAGTTTGTAGATCAAATAAAGATTGAGTACTGAGAAAAGACTGAAGAATAGAGCTGGTAATGAGAGACTCGCCCCGAACATGGTTTCGAAGGCAGCCGGTAGAACCCCGATTATCTTGAAACCAAGATGTTCCGGGGAGGCTACCAGGTCAGCAAGTGCCATACCAATTTTGCCATGAAGCAGAAACCCAGCCACGTCCCGCGATATTTGATAACGACTCTCATCCGAAAAATAAAATTGTCCACCGCGCACGATCAGGGTTGCGCGCAGGATCAACGAAAAAAAAAGAATTCCAGCTACGATCAGTGTATGCCGGGACGTAAAACTGTTCAGGCGACTGGATTTCATGAATTAATCGTTCGAACGCGTGGCGTTGAATGAGAAATATTGAATCACTTTTCCTCTACAAGTTCTCTTTTCCCTTTTCTGAATTTCGATGCATCTTATAGAACAAGTCTGGGTCAGCGAGAAACGCGCCGAGACAGGATTCGGTACAGAGCAAAATTGTCCGCCCCCTATATGTTACACGCGGATAGTATTGGGGATCGGTATCGCGGAAGATTCGTCCACATAGAGTGACGAATTGTCTATGTTTTTTGGGTTTGGAAGAAGGTTCTGACATTTGAACAAAATCGTAGGGGAGATGCCACATCGTACTCGCAGCGTATCCCAGCCTACGGAAAAATTATTTTGCTAATTGAACTTCCGCGATGAACACTTCAAAAGGACTGATGGTCAGCCCTCGGGGGGATTTGGTGGTCAGGAGACGATCGGTACTTGAAAATAGGACGCGCAAGTGCTGGCCCTTGATCTCTTTGGCGCGGGAGAAGTCCAGCTCAGCGGTTTTTTCCGAGAAGTTAAGTATAACCAGAACGGTCTGCTCCTCAGATTTGCGCAGGAAGGCAAAGTAAGCCTGGGAGGTTTGGTTGAGCGGAATGTACTCACCTTCGATGAGAGCAAGTGTATGCTTGCGGACCTTGAGAAGGAATTTGTAGTAATTCAGCAATGAACTGGGATTATGTTCCTGATCGCGGACGTTGATCCCGCGCGCGTAATCAGGGTTGACGGGCAGCCAGGTCTGCGCATTTGCAGGGGAAAATCCGCCGTTCGGGTTATTGGACCACTGCATCGGAGTGCGATTTTTGTCCCGGCTCATTTCGCCTGCACGGAGCGCGGCTTCCTCCGGAGAAACCTTGAACTCACCCATAAGGCTGCTGGAATGCCAGGTTGCCATCGTATCACGGAGCCGGCTGGGATCCGTGATAATATAATCGGTCATGCCAATCTCCTCGCCGTTGTACAGGAACGGTGTCCCTTTGAGAGTCAGCACAAGCGCGGCGTGCAGGCGCGCTAATGCGGCGTCATGTTGTTTGTCTCCGTAGCGCGTGTGGATGCGCGAATTGTCATGGTTTCCGAGGGTGTTGCACGGCCAGCCTTTAAACGGAAGGGCTTGCAGCTGCCTCAAACGCTCTTTTTGGTTGGAGCGGATATGGCTTGGAGTGATGCGTTCCGTCTTCATCAGAGGGAAGTTGAACACCAGTTGGAGCTCATCTTCTCCGTTTCCCATATATCGGATGTCATCATCCTCCCCGACGAGCATTCGATCGCCATCGTATTCATCGAGGACGGCGCGCAATTCCTTCATCAGGTCGTGCACACCCGGTTGGCCCCATTGATGCTTGAACATGTCATGCCAGTTTTTCTCGGCTTTCTTTTTTTCCTGTGGCGTTTTCGCGAGTTCAATTGCGCGGCGCAGTTGAGCCAGATTCATTGGGACGTTATGTGGTGTGAGGTTGGGGTCTTCGAAAATGGTACCCAGGGCATCCAGGCGATAACCATCAACGCCGAGATCGAGCCAGAAGCGAACTGCATCCCACATGGCGTTTTTCACTTCAGGATTGTGCCAGTTTAGATCGGGTTGTTGCTTCATGAAATAGTGATAATAGTATTGATTACGCTCCGCCGCGTAGGTCCAGGCCTCGCCGTCGAAGCAGGATTGCCAATTGTTGGGCGGCGTGTCGACCCAGACATACCAATCAGCCCTGGGATTATTACGACTGGACCTGGACTCAAGGAACCACGAATGCTCATCAGATGTGTGATTCAGCACGAGGTCCAGAATAACCCGGAGCCCGCGTTTATGTGATTCGGCAAGAAAGGATTTGAAATCATGCATCGTTCCATATTCGGGTGCGACATCTGCATAGTTTGAGACATCGTAGCCACAGTCCCAATTCGGAGAGGGGAAATGAGGCGAGAGCCAAATGGCGTTAATTCCAAGAGTAGTCAGGTAATCAAGCTTCTCGATGATCCCTTTGAAATCACCGATGCCGTCGCCGTTACCATCTGCGAACGAACGTGGATATATTTGATAGAAGACTGCTGTTTGCCACCATTTGAGTTTGGAAGTTTGCATTGGGTTACCTGTTTGTATGGACTACTATTGAAAAACGAATTCGATATCCACAAAATATGGGCTGCTCTGTGCCCGTCAATCCATTTGAAGCCTGCCGACTGCCTTTATACAGGGTCTTAAGAAAACATCCTCCTCGTGCGGCGCATTGGGAAGTTCCGAAGTGAGGTCCTGTCCTGGAAAGTGAAGTTGTTCATGAAGGTCAGTACGCCATTTGGGGCAATCGGTTACATCATATACAATTCCATGGAAGGCGATCAATTTGCGTGTGCCGCGTTCACCGGTACTGCGGCGCAGTTCCATTTGTGTCACAGTGCGATTGGGGATGTTCATTTCTGCGATTATACAGGAATTACCGCGGTAGCTCATAATAAGCAAGCTTTCGAACTGCTTATCATTTGGAATCGAAAGCTGATGTTAACACAATTATGCGGCACTCTGTGAGATAAGAAAAATCTCCTGAATTTTCAGGAGATTTTTTGTACACCGGGATCCTTATTTGCGTTTGCTCACTATTGTAGGCTGTGCAAACTTTCCATTTTGCACCGGTAACATCGCTTTTCCCTGCGCAGTCACTGTTGTTCCGGTGCATGTACTGGTTATTTTTGTTTTGACGCCAGTGCGTGTGTACTTTATGCTGCATTGCCAACGGCCCTCTGTTGTAATGGTCAGGCTGAACTGATCTTTATCAAAATTATACAGGCCCGTTCCGGTCATGATGAAATCATTGGCAAATGAGCATGCATTCAAAGTGTAGGCGGGGTATCCCAGCGCATTGGGTTCGAACGCAAGAGTGCCACCCAATGGGCAGCCAACCTGCGTGGGCGTAAATCCATCCCAATAGTAATACTCCGGTAGATAACTTATCTCTGTTTCCGTCCAGCCAAACGCATCAAGCAGGTTGACAAACCCGCTTGCATCAACCGGCGAAATTGGCACATAATCATCCGCTGTCACGCCCGGACACTTCGTGACCCGTTTGAGAGGTACTTTGCCATTTACCAGGAAGTTTGTTACCTGAAAATCAGGGCAGGCGTGTCCCCAGCCGAAGATGACGTGTGGACCACCTTCCTCGGTGATAAGGTATCCATTCTTGAGATGACTGTAAACGCTGATGGCATTGCTGAGCGGTGTAGCAGGGTCTGCTGTGCCGTTGAGGACCAGAGTCGGGATCCCTGCCGCGACCAAGTGTTCCGGACGAGTCAAATTGGTCGTTGCATTGGGCCAAAAAGCGCATGGCAGGTCACCATAGAAAAGCGACCCGAGCCTCGGAATGGCTGGAACGACCTTGTCTCCCGCTTCGAAGTAATTTCTAGCCTTTTCTTCGGGAGTAGTGCCCGGGTATCCATAGTCCTGACATTCCACGGCATAAAAAAGAGCATCCGAATACGATGGGTCCGGGATAACATCCAGAGTTTGTTCGTCAACACCAAGGTTCAGGTAGAGCAGTCGGGCCATGGGATTTGGACTGTCATAGGCGATGGAGGAGGCCACGGCTCGATCGAGCATCATGCGATCTGCCTCCGTATACATCTGTCCGGCAGCCACGACTTCCAGGTCCGCAAAGGTGAATTGCCGCGGAGCAAATCCTCCTTCGGGTAGTGGGAAGTCGAACAGGGCTGGTGCGCTCTTTAGCTTGGTCTGTCCGAAGTCATACATCTTAATCAAGCTATCGCTTATGTCTGTAAGATCTGGATGATTCTTGAGCAGATTACTGGTTAAATCCGCAGTGCAGTATGGATCATCGTTGCAGAATTGCATTGTTGCCGTTAGGGTGTCGTTGAAAGCCTGAGCCTGTTGAGCGTAATATTCGAATCCTGTCAGGGTGAGATCCACGGTTCCATCGAGAATCAATCCTGCCAGATGCGATCCATTTTTGGCTGCGTACGTTTGCGCATATTGTGTTCCGTAGCTTTCACCGTATAACCAGAATTTGTTGTCCTGCATCAATTGTCGAAAATATTCCAGATCCTCGATTGCTTGAGCGGTACCGAGGTAGGGCAAAATCTCGGGATTACTTAGTTCACTGACACAATCTTCGGCAAATGTACGGGCCCCCATGGCGAGGGCCTGCTTCTGCTGGGGTGTTTCTGATTGGCCATCTCTTTCGTAATATTTCACTGCGGCTTGCGGACAACTGAGTCCTCCTGAGAGTCCAACACCGCGTTGATCAAAAAATACAATATCAAAACGCTTCCGAATTCCGGCCCTATAACTGCTTGTATAACTATCTGCGAGCGATATCCCTGCCGTTCCCGGTCCACCGGTAGCTACGACAAACATTCCTTTGCGGACGCCGCTTGCTGGTAGGACTGCAAACGTCACCGGTATCGTGCGCGTATCCGCCGGATTAAAATGATCCAACGGCACGTTGATCGTGACGCACGTGAAGTAACTATCGTTGGGACAGGGGATTCCACCCAATTGTTTAAGTATCTTGACCGTGCTCGTTCTGGAAAGCGGAACCGGAGATGTTGAATCAGGAAGTGCAGAACCCGCAAATGATGATACAAAAAGAATGCAAACGAACAACGACCGTACAGCGAGCGATTTAATGAACTTCATGGGCTATTTCCTTCAGGGCAGTGCTTTTTCGATGATGGCAGCCTTCCTATTCCATTATATGAGAAAAATGGTTAAAAACAATAGCCCATGTAACCAACTTATGGTTAACCCTACAAACGGCTCATCTAGTGGACAGAGGACACCGATGCTGATATCCTGATTAACCCATTTAAAAGCCATTCCGACGAGAGAATGACGTTTTGACCCTAAATCATTTCCCTAACTCTGGTTAACACTGGAGGAAAGAACTCTGCTCGAAGCTTGTTGGCCTCGCAAATTGAGGCGACAAAACCTGCAAACCTGCTCATTTCAGAATCGCCCTAAGCGTTTCAGCCAACAACCTCTTATTGTCGGCAGATACCACCCGAATCAATCTGTTCCTCGGCGGGAGGGCAGCGATCTCATCTGCGAGACGACCCGTTCCTGACAGAACGAGCAATGTGTGGCCGGCCGCCAATCCCTGCTCTACATCCTGTTGTGATACCTTGCCACCATTTACCAGTATTGTCACAGATTTATTTCTTCCCATGGCGATCATTGTTGCCGTTCGGACAATCCATCTTGATTCATCTCCAAACTGATTGCTGGGAATAAGAATGAAGTGCGAATGATGCGGCTCGAGTCGTACGCTTTCATTACCGGGCAAAAAAGGTGCCGGACTCTCGGGACCCTGCGGCCAGGTAACGACTCCCTCTGGAGCGATGCCAATCAGCGGGAATTGATAGCCTCCTTGACTACGAGCTTTTCCAATCGCTGCCATGACGCCCACATCGGTGCCGCCACAGATCAATGCTGCATTCAATATTTCAGCAATCTTTGTGATCACTTCGATTGCCTGGAGAGTAACGCCTTCATACTCATGCAGGATATGCCCTCCGATTAGTACAATGACGGGGTGGTCTACGAGCCCCATCTGCGCGACACTCTGTTCGAGCTCCTGCATGTCATTTGGCAACGCACAAAGCGCCTGGCTGTTTTTTCCGAAAACAATCTTTTCGATCTGCAGGAATTTATTCATGGAACACCTCGACTCGATTAACGATAAGCATAGTTCGCTGTTACAAAGAGCGCACTTGCCTACTTATATTTTTCAGCGAGCTTTTTGATCGTTGTCAGATTACGCGTTGTTCCAGCAATGCCAAGAATTTTCTCGATCCAATTATTCGAAAAAATGGATTTCTCACGGTCGCGCCGCAGATTATAGGCTTTCTTTCCCACTACCGCAAAATCGTCCGCGTCGCTGCGAAAAGACATAAGCGTGTTCACATTTTTTTGGGTGGCTTTCTCGTCCAGGATGACAACGTGGACCGTTTCACCATCCTTTGGATCAAATGGACAGTCACTAAGTATTTGGAGGACATCCCGGATCGTTCGCACGAAGAGCTGAATCGATTTCCCCGAAGCTTTCTCCAACTGACGCTCGATCCGCTCCTCCAGTATCGCGGCATTGCCTTCGTGCGATTCGAAGATCACATTTCCTGTTTGAATGTATGTTTGCACGTTCTCCAGCGCAAACGACTCAAACATCCGCTTCAGATCGGTCATTTTGATGATGTTCGTTCCGCCAACGTTGATGGCACGTAGAAAGGCAACATATTTTGTCACTGGACTCCTATTCAGCAAGTCTATTTTCGATGCGGGGGATCGGGGATCAGCCACATGACGGCTACGATAATATAAAGGGCCATCGCAATCCATGGATTTACAAATGCAAGAGGCACGGCTGTCGTATAAATATAGAGGGATAGGCGTTCTTTAAAGTCGTTGCTGATGGCGGTCGCAAGCAGGGAATCCTTTGCATGGATTCCCATCAACGCGCGTATCATGATGTAGTATGCCAGCCCCGATGACCACAGGACAACCCCATAGAGTGCAACTGGAATGGATGAAAAATGACTTTCGCCAATCCAGCTTGTTGCAAAGGGAATCAATGAAAGCCAGAACAGCAAATGCAGATTTGCCCACAAGATCGCGCCATTGACCTTTTCCACGACCTGCCAGAGATGGTGATGATTATTCCAGTAAATACCGAGAAAGATGAAACTCAATAGATAACTTCCGAATTTTGGGAGCAGTGGAAATAGCGCAGAGAATGTTCCCTCTGCCGGAGCCCTTAGCTCCAATACCATGATCGTGATAATGATCGCCAGCACGCCATCGCTAAAAGCTTCGAGTCTTCCTTTGCTCATGGTTGTGTTCCTTAAAAGTCAATGCAATGGGAAGTCCAAGAAATTTTCCGAAGGATTCCACTGCGTCTGCGATCGCCCCTTCTTCAGCATTTGTCAGCTTCGTGAAGAGGCTGGCCTCCACCAGGACCTCATTCCTGTTCAACATCCGCCGCCATCCGCCCACGACCTGACCTTCGAGGATGATGATATGCGCAAGAAATGAGGGGTCATCCTTCTCAATTCCAGCCTGCTGAGCGACCTTTCCAATCGCACTACGATC
>JBGPNQ010000167.1:0-10768 GCA_041487615.1 Anaerolineae bacterium
GCCAGCGCCGCAACCACGATCAAAACGAACGGGCTTATCAAACCTGGACGAACTTTCATCATCTCCCCATCAAAGTGATCACGCGTTGTGTAGATTGGGACTCTTTCGCGGCGAGAGCCAGTTGCAGGGCACAGATTCCGTCTTCAAGACGACAGGCCGGTTCGGACTCCCCGCAAACAATTTCGATGAAATGACGCGTCTGCGCGAGGAAGAGTTGGTTCCGCTCAAACCCCTCGGGCGGGGAAAATGATTCCATAACGGGAGCAGGCGGGTTATCGGAGAATGAACCGAAAGGCGCGGGCACCCGGTAAAAGTGAAGGTTCCCGTCCGCGTTATCCCAGCGAAGAGTTCCTTTCGTTCCCACAACCTCCAGACGATGGACAGGCGGCCGCTGAAAATAATTGACATGGACTCCACCCATCGCCCCATTTGCGAACTTCAACCCGATCTCTGCGACGTCCTCCGTATCGATTTCGAGTGCAGAGTTGTGTCCATTGAACGACCACAGGGATTGAACATCGCCGAGCAAATAACGCAAATAGTCGAGCGGATGTGTCAATGTGACGATCACGCCGCCACCAAGCTCGGCGCGCGCCGCGTAACTCTGACGGTAATCCTCCCATGGATGCCACTGCGGGAGATATTCTCCCCAATGCGCATGGACAGTCAATATCTGGCCGAGCGCGTCCGATTGAATGAGTTCACGCGCCTGGTTGAGGGTTGGATGGTATCGGAACTGAAAACCGACAAGAATCTTGCTGCCACTTTTCTGCGCGGCTTTCTGCAAAACATCGAGGCGATCCATTGAATGCGAGACAGGCTTTTCCAGCAGAATATGGCATCCTGCCTGCGTGGCGGGAATCGCCACATCCAAATGCATGGATGTTGGATTGGCAACGATCACAGCAGCAGGCTTATACTTTTTGAGCGCTTCATCCAAATCTGTTTCAACAGGATAGCCTGCAAGTTCATCATCGGGTAAAGTTGCTTTGCGCGTACGAAGCAGGACAATATCCTTTTCACCCAGTGCGATCAGGTTGCGGAAATGTCTTCTTCCAATGGAGCCGAGACCTGCGATGAGAAACTTCATTCCAATTCCTTATGATAGGCAACATGTCGATTGACCATTTCAAATCCAATTGAACGATAAATATCCAGAGTATTTTCTTTGTCTCCCCAAAACTCAAGCGTAATGGCACGAGTCCTCTTTTGGCGCAAATGCCCCATACCTGCAAGAACGAGTTGGCGCTGGTACCCCTGTTCTCGATATTCCTGAACGATGCCAGGACCATCAAGCAGATCTGACAGGGAACCATCCTCACCTATTTTGCCTTCCGGTTTTACGGAACAAAACCCGCAAACCTTATTGTTCGGGTCAAAGAGCATCAGGATATTGTTTGCATCATAGTATTTTAGGAAAGGAGGAGATTGAAGGTCTTCAGCGGTCGGTTGATCATGATACTGATGCCCCCACATGTCCAAATAGCAATCTCGCAGTGCCGACAATAAAACCGACGAGTCATGAACTTCAGAATATCTCTTGAGAGTAAATCCTGCAGGGAATTTAAAGGGAGGAACCTCGACAATTGAAGAAGCCTTCATCGCTCCCGAAGAGCCGACCTGCTGAAACTTGTGATGCGTTAAGAATGCGTTTGATCCGTTGTTATGCTCATTTGCATAAGCAAGAACATTCTTGGTATCAAGTTCACGGGCGCGGTGGAGAGTCAAATCAAGCAACCGGCTCCCCAATCCTTTTCGCCGCTGTGAGGGATGGACCACCACATAAATCGTGCATCGTTGAGATGGTTGCTCAAGCGCAACTCCGTACCCCGTTGGCCTTCCTTCCCACTCTGCAATCCATACATCCTGTTCCGGACGATAATTCGGCCAAACCAGCGAGGCGCGCAAATATTCCTCCGAGGCATCCTCACCATCGTGGTCAATCGACTCGATCTCAGTCAGTAAGAGAGACAGAGAAGACAAATCTCTTTCAGGAACGTAGTGGCGAATGTTGAAAGGATAGTCCATAGTTGCCTGCCAGTGTAAATCCATTTCGAAGGATAACTGGCCAGCTCGTCATCCCGGCAATGTAATAACGGACGCAAACCCTATCCAGTATATGCCTTATTTGCATCCAGGAAGGATTCGAGAAGTTCCTCCTTCATTCGTTTGGCAATTGCAGGTTGTTGCGGATAGAGATCCGTAAGCTCTTCGAGATCCGCATCCAGATCGTAAAGCTCAAAGGAATCATCCGATTCGTAGCCCGTGTAATAGATAAGTTTATAGTTCCCTTTGCGCATCGAAATGGAAGCTTTCTTGAACGGACGGAAAGCAATACTGTTCTTGGCATCCATGACAAACATGCTTCGTTCCATATCCTCCACGCCGCCAAAGCCAGGAAGAAGTTTCCCTTCAGACCACGAAGGCGCTGGTTTTCCCGCCAACTGCAGCAGCGTGGGAAGGACATCCACAGCGCTGGTCGGTGAAGTAATATCGCGCCGCGTTTTTTGTCCGGGGGCTGAGATCAACAATGGAACATGGACAATTGGATCGTATAACAGAGGCGTTGCATGGGCCTTCTCGCCGCGCTCGAACATTTCTCCATGGTCGGATGTGACGATCACGTAGCTGTTTTCCAAAACACCTGAGGCCTCCATGAAGTCGAACAGTCTTCCAAACTGATCATCCAATGTTGCAACATATTCATCGTAGGACCGGCGGGCCGTTTTGAGGATCTGGTTGGATAATTGATCCGAAAACCTATGCACAGGTTTCCTGACCGGTGACCAGCCATCCACGAACTTGCCGAAGAACTTTTCAGAAGACCGATACGGGGCATGAGGCGGGAAGAGATGAAGATAGGCAAATGTTGGCGATGCCAAATTCTTCAGAAGGGATGCCATTCCAGCAAACAAATCTTCCAAGCGGAAGAAGACCGGGTAATTGACATTTCTGGGAATCCCCCTTGCGTATCCGTCTGACGCGATCTTATTGCTATCTCGAAAATAAAGCGTTCGCTCCAGTGTACCAAACAACAGGGAAGCGGGCTCGAGTTCGTTCTTGAAGATGAAATCATCCAGGGCGCGGATCGCCATATTCTGGTCGTTTTTGAAATGCGTACCGATTAAATAACTCAGCCTGCCAAACGTGCCGGGTTCGAGGAGCGTATCAATATCATCTGCAAATTGGGTCAGGATGAACTGCGACCAAACGTTTTGTCCCCAGGCCAGACGATGATAATCATCTCCAAAAGCCTTAAAGATATTACTCCCGACCAGGCTTGATTTCACCTGTCCGCTGTAATTGATCGCTCGATGAGTCCATGGATAGGTTCCGGTTAAGAGGGAAGCTGTTCCCGGGATTGTGTAATTGCCACCTGACATATGTGAATGATAGACAGTGGCGCGTTCCGCAAATCGTTCCAGGTTGGGTGCCGTGGCGCGCGGATACCCATACACTGAGAGATTGCGGGCGCTCATCGCATCGAACAGGATCACGATGATAGTGGGGGGTGATGTCTGGAGATGGTTGTGGCGCGCGTCGAGCCATGAAACGAGATTGGGTAACGCGATGGCGGGAGCAAGCGTTGCTGCTGCTTTCAGAAAACTTCGACGGTTAAGTGTGGACCGTGACATGGGATCTTCCCGGGTTTCTACAGAATCTTTGAATGCTAATAAATATTTCGAATCAACACGACCAGAACTGAAATCACGCTGATCGGGATCGATACATAAAGAAAGACGAGGGCGCGGTTGGACAGCTCATCCAGAATCCGGGGGACAAAAGGGATGCGATCGATCAGAAATACAAGGATGAGGATCACTACAGCGACAATGGGAATCAAGCGGATCATATCCCATGGGAAGGGGTCGAGCGCATTCATATTTCTATTCAACAATATCAGGTATCCCAAACCTAACAGGACAAGGGAAACACCTCTGGTTACAAAACGGTCATAAAACCATTTTGGTGGCAGGATCATGTTCAATAGAAGAGGTGCAAGAAGGATGATGATGCTTTCCAGAAAATTCAAAGCCATCATATAGGCAAAATAATTTGCCAAATCGCCTAAAGATGTAAACAGGGCCCAACTTGATAGTTTCCAAAAATAGCGGATAATTGTCCACGGGTAGACAAGCATGACGATCACAGCATAGACGGGAGCGATCTGTTCGAGTTTTGGGATTTTCTTGACGATGCTCAATATTCGGCCTTTCGAAGGACTTCCACGTCTAAAAATTATACCAGCGCTCTCCGGTAAGCTTTCCGGCGGTAGATCAGTAAATGAGCTGCGCCCTGCAACCCACGTAAGTAGGAAAGCACTTTCGATTACCAACTCAAATCTTCTTCGTATTTCCATCGGATTAGCATTTCCCCGGCAACTTCCTTGAAAACGGATCTATCGCGCGCTGTGAAGAGACGTGACCAATTGCCGGCCTGTCCCTTTGGGAGGAAGGACGCGATTCCTTCATTCCTCTTGGCCTGCCACTCCTCATCGGGGTTGCTCCCCATTTCAGCTTTGATCTCTCTGTCCAGCGCCCCGGGGACTCTCTTCACACCGAGAAACTTCCAGAGTCTGGTCATCTCCTCAAAAGGCGTGGAAAGCAGGTCTTCATAACGCATTCCAAAGTAGCTATCACCAAATAATCTGCTTGCTTCGTCTTCGGTTTCCTGAAGGTTTTGTACCCAACCTTTCGTCACGCGGCGGATGAAGGATTCAGTAAATATGGAGCGCATACCATCTGTAAATTGAGTTTGATCTTTGCGCAGATCCTCGATGATACGTTTATCTTCCGCGCTCAGGAACTTCGACTCTTCGACAAAATTGCGGAAGCGCTCGGAGATGAGCACATCCCGCCCATCGCGGACGATGTAAACAAGCTTCGCATCGGGATAAATCGAGTACATATCGCGCACAGCCTGTCCATGAATCGTGGAGGACGGACTCTTATCGCCGACGATCCTCTTGCCTTCCCTAGCCGCGTCACGTTCCATGATGAAGTCTGCCGCCGCGCGCAGGACGAGCGGCGAGAGGTCGTGTCCCTGATTCCAACGGTTGGACTTGCGCGTCAGCCACTCCTCCGCTTCGGGCGTGCTCACGAGCGACTTAAGCAACGGCTGGCGTGTGAAGAAATGTGCCTGATAATTGCAATGCACTTCAGGATGCAAGCGGGCGAGGCGCATGAGCAGCGTTGTCCCTGAGCGGGCATGACCGAAGATAAAGAACTTCTCACGCGGGAAGAACTGCTTGATCTCCGCGACTTCCTCGGGCGTGATCCCAGGGATGGGATTACGTTTTTTCTTTTTTGAATCGCCTTTAAGCAAAATGCGGGCGGCGGATTTTAAGCGGGAAAGCATTCGTGTGGTATCTCCAAATTATCTTTTCCAGTTTAGCATCACAAGTCCGACAAGGCAGACCAGAATTCCGAATATGTTTATCAAAGAGATCTTATCCTTGAAAAAGAATATCGCTACAGGGACGAGGACCAGCGAGGCGACCACATTGACCAGCACCGCGGCAATACCAAGATGCCAGCCGGCACGGTAGGTGAGCAGGAAACCGAACTCGATGCCGACGACCGCGATGGCAAGTCCGATGCTTGCCCAGTTGAGTTGCTTCAGTTCTGTTGTGAGCCCATTCCGAATGGGAAAGAAAAAGAAAGTGAAAAGCACAACGATAAATGCTACGCCATAGGTCACCAACAGGGAAACCGTGAAATTGACGTTCGACGGCGTGCTCTTGGCTGTAAAGTGATACAGCGCGCTGGAACAAATGGCGAGGAGGATGGAAAAGTAAAAGAGGAACATGGATTTGGTCATAATCATAATATGAATATGTCATTGCGAATACTATGGCATTGTCAAGGAGGGCGTAGCCCAACGTGGCAATCTCCACTTTTACGCCTGTTTGAAGGTTAGTTGAGATTGCTTCGTCGCTCCTTTCAGTCGCTTCTCGCAATGACACTAGGAATTTAGAATTTTCAAAATAAACTCCGCTGTTCGCTTGCCGGAGGTCCCATCCGTATAAGTGATTTCGTCTTCGATAAATCTTCTGCGTTCTGCCGCATCGAGAGAGGGATTCTTCAAATACAAGTTCAAGACATCGCATAATTCTGATTCATTCTGAGCAACCCGCCCAGCTTTGGCATCGCGGAAACGTTTATGCGTGGGCCAATTGCCAATTTTCTTTAATGAGAGCGAATATTTCTTTGGCTTATTCCACCCGCCAGGGACATCGATCACCGCGGCGACGATGGGCGTGTCGTGCACGGCGGTCTCGACGACCATTGTTGAGTATACGGTGACCAACACATCCGAGTGCGCCATCATGGAGGACTTCTCATCCATGTCTTCGCCGCCGTAGTAGCCAAGCGACCCGCCCAACGCGACGGGTTTGACCACATGCACATTTGGATATTGTTTTTCGAGCGCAAAAATCCGTTCGCGTTCTTCGGCAAAGATCCTGGGCTTATCCTGAAAATGACTCGGATGCAGGCGGATCAATAATTGCGAAGGTCCAGCAAGCGAATCGGAGGAAACCAGTTTTGCCAGTGCTTCCACGTTGGGATAGTTGGGCGCGAAATGGACAAATGAACAGGCGTACGAGATCAACTTGCGCTTGGGGTCGAGGTTGTGCAGTTTGAAATAATCATTCTTCGACAACTGCCATTCTTTTCTGAAATATCCATCATAGGACGGAATGCCTCCGATATGCACACGCTCCGGATCCCAGTCGGAGCCGTGGACCAACTCATCCTTTTGGAGTTGCGACCAGCAGGTGGCATATTCCATTGGCGCGCCGCGGATGGCGTAACTCGACGGGTTGTCCCAGCCGACGATCGCAGCCATGGTCAGGATGTGATGCAGAGTCGCTTCACGGAGCAGGTAACGGTCCAGACGCCAGCCTGCCGTCGAAGCGATGACGAGATCAGGTTTATGCGATGCAAATAGATCGGCGTAGAGGTTCGGGCTTGGGATGAAGCGGTTCTGCATCCGCGCCAGGAAATTGCGGGCAAAGGCAAAGGTCCGCAAAACGAGGATCGCCAGGGCGGCGGGAATCCAAATCCCCAGGCGGAATTTCCAACCGTTCTCAACCCATACTTCCCAGATGTGACTGTCCATGGCTCCGGTGTTGATGCGCCACGAGCCGCCGACGCGCCGCAGGTAGGCGAGCAGCCATTGCAGGCGCGGGTTGACTTTGTTGGCGTAGGCGTTCGCCTCTTTGAGAAGTAACCCTTCGAAGGTGAGTCCTGGGCGACCAAAGCGACTGGCGATTTGAGACTTGGTTTCGTCGTCGGTGAGGACGACGATCTTCACGCCCGAGTCAAGCAGCGTTGAGACAACGTCGCTTTGTAGGAAGTAGATGATTGCCATGCCGTGGTCGGCGGAGATGAAGATTTTTTTTGTCACTGATGTTCAGTTTAATTCTTTCTGGACTTAGAGTTGATTCTATTTCAAGAAACAAGTCTACTTTTGGCTTATTACTTCTATTTTCAAACTTTGACCAATTTCTTAAGTCTCTCCACCCATTCGCGCTCCTCAGTATCTGGCACACGCAACCTGTCATAAATTTTTAGAGCTTCTTGTGCTAGCGGTAATGCTAGGTCTGCACGCTCTTCCGCTTCGTACACACCTGCAAGACCAGACTGTATTCCAGCAATCAATATTAGTTGAGCAATTTCTTTTGCTAGGGGAAGCGCCAGTTCAAACCATTTACGTGCTTCAGACCACTGATTGCGGTCAAGCGCAATATTACCCAAGCTATTTAGGATAGCCGCTTGGAATTCTTTTTCGCCAAGTTTTTGTGAAAGTTCCAATGCCTCGTTGCAATACGCTATTGCGGTGTCGAAATCCTTGCGTTGCAGTGCTACTGATGCCAAATGCTGGAGTGTGCTAATTATGTTTGAATCATCTTTCAAATCTCGAAAAGCGTTTAGCGATTTTTGATATAGCCTCTCAGCTTCATCTAAGTCTTCGTGTTCTTCAGCGACAAGGCCATACAATTGAATGGCAATCATCTGCTCATTCATACTACCGCCGCGCTTCCAAGCTTCTGAACATTGGTCTGCCCACAATATCATATTATCAATCTGAGCACGATTAAAGTGCACAACTGCAATATCATGCGCGCTCCAACCTGCTTCGCTCCACTCTTGCATTGCCTCCTTTACTTGATAGGAACGCATACTTAGGAGTACCATATCATCCCATCTTCCAGAAGACCATAGGAACTTCCTCAAAGATTCGGCTAGATCGCCAAACATTCGTACTGCATCTTTGACGAATTGATTCTGCAGGATTGCCTGCTCCCATAACCAATTCGCGGTTGCTTCGATATTGCTCCACTCCGTTTCGAGGTGGTCATACGTTTTGTACCCATAATCTCCGCCATATTGTTGGGAAAAATCCACAAAATACTTTACAAAGCCTTTTTCTGTGTCGCGTACCACGTTCAAATCAGCAAAAAGTTCCTCACGGACAAAGGCACGTGTGAGGGGATGAAGAGCGTAACGGTCTTTACCTACTAGCGCATCCACCAACGACAGCGCATTTAGACGATCTATTGTCATTTCCAACGCATTACGTGATAGATTTGCAATTTGCATCCACGATTCAAAAGCCGCAGAAGGCACAAAGAATGAGAGGCTACCAAGTGCGACTTTGTCATTTTCGGTCAATTCTTTGCGCGCTTCTTGGAAAATGAATTTCTGCAAATCAGCATCGCGATTGCCACGTAACATTTCTAGTGCTCCATCAAATGTCAAAGCAGCACGCACGCGCATCAACCCTAGCGTATGCACCAATGCCAGTGGTGAGCCATTTGTCTCGTCAAACAATTCCTGCCAACGCGATTCGCCAACGCGGTTCAATTTATTTGCCAACCCTTCATCAAGGGACATTTGATTTTTGATGATACCGCGCGCTGCATCCCAATCCAATTTTTCCACGCGCAACCACACTCCGCCTTCACCTCCGCGTCTTCGGCTCGTGATGATGGCTTTACATACCTGCGGCAGTTCGCGCAGAAAGTCTGCTATCCCTTCTTGCTCTTCTTTTGAGAGCGTTTCGAGATTATCATAAATGAGGAGCGTTCGCATCGAACGCAAAACATCAATCAAGGCCCGGCGTTTTTGAGCACCAGCTAGTTTGGCGATTCCAGATTGTCCCAGCACGCGGGCGGTCTCGTTCAAAAATTCATCATGTGTTCGTGCTGGAGGGTTTAATTCCTTAATTCCGCCTGGTTCAAGGATATTCTGTTTCGCTGTAACAAAGACAAACGCTTCAAATGTACTGGCTTCCTGTGCACGATACGCAGCTTCAATTGCAATTGCGGTTTTGCCGATGCCACCGATACCATCCACGAGGACACCCCATGTGCGATCAGATGGACTAAGCGCACGCATGACAATGTCCAATTCTTTGGTACGCCCGAAGAAGGCTTGTCGGCGCGGGAGGTTATTTGGGATTTTTGGTGCGAGAACTTGTTCAACTTCAGGAGTGATAGGCGTTTTAGACTCTTCACCATATTCGACTAAGAGTTTTTGCAAATTATTGAGAACAAGTTTTTCAAACGATTCGGTTGTGTCAAACGTTTGATAAAGTGTTGAGTAATCCCCTTTAACATCTTCGATGAGTTTGAAAAATGCACGAACATTCCTTAGTTGGTCAGGGTCAACATCAAAAGGCAACGCGCGCGTGCAACGATAAAGAACCATACGCGGCTTGCCATGTTGTTTCCAAAGTTCGTATGCGGTTTTGAATTCTTCTTCTGTTCCTGATAAATAATCCTTGCCTGTTTTGTCTTTCGCCCCAGGCGGCGTGCCGAAGCGATGCCACAAGATACCAATGAAAATATCCCATGAGGTTGGTTTGAGTTGGTCGAAGATGATTTGCTGTGGACGTCCTGCATCAGGAACAACCGCGCGCCAGTCTACAACTTCGAGGGTCAAACCAAGATAATCCGCCATTGGCTTGAGGGAGTCAACGACGGTTTCCAATTTGGCGCGTTCATTTGTCACATCAGAGGGTGATGCGGCAAAGATTCGTAATTTTTTGAGACTTTCGGGCATAGGGTCTCCTTGAAACTTATGGTCTCGATACGCGCCTTCGGCGCTACTCGACCGCCGAGGAACTTCAGGAATAATACCAATTAAAAATCTTGTTTGTTACCGGTGGTTTCGATACGGCGGACGAGCACCGCCTACTCAACCACCGTCTTGGTCAAGAATAAAAATTATCTCATCAATTTTCTTTTTATCGAAAATCTTCTTCGCAAACGCAGGTAATAACTCTGGTGTGCTATTGATCAAGGCTTCACGTTTGCGCCGAGTCCAGCCTTGGACTTGTTTTTCTCTGTAAAACGCTTCACTAACGCGGTCATACTCTTCGCAATAGACAAGTTCCACTGGCAATCGTCCCGATGTATATACTGAACCTTTTCCATGCTGGTGCTGAGACAGTCGGCGTTTCAGGTCTTTGGTAGACCCGACATAATAGGAGTTGTCGCAACATTCGAGAATATACATCTATGCCATAAAAATCTCTTATGCCAAACGGTGGTTGAGTAGCCCCGTGCTCGTCGGGGCGTATCGAAACCACACCTTTGAATTTCAAGTGTACTTGTTATTGGTGGTTTCGATATGGGCGGGAGAAGCATCCATGGGCATCAAGCTAAGAAGGAAAACGAGTTGAAAAAGAGAGACCTCTGATGTAGGATAGTGGTGCAAACCAAACTATATGCAAAAGAGGTCTCCTACGAAGTCTAACA
>JBGPNQ010000168.1:0-10647 GCA_041487615.1 Anaerolineae bacterium
AACAGGACGGGATGTTCAGCGGAGAGCCCCAGATGCGAGATCGCGGTTTGCCGGTCCCAAAGCGCGAGGTCCGCACGAAGTGGGTAGCCTGTCTCATACACTTTCTTGTTAAAGAACTGCTGCGATTCGGCAGTTGTCACTGCAATGACATCCGCCATCCCAGCCAGAGATTTGAGCGCTATGCCCGGCTCGATATCCGGCACATAAAGCAGGGAGGAAATCGAGCGTCCAGCCATGGCCACAGGCACAGCCACATATCCACCGGTAAAGAACATCACGTCAGGTTTGAATTCATTCAGGATGCGGCGGGCGGCAAATACACCGCGCGTGATCGTCAAAAAATTGCGCGGCAGCGCGGCCATACCAACTCCATGCACGCCCGCGGCGGGGATGGTCTGAAAGTGAATGCCCTGGCGTGCCACCAGAGATTCCTCCATGCCACCTTCAGCGCCGACCCAAAGCGTGTCGAGGTCGCGAATCCTAGCCATGAGCGCGCTGTGAACGGCGAGGGCGGGATACACTCCGCCTCCCGTTCCCCCGGCGCAAATCAACAACCGCACCGAATGACCTCCAATCGTTTTCTTCCAGGTTTACTGTTTCGCCACTTTGGCGCGAGATGTTCAACATGATGCCGATCGCGCAAAGTGTGGATACCAAATTCGAGCCGCCAGCGCTGATGAACGGCAGCGCGTTCCCGGCAAACGGCATGAGCCCAACCATCACAGACATGTTGATGAGCGCTTCAATGCCGATCCAGAACGTGATCCCAGAGGCGAGCAGGGTGCCAAGCATATCAGGCGCGCGACGGGCAATTACAAGACCGCGCCATACAAGCGTACCGTATAGCCCCATGAGGAGGAGGGAACCAAACAATCCAAGCTCCTCCGCCACCACGGCGAAGATACTATCAGTGGGTGCAAAAGGCAAACCGGTCAATTTTGTATCTGCCTGTCCGAGCCCCACGCCAAAGAAACCGCCTTTAATGACTGCTTCAAAGGAACGCTGCACATGATAGGAAGCATGAGTTGGGTCCTGCCAGCCGGCGATGAACGAAGCGACACGATTCTGCCCTGTTTCACTGAATTGAACGATCACCCATCCGATCACGACTGCCAGAATCAACAGGAACACAATTTGCTTTATATCGGCACCTGCAAGGAAGAACAACAGACCACCAAGGATCAATACAGTCCCTGCAGCACTCAGGTCGGGTTGCAGATAGATCAAACCGCCGATAATTCCAAGGATCACGCCCAGGGGAATTAAACCCAGACTAATATCATGCAGGAACTGTCGCTTCGCGTACAGCCAGACGGAAAGATAGATCACAGCAACCAACTTGGCAATTTCAGACGGCTGATAGGAGCCTCCATATAAAGTCCGTGACGCGCCCAAACGGATCTCATTGATAAGTAGAACGGTCACCAGCAGCCCGATCGTGCCAAGCATCGCCATCACCACCACCCGACGCCAGTTGTGATAATCGAACAGTGAAAGCATGAAAGCGATTGTGATGCCGAGAGCCAGCCATTTCATCTGGCGCATGAACATATACGTCGATGAACCGTATTCATTGAAAGAGAAATCGAAGGAAGCCGAATACAACATGATCAAGCCGAACACAATCAGCCCGATCACGGTCAACACCAACGGCACATCCAGCCCACGCGCCATGTTTTTGGCGGGTGAAAATGTCACGCGATCGTTTACGAAAGTTCTTGTACCCATGTTCTAAACCTTTCTCCACGTTCGGCAAAATCCTTGAATTCATCAAAGCTCGTACCTCCGGGAGATAACAAAACGACATCACCCGATTCAGCGGACTCAGCCGCTTTGAGGACCGCCTCGTGCAGACCGTTCGCCCGCGTGACGATAAAACGCTTCTCGCGAAGCCCGAGGCTGTCCACTGTTTTCTGAATTTTTTCTGCCGCCTCGCCGAAGAGCACCACATGATGGGCGCGCTCGCTGGCAAGTTGCATCAGCTCTTCCCAGGGCAGGTCCTTATCACGTCCGCCGAGCATCAACACGATTGGCTCATCGAAGGCGCGGATGGCCGCAATGCTCCGTTCGGGAGCGGTGGCAGTCGAATCGTTATACCAACGTACACCGTTGAGCTCGCGGACAAGTTCCAATCGGTGTGGCACACCGCGGAACTCTTCGGCGGCTTCAAGCATGACATCCAAAGGAAAGCCCGCGGCATGTCCAATCGTGAATGCGGCGAGAACATTCGACACATTCTGATCGCCGCGCAAGACGACCTTCTCGCGCAGGATCAGCGGCACATAGGCATTCCCATCACGCAGGCTGAGCAAACCATCATCGTAATAAGCACCATTCAATCCTTCATCGAGTTCATGGAGACTAAACGTGAGCAGCTTTCCATGCACTTGATTGCGAAGATTCCACGCGCCTTTATCATCATGTCCCAAGATCGCAATATCATTTTTGTTTTGGAATTCAAGAATGCGCGCCTTGGCTACCGCATAGGATTCCATCGTGCCGTGGCGGTCAAGATGATTCGGCGTGATATTCAGGATGGCAGCAATGTTCGGCGAGATCGTCATCTGCTCCAATTGGAAGGAGGAGAGTTCAAGGATGGCGAGGTCATCCACTTTCATATCATCCACATAGTTGATGAGTGGATCGCCAATGTTACCACCCACATACGATTTATCACCGTAGGCATTCTTTGCCATCTGACCAACCAGTGTTGTCGTTGTGGTTTTGCCGGCCGAACCGGTAATACCAATCGTCTTGCAGGGGACCACTTCCATGAAGATCTGCGAATCATTCGAGAGGGGAATCCCTCTTTTGATGGCTTCCGCTACGATCGGCAGCGTGAGCGGAACTCCACCGGAGATGCAAAGCACATCGGTCGAATCCAGCAATGCAAGCGGATGTGCACCGAGCACCCAGGTGATCCGGAATTCGGCAAGCGATTCGCGCGCAATACGCAGATCGTCAGCGCTGCGACTGTCGCTCAACGTGACGTGTACACCATGCAGCGAGAGCCAGCGCGCCAAAGCCAGCCCCTGACGGGCGGCTCCAAGAATGAGGACGCGCTTGCCATTCCAATCCTTCATCATTATTTCACCAGAGACAATCCTATGCCAAACATCCCGGCCAGCAGGCCGATCAACCAGAAGCGTTGTACCACCTGTGTTTCACTCCAGCCAAGTAATTCGAAATGCAAGTGGATGGGCGCCATTTTGAAGAAACGTTTGCCTTTGGTTAATTTGAAATAAGCGATCTGTATCACCACGCTCAAAGCCTCGCTCAACGGGATGATCCCAATCACGAGCAATAGCGGCCAAAATCCCGTCATCAGCGCGATGACCGCCAGCGTTGCGCCCAATGCAAGCGAACCTGTATCACCCATGAATAATTCAGCAGGGTGGACATTGAACCACAGGAAGCCGAATAACGCACCGACAATCGTGAAACAAAAACGTGCCAGATAGGTTTGATGATACAGAAGGGCAATGCCGCCAAACGCAACAAACGCCGTGGCGGAAATCAAACCTGCCAGTCCATCCAGGCCATCCGTAAAGTTCACCGCGTTTGATTCACTGACGATGACAAAAGCAGCAATGGGAATGTACCACCAGCCCAGGTCGATCACTCCTTTGATGCCAGGCACACGCAGATCAGGAACATCCAGCATGTATTTCAAAACGAAGGCTGTGCCCAGCGCCAGAATCGCCTGCGCCAAAAATTTTGTGCGGGCGCGCATGCCTTCCCCGCGACGCTTGCCACGAAGCCCCTCCCAATCATCCAGCGCGCCCAGCAGTCCGTAACCGACCATGACAATCAGCGGCACAAGCACGGAGCGTCCTATCCCTTCCAAACCGATCAGAGCAGCAGCGTTGAGAAGCCCGGTAAGCAAAAGGACAGGCAGAATAAACAGGACGCCACCCATTGTGGGTGTGCCCATTTTTACGTTGTGATGTCCGGGTTCGTCCACACGGATGAGCTTGCCAATTTTGAAGTGACGGAGCACGCGCAGGAGAGGCGCTCCCCAAATGACTGTCATCACGAACGACAGCATGGCAAGGCTCAATACAAAGGTGGTCTGGCTCATGAGCGCGCCTCCAGCATGGATGTGATTCGATCCATGCGAAGTCCGTGAGAGCCTTTGATCAGCACCGTGTCGTTCTTTGTAAGGTTGGCCGTTAACCAATTCATGAGCGGATCAAATTCATCGAATTCAAAGATCGAGGTCTTCCTCATGCCGGCCCGACGGGCTGCATCGGCAATCATGTGTGCGCGGGTACCCAACGTTAGCAGAATGGCTGCAACTTGGGCGGTGCGCAGGCCCACCATCTCGTGACCGGAGCGTTCATACGTTCCCAGTTCGAGCATATCGCCCAGGACCGCCACTTTGCGCCCTTCCAGTTCATCGAGCAGGTTGAGCGCAGCCAGCATGGATTCGGGCGAGGCATTGTAGGTGTCGTCGAGCAGTAACGCACCCGTTTGACTGCGGACGGCTGCAAGACGCAATTGGGTATGTCCCTGATTCAAACCTTCAAGAATTTCCTGCCAGTTCATTCCATCGGCAAGGCCAACGGCGGCGGCGCGTAACGCAGTGTGCACGGAGTGCCGTCCGATTAGAGGGATTTTCACGTGCAGGGTTTCGCCCTGATAGTGAAGGCGAAAACGAATCCCTTCCAGACCCAGCCCGACAACGTTATCTGCCCAAAGATTTGCCTCAGGCGACAGCCCATAAAAGAAGACACGCGCCTTTGTATTCTCTTCCATTTTGCGGACCCATAGATCATCAAAATTCAGGATCGCAACTCCATCGGGAGCGGGGGGCAGGGATTGCACCAATTCCGATTTGCCGCGGGCGATGGCTTCCTGTGAACCTGCGCGTTCTGCATGGACAGTTCCAATATTGGTCACAACGCCGATCTGCGGACGGGCAATATCACAAAGAAAAGCGATCTCGCCAGGAACGTAGAATCCCATTTCGAGGACCGCGCGTTGATGTCCATCGCTGAGCCGGAGCAAAGTCAGCGGCAATCCGATTTCGTTGTTGAGATTGCCGGGACTTTTGAGCGTGCGATAACGCGTGCTCAACACTTCGGCGATCATTTCCTTGGTCGTCGACTTGCCGACACTGCCTGTGATGCCAATTACACGCAAATCCAGTTTGCGGCGCCAGAAACGGGCGATCTGCTGCAATGCGGCAACGGTGTTGTCCACGCGCAGGCAGAGCGGCGGAACCAGTGCATCTCGAGGAAATGCATCGGCCGAGGAAGCGGAACGCAGGTCGAGGGACGGGAAGGAGGCGTCGACATCCTTCTGGATTAACGCGAAGGAGGCCCCGCGTCGAAATGCTTCGACGATGAAATCATGTCCATCCGCTTTCTCGCCGGGGATGGCCACAAACATCGATCCGGGGATCACCTGCCGCGAGTCGATCACCGCTTCGGTAATAACCGTTGTGGCAATTGGACGAAAGTTCGTCAGGGCTTCGAGCGCATCCGCGAGGGTTAGCATCCTAGTGATTTACCAGTTGGCTGCGAACAACATCAGGCGGAATATTGAGCAGAATGACCGATTGTTCAGCCACCTCGGAAAAAACAGGCGCCGCCGTCTCAGAACTCCAGATCGACGCGCTGGGTTTCTGCAACCAGATGTACACCATGAACTGTGGATCATCCACCGGCCCCCAACCGACAAAGGAGACGTTGGTATGCGTGGCATCATAACCATATTCGGTTGGGATTTGCGCTGTGCCAGTTTTACCTGCCAGGCGATAACCCGGCACCAGTGCCTGGGAGGATTCCTTCTCCAGAGAAACTGCCAGCATTTCATTGAGGGTATGAGCCGTTTTAGCGGTGATCGGCGAACCGGCATATTGCGAAGGAACATTGTATTGATGCCCATCTCTTAGCATGGCATACAACACATGCGGCGTGACCATTTTTCCACCGTTGGCAATGGAGGAAACGGACATAAGCATCTGCAACGGCGTGACCGTGACGCCCTGACCGAACGCATTGGTGCCAAGATCCACAGGATACCAATCCGTATCTCCGGGAATCTTGAGTCGGCCCGCAGCTTCACCGGCCAAATCTATACCTGTGGGATGTCCCAAACCAAAACGCTCCATATATCCATAAAAATTCTGCATTCCCATTTGAGTGGAAACCCACGCAAGGCATACATTCAAGGAATGTTGCAGGCAGCCGATCATATCCTGTTGTCCCCATGAATCGCGGTTCCAGTTGCGGATGGTGATACCCCCGACTTCAATGGAACCCGTATCCACAAAGGTTGTTTCCGGTCGGACCGTTCCAGTATCCAGCGCGGCAGCCATCGTCAATACTTTGAGGACCGAACCCGGTTCATAGGCCATACCGATGGAGCGGTTGTACTGACTGCCGTTATCGTATAAGGAAAAATAGTTGCCGTAGTTGTTCAAATCCATGCGCGGGGTGGCAGCCATTGCCAGGATCTCACCGTTACGTGGATCCATGACAATGATCGTTCCATTCTCCGAACCGTAATCGGTCAAAGCCTTGTCGAGAATGGATTCAACCTTGGCCTGCAAATCGCGGTTGATCGTTAGGACAAGGGTCGTGCCATTGGGCACACGGGGAATATCGATGGCCTTATTCGGGTCCCGCGGCACCCAGACCTGAACCGGATTGCCCGCCAGTAAATCGTTATATTTTTCTTCAATGCCAAAATAGCCGCGTCCATCGCGGGTGACAAATCCCAATACATTGGAGGCAAGCGCATTTTCCGGATAACTGCGCTGGAAGTGTGGCTTGAATCCCAAACCATTCAGGCGATTATCGTCCGCATCCTGTAATTGCTGAATCAATTGCTGGAGCGAATTGACCGTTTCCGCGCCGACGTAATCCTGCACCACCACATATTCCAGGTTATCCGGAGCATTCACCAGCTTGTTGTAGACTTCATCATAGGACAGTCCCAAATATAAGCCGAGTGTATAAGCCATTGCCTGAGGGTCATTCATCTCTGCGAGGCTTACGCCCACTTCATAAACAGTACGGTTACCCGCCAGTAAATGTCCGTTGCGGTCATAGATTTCACCCCGTTCGGGATATACCATTTGAAATTCACCTGCGTAGCGATCACCCTGTGCAATGAAAATTTTTGCCTGCGCGCTATTCTGAATGCGGATCATTTGAGCAACAACGCCCAATCCTACAAGTACGAGAATGCCAACAAGGATCAAAGAGCGGGTGGCGTATTGTTGTCTCATTATTGTGCGCCTCCGAGCTTGATCCGTTCGTCGAGCCATTCGAGCAGGGATTGTGTATATTCGTAGGGGATTGCTTCCTGATGCGCAACAATATCCTGTGCGGCAAGCAATATCGCGGGTTCGGGAGGGACATATCCGGGCACAGACACATAATCCAGTTCGCCCGGTTTCACAGGACGGTATCCCAATGCAATGGCGCGGCGCTCCATTTCAGAGGTGGAGGTCATTTTGGCAAGCTGTGTTTCCAAATCTGCATTAGAACGTTGGATAGTTGTGATCTCAAAGCGCATCTCCTGGATCTCACGCCCTGCAACAGCGGCGCGCGCGGTCACATCCAGATAAAGCGCGGCGATCATTGCCGCGCCAATCACGAAAAGAAGGAATGCACCAACCCACTGGCGTTGAACACGCCACGGAGCCTGTTTATGAGCGTGGATTATCTGAGTAGCCTGTCCTTGCATAACGACCTTTATATTTGGGCGATGGTCGCAAACAAAATCTCTTAACCACAAAGGACACTACACTTGCGCCGCGCCGCGATTGGTGCAGTGCAGGTGAGGTCACAAAGGAAGAACAAAAAGATTCAATTCTTTCCTATGGGTGCACTTTGCCGTCTCACACCCATGTGCTCGCGGCACGGACGGTGTGTACTTCGTGCTTAAGATTTCACAATTTCTCTGCAATGCGAAGTTTCGCACTGCGCGCTCTCGGATTGTTTCTTATTTCATCGTCCGAGGGCAGGATCGGTTTTCGGTTTACCTCTTTTAGTACAGCGTTACGTTCTTTCTCATAAATTCGTTCGTAAGGCGGATTGATCAAATCCCTGCTTTGCTCACGAAAGAAATCCTTGACAATGCGGTCTTCCAACGAATGGAAGGAAATCATTGCCAGTCTTCCGCCGACGTTCAGGCTTGCCACCGCCTGGGGAAGGACTTCCTCGATCGAAGCCAGTTCCTCATTCACTGCGATGCGGAGCGCCTGGAATGTCCGTGTCGCCGGATGGACCCGGTCACCGCGGCGGGGAGAAACGCTCTCGATGACGGCGACCAGTTCACGGGTCGTATGGAGCGGTCTCGCCTTGACGATGGCACGTGCAATCTTGCGCGAGTCGCGCTCCTCGCCGTATTCGTAAATCAAGTCAGCCAGCTCCCGTTCTGTTAACTTGTTCACCAAATCGGCGGCGGTCCGCGAAACGTGCGGACCGAAGCGCATGTCGAGCGGAGCATCCTGCTGGAACGAGAACCCGCGCTCGGGCGTATCGAACTGCATGGACGATGCGCCCAGGTCGAGCAGGATGCCATCCACCGCCTCCCAGCCGAGTTGCGCCAGTTGAGCGGACAAAGATGTGTAGGAGGCTTGCGCCAGATGGATGCGATGCTCGTAGGGAGCCAAGATCCTGCGAGCGATCGCGAGTGCCTGTGGATCCACATCCAGGCCAAGCAGCTGACCATCTGGCGCACACGCCTCCATGATTCCGCGGGCATGGCCGCCCGCGCCCAATGTCCCATCCACGTAGCGTCCACCGCTTACGGGTTGCAACGCGTGTATAATCTCTTGGTAAAGTACAGATTGATGCGGTGCGTTCATTTTGTGGGGATAGGGGCAAGCCCTATCCCGACATCGCGTTCTTCGAAAAATCGAGTGTGGCAAAGCGCTGTTCGTTGGCTTCCACATCCTGCAGCTTGGCCATCTGCGCCTTCCATTCTGCAGGAGTCCACACTTCAAAGTATTCACCTTGTCCGGCGACGACAAGCTCTCCGCTGGTGATCGCGAGGAACTCACGCAGGTTTTGCGGGACAAGGATGCGCCCAACTTTATCCACTTCGACAGAATAGGCGTTGGACAGGATGAGTCTGCGAACCATGCGCGCTGTCGGATCGGCCATGTTCATGCTGTTGATACGGGCATATACATCCTGAAAATATGCTTCCGTCATCACCATGAGACATCGATCAAAACCCTGCGTGATGAATGCACCAGCCGCCAGCAAGTCGCGATAACGCGCCGGGATCATCAGGCGGCCTTTGTCATCGAGATTATGCTGAAACTGGCTCAAGAACATTTGTGCTATAATTCCTTATTAATAGGTGAACGCCGGCGCAACCGGCGTCCTTACCACTTCTTACCACTTCCTCCCACATTATACAACTTTCAAAGCAAAAAGCAAGTAGGTTTGTCCGATTTCTCCACTCCCACTTCTTTCCTACGATCATGACAAAACCGCTCGCATTCACTTTTCTTGAATCCTCGCGCTGGGTTGATTACGCATTGCTCGACAGCGGTGATGGACTCAAACTGGAACGATTCGGAAAATATGCATTTGTCCGTCCTGAGTCACAGGCCATGTGGAAGCGCTCCCTGGACCCAAACGGGGAATGGAAGAATGCGCACGCCGTATTTGTTTCCACTGGCGAGGAAAGCGGCGGACATTGGGATTTCAAAAAGAAGGTGGACGACCAATGGACTCTGAATTATCCACTCACCCACATCGACAAAGACTTATCTTTTAGAGTAATGACGACTCCCGGTCGTCATCTTGGCGTGTTCCCCGAAGTTGCTGCACATTGGGATTGGTTCAGCCAGTTGATCGCAGGATCCAAAAGAGAGATCAATGTCTTGAACCTGTTTGGCTATACCGGACTCGCCTCCCTGGCTGCTGCGGCGGCTGGAGCCAAAGTGACTCATATCGACGCCTCCAAAAAATCCGTGAGCTGGGCTCGTGAAAACCAGGCATTATCCAAATTGGAAGAGAGACCTATTCGCTGGATCGTGGATGACGCGGTCAAGTTCGTTCAGCGGGAAGCGCGGCGCGGCGCCAAATACGACGGGATCATCCTCGACCCACCCAAGTTCGGACGCGGTCCCAAAGGCGAAGTATGGGAAGTATATAAGTCGCTGCCAGACTTATTGGAGAGCTGCCGTGAATGCTTGAGCGCGGACCCGTTATTTGTCGTGACAACGATTTATGCAGTGCGCGCCTCCGCGATCCACGTGGCGCAGGCAATGGATGAGATGATGACGGGATTCAGGGGCAAGATCGATAGCGGAGAATTGGTCATACGTGAACAAAGTGCGGGTCGCTTGTTGTCTCAGGCGGTCTATGCAAGGTGGGAAGCGGATGATCGACAGTAGACCGTGGACAGTGGACAACATCACTCCCTGGTGATGAGTACCCATTAGAAACAAACAGGAACTCCTAAACATTTATCTCGGAGTTCCTGTTTTCACTATTGTCGCATACAAATTCAGTAAATCACAGGTTTGTCATTCTGAGGAGCCAGTGTTCTCCTGGCGACGAAGAATCTCCCGTAATTTGCGCCGAGACTCTCCCCGGCACCGCCCGCCGGGGCAGGTGTCGCTCGCAACGAACGCTCGCTCACATCGCCCCGATGCCCTTTCGGGGGAGT
>JBGPNQ010000169.1:0-10638 GCA_041487615.1 Anaerolineae bacterium
ATGCATAGGTCGGTGAATTGAAAATGCTCGCGGAGATGAAGACGATCGCGAGGAACAGAACGATGATTGAAAGCAGAATAGCTGCACTCTTCCAGACGATTTTGAACATGGCACTTTCTCCCTTTAAAGTAATTCTATGCGTGTGCGGACACAAAAGATTCTGCCTCGCCCAGCGACGCCAAACGCTGAAACTCAATGTTCGGCGGGCGTTGAAATTGACCAGTCACACGTGTCAGTTGTTCTGCGGCAGAGAGGAGTGCCATATCGTTCCAACGCTTCCCAACGACTTGCAGACCAAAAGGCAATCCTTCTTTCGTGCGTCCAAGAGGCAACACGACAACTGGATTGCCTGTCAGATTGAAAAGACCGGTGTAGACACTGGTTGCCAAAAGGTAAGGCATCTTCCGACCATCTACTTCGACGGTCGCTCGCAATTGCTCAATAGGGTTACGGGCTTGCAGATGCTGGTAGGCAGGCAGCGCAGCCACAGGGCATAGCCACGCATCCCAATCCCCAAGGAAACTCTCCATTTTGGCAATGAAAACGTCGCGCTGAGAAAGTGCGCCTGCATAGCCCTGTAAATTTGTTCCTGCTCCACGCAACAAACCACGGGTCGTAGAGTTTGAACTCGGAATCAATTCAGATACCGCTCGCCAAACGAAACGGGGCAAATTCAACGGCGTTGACCGAACCGTGAACGCGGCCTCTTTGAGCAGCCCATAGACTTGCAATGCCTGACCAAAATCAAACTCTGGCGGATTGCGGCGCTCAACACGACATCCTGATTTAGCTAATTCTGCTGCCAGGTTCGCCAGGGCAGTTCGTATCTCGGCTGAGACGGCAACGCCAAAATCATCACTCCAGGCAAAACGAAGTTCGCGTAAATCTCTTTGAGCAGGAGATGTTAACGGCACGGGTGGCACTTCCCACTCTCGTTCATCAGGGCCTGCGATGATTGTCAGAGCCAGGCGTAAATCTTCCACAGAACGGGCCAGCGGTCCCGGAGTAAGAAAGTAGCGCAAGATGCCTCTGCCTTTGCTTCCAGGTGGTGGAGGAATATGACCTGCGAATGGCACCCGATAATCACTCGGCTTTAGACTGAACACGCCGCAAAAATGAGCGGGGTTGCGGACAGATCCGCCAATGTCGCTGCCAATATCCAAAGGTGACATACCGCTGGCGACCGCTGCCGCACTGCCTCCGCTGCTTCCACCAGGAGTGCGACCCAGATTCCAGGGATTATTCGTACGACCGAACAACGGGCTATTTGTTTGCTCATCGCCTGCCATCTCCGGTGTATTGGTTTTCCCCACAATAATTGCTCCGGCTTTGCGCAATCGCGCGACAACTGTGGCGTCCTTTTTGGGTACGTAGTTAGCTAATGGCTTAAAACTACTTGTTGTACGTAATCCTGCGGTCTCAAAAACATCTTTGATTGTAATTGGCACGCCATGTAAGGGCCCCCAAACATCACCATGTGCTAACGCCTCATCTGCCTCTTTCGCTCTTCTTCGTGCCTGCTCCTCATCTAGTGTAACAATGGCATTCACTGAGGGATTATGCGCTGCAATCTGACTCAGGTGTGCTTCCAATACTTCTTGAGAGGAAATGTCGTGTTGGCGGATCATGTTTGCCAGTTTGCTGGCAGTAGAAAAAGTTAATTCGTTCATTAGATTAAATCCTTTGTCCTAAAAAGATTCGCTGCCACAACTCCTGTGAGAAAATTCTGGAAAAAGATCTCAGTCATTGTCGCCAGATTGAATCCGATCGGCATGGTTCGAAATGTGACTTCCACATAGGGTCCGACACCGCCAACCATGAATAACAAAATCCCAAGCCAGATAGCGACTGCCCGTCGAGGCGCATTTGTCGCGCGAACGATAAACAATGCTCCGAGACCAAACAAGGGACCTCGTATCAACTGTGCCAGAAAAATCACCCCGGTTGGTGGAAGAGAAAGCCCATACTGCGGATTATCTCTATAAAAGTTCATCGTGTAGAGGAACGCATTCGTCGCCCCAAACACAAAATAGAATATGAAATAAGCAAGACCGACCACAAGCACGCGCCAGGACCAGCCCCACCAGCTTCTTTTGATTGCTTTATCTTCATGTGGAATTTGATCCGCTGGCATCAATAACAGCACTGCCAACCAGGAAACCAGTAACGTGACAAGTATCCCGAAAAATGCGCCGACAATTGCGTTGAGCGCCACGGTTGGTTTGAAGAGTGAACCTTCGATGCCCAATCCGAGTGAACGGACAAATGCCTGCACAGCCCAGATTGCAAGTATCGTCTTTGTTCGTGATCCGTTCGAATGCAGGATAAATGGGCTCAGCGCTAAACAGACAAGCGTTCCCGTAATGAGCCAGGTCGCGACGTTATCCAATGTAGGTGCAAGACGACTCATGGAACCGAGAATAGCGGCAACCATGGCGCTCGCCAGTGCATAGACGAGGCCAACAAACAGACTTCTTAGGATGGTCTCGCCAATATTCGGTCTGGATTTAGGTGTGATGTTCATGTTTTTCTCCTCGAATTCAGGTTTTACTTTTGTAGATTTGCAGTGCCCAACGCAGCAACGCTAGTGGCAAACAGGTCCGCCACGCCGTGGAGTGAGAGCGGGTTGAGAATATTGGTCACAATCCTCGATTCGGTTGACTTTCATCAATATTCTATGGAGTAGCTAAGAAACATGCCTCTATCGTTCGGGGAGTTTTCACTGTCCAAGTGGATGGTGCGGGAGCACTCAAAGTTTGTTAGGCGTACCTGGTTTCGGCGGACTGAAGTCCTGCCTCAGGTCATGAAAGTTGGCTAAAAGCCGACTCAGGCTCGCCAGTCCAAAGGACTTTCATGTACTGAGCAGGCGGCTTTAGCCCCGCTTGTCAAAATCCATCTACAACCTTTGAGTGCACCCATAGTGGGGTCAAGTGGACGGGCATGGTTTTGTGGATGCTATAATTCCTGAAAAATGGAAACGTATCGTATCCTCATCATCGAAGATGACCCTGCCATCGGGCAAAGCCTGATGGACGGTTTCTGCAACCACGGCTTTGACCCACACTTGCGTGCAACGGGTGAAGGCGGAAATCTATTTCGATGCACGTCCCGCTGTGCCCGTTCAGGGAGAGGTGGAACGAAGTTGAATTGATTGTTTCTGATTCAGGAATTGGCATCCCAGCGGAGGATCTGCCGCACTTGTTCGAGCGCTTTCATCGCGGTCGAAACGTCCCGGAATATTCGGGCAACGGATTAGGTCTCGCGATCGTCAAGGCCATCGTCAATCTTTATAGAGGCGATGTTGTTGTTCGATCCGAAGAGAAGCATGGTACAGTGATCTCTGTATCTTTCCCGATCATCGTCCCTAATTAGTATGTCCCTCGCTTGAACATGACTTTAACCTGATTTTAACCTGATTGGACTATCTCAACTTCAGCGTTCGATCAATGCCTTGAAACGCGGATCGTCGATCATGAAGGTGAACTCTGGGTCGATCCGTGCCCAGCCTTGCTGCACCTGTCCTTTGCTCAACGCGACCTCCAGCAAGGCCAGCGCTTGTTCCAGGCTGCCGCTGACCGCTTCAAAGCAAGCTCGACCGTATTCATCATCCCGCCCAGCCGCCTCCCTGGCAATGGCATACTGTGTCTCGGCATCTTCCTGACGACCAATGATGCGATAAATCCGGGCAAGCGCCCCGCGCGCCTCGTAGTCCTGCGACTCAAGGATTAGCGACCGTTCAAGCTGGGTAACGGCATCCTCGTAACGCTCCAGCAGGTCGTAGACGTAACCGAGCACTCGGCGAGCCGAGTTGTCATCCGCAATCTCAAGCTGATGCTGGCAAGCCGAGATAACATCATCATATCGTTTTAGATACAGGTAGATAATACTCAACCAACTATACGCGAAGCTATTTTCAGGTTGAAGCGCGAGTGCCCGCTGAAGCGTTTCAATTGCCTTATCGAATTCACCCTTGCGCGCGTAGGTGCTGCCAAGGCTGGCGACGAGAAATGGCTGCGCTGGATTATTCGCCAAACCGAGTTGGAAAGCTTGAATCGCAGGATCATACTCGCCAAGTTGAGCCGAGTAAATGATTCCCAGGCCATAATAAGCATCGATGAAGTGCGGGTCAAGGGCGATGGCTCGTCGGTAGGACTCGATCGCAGCCTGTGCTGGACCTGTGTGATAGTACACCCGCCCGATTCCGTTATATGCGGCTGCCGCGTTGGGATCGAGAAGGAGGGCCTTTTGGAAAGCTGCCATCGCCTCATCGAGTCTCCCAACGTGAAAATATGCCATACCCAACTCGACATGGAGTTGGGCATCCGTCGGGTTTTTCTTGACGGCAACCTGCGCAGTGGCAATCGTATTCTCTCGTTCTTCTGTACTCATAAATCTCCTTTTCTATTTATCATCGTTTAGAGGAATTACACTTAGGATGGAGAAGGTGCGCGCGGGTTTCGGCTGCACTTACAGCTTCAGCTGTCCCATGCGTCGACAAGCTCGTGCAATGATTGCTCAACTTTGGCGGCCAGTTTCCGGCACTCTTCTGCTTCGCGCAGTAATCCATCAATCACACGGCCCAGTGAGCGCAGTAAGTCGTCCCGCGCGAGTGAAGCGATGAATGTGTCGATGAACATAGTATGCACGTCAGGAGGAAGATCGTCAAAGCCCCTGCCGTGAGATGTGGGAAGTCCGCGCCGCTGGCAGGCGAGGCTGAGGGCAAGGTCACGAGCACTGCTGATCCAGTACTCAGCCTGCCAGGAGCGACGGCGTTCAATACAAAAGCGCGCACGCAAGAGGTGATGCACCGCGTATCCAAAGAGTTCCTGTGCGGACTGTGGCTGCGGGTAGGGCTTTTCTACAGCAGTACCGAACAGCAGTTTGAACTTTGGACCGCGGGCCCCGAATTTCGATGCAGGCGTGAATGAAAGATCAAACTGCAGGCAGCCCGGAAGCAGAAACACACGATAAATGGAAGCTCCACTCGGTAGGTCGAACAGGTGAACCCATCGAACTCGTTTGTGAGCTGCTGCGTCCAGTCTTCCAGCACATTCAATAAGGGGATATCGTTGTCCACAGCAAAGGTCAAATCCAGGTCCGACCAGCGGTTTCCCTCGCCAAGCGCAAGCGAACCAACCACGGCCCCGGCGACCACTCGCTCATCGGACGCAGCCATCTGGAGGACATGGTCACGGATACGATCACGGTCATTGATGCTAAACATTCGGTTACCTCATTGTTTTTTTGCGTCATCGGAGCCAAACCTGTTGCTTAATGCTTCCATGATCTGATCGACAATTTCTTCCGCAGGCAGCAGGCCGTCGACGATCAGATCACAATCCGCCCGGACTCTTTCACTGACCGCCAGATAAAACCTTCTGCCCGTTCGAAGATACCATTCCATATTTTGTCGCAAATTGCTCATAAAGGCCTCGGGGTTGTCCTCCCAGGGAAGGAAATCATTCTTTCTTGAGACTTTGCGGATGTAGGAGACCTCCAGGGGCGTATCAAGCACGATAACGAAATGAATCACCTTTCGTAAAGCGTCACGCCCTCTTCCAAAGGGTTCTTCGAGGATGAGAAAAGGCTCAGGGTTGATTTCAATTCCAGTTTCCGGATGTGTGATGCTTTCTCCATTGACGAGTGCCATTACATCGGCATCAAACTGAGGCGTCTTGAATTCGTTCGGGTCTGCGCCATCTTCGATCCATGATTCGGCTGGAGGATAGAACGAAGATGCTTCGTATTCGTCAAGCATCAGAGCATTGGCATTGCCCAATCGCACAACCAGGTGCTGGATAAGCGTGGATTTCCCGGCGCCCGAGTGTCCCGCGATGGCGAGGACAAATGTCTTCAAATTACTCCACGCTCACCGGCTTGTCACGGTCTGTCAAATTGACCACGATCGCGCTGCTCGCCCGAATAAGATTTTCCGGTGTGATCATGATCTCTTCGCCCCATTGACCGGCACCCGTGCCAAGGATGGGTTCGTTAACGAGACTAGCCTCCAGGAAGGATCGGAACTCAGGCGGCTGCCAGCCAAAGGCAGGAATGGAGCCGATCACGTAACCTGTAGTTTCCTTTACGATGTCAGGCTCTGCCATCCTGATATTGCGCGAGCCAATTGCCTTCTTTAGATTTCCTGAGATTGCATTCTGATCGCCACCCAGCATAACAAGGACGCGCTCACCTGTATCCACCTGGAAGATCAATGTCTTCACGGCCTGGCGTTCTCCGAAACCCAATACACGCCCGACGTTCGCCGCGCCTTTTTCTGTTTCCGGCGGAAAGCTTTTTCGTTCGTAAGGAATATTATGTTTGTCGAGATAGGTGTGTGAAGGAAGATTCATTTTAGTCCTCCTGCCCATTCGTTATGTGCATTTAAGTCATTTGCAAATCCTGCCCAGACCAACACGTCGCGCCAGTCGCGTTTCGCGAGTGCCATTGCTTCAAGCAACTTTTCTTCGTTACCGCTGCTGATCTTAAGCACGGCAAAGCGAACGCGCTCCAGTCCTTCAGGTGTGGCAGGCTTATAGAGTGGCAGATTGCTCCCACATTCATCCGAAAGCAGTTGTTCCACCACCAGGGCAGTGGAAGAGTCAAAAAGCTTTGCGATCACTTCCTTTGTAAGCGCTGTGAGTTCCGTCATGAATGGCTCCGTGATGCAAGATAGATTCCGATCAGGATCAGGATACCGCCGCTGATAACAACAACGGTTGGTTTCTCCTGCAAAATAAAGAATGCAAGGGTCGCCGAACCGATGGGTTCGCCAAGCGTGGTCACCGCAACAAATGCTGCCGGTAGGTAACGCAATGCCCAATTGAAAGTTGAATGACCGACGAGCTGCGGGAACGCGGCGAGCAAAAATATCCAGCCATACGTCTGCGCAGGATAACCGAGTAGTGACTGTCCTGCGACGAACGCGGTCAGGATCAATGCAATCGCTGCAACCCCGTATACCGAAAAAATATAAGGAATCAGCGACATCTTCGCTCGCAACTTTCGCCCGATGATGAGATAACCGGAAATAGTCCAGGCGCCGATAAGGGCAAGGAAGTTCCCCCACATGGCGCGCCCATGCAAGATTTGACTCAGGTCCGCGCAGTGGAGTCCATTATCCCAAATGCACGCATCAGACAAGCCGATGATGGTTCCTCCTAAAATGGCAATGACCAACCCGGCGATGGCCGCGCGCGCGAGCCGCTCATTGAGCAGCATCGGTGATAGCAATGCCACCCAAAGCGGACCCGTAGAGACGAACACGACCGAACTTGCGACCGTTGTGTATTCAAGGGATGAGATCCACGTGGCGAAATGTGCTGCAAGAAACAGGCCCGAAACCACGCCAAGAAGAATTTCCCTGCGTGAGAGACTCATCAACTCGGTGCGGTGACGTGTCCATGCGAGAGGGGCTAATAGGAGAGTCGCGAACGTCAGCCGGAGCGCGGCGATGACCAGGGAAGGTGCGTCCGCTTGTGCGAAACGGATAAAAATGGAAGCTGTAGAGACAGCCAGGATGGCGGTCAGAATGGCAAAGGGAAGAATGAAGCGCGAGCGTTGCTCCGTCATCCGCCCATTCTACCGTGAGTCATTTGTTCATGCGCGGAGTCCGTCGATAATCGGAAGGATTTCCGGTGAATGCCTTGCTAAGCCAGTCTGCCATTTCGTCGAGCGCAAACGCTTCCTGATTGTTGAGGACCGTTTGCAGTTTGGTGAGATGCTCCGTCAGTTCATCCATCTCTTCACGGAATTGATCCAGTGTTTCGGATGTGACACGTTCGCGCAGTTCGCTTGTGACTTCGTGAGCTTTGTCGACCGCATCCATGGCCCGCCGTATATACTCGACCGTAAGATCCCAATCCGTCATGGTATTGCTCCTTTCTGGAAGGAACCTTTCCATATTTACAATAGCACGATGTGTTATGAGATGCAAGTTACATTAAACACAAAGCGCCAGATTTGTAAATCGGGGACCTTGGATCCATTGGATTCTATTAAATGGGCTGAAACATGTCTTAATTTTCCTATTTGCTTGACAGTTGTCCCTAGCAAGACTACAATTTTGTTGAAAAAATTTATAAAAATCTGTCGAGAGATGGATTGACCAACCAAAAGGAGAGGATCATGGCTTTTGAATTACCCAAACTTCCGTATGCGGTGGATGCGCTGGAGCCTTACATCGACGCACTGACGATGACAATCCATCATGACAAACACCATCAGGCATATGTGACCAACCTCAACGGTGCGATTGATAAACACCCCGAGCTGGCGTCCAAGTCACTTGAAGACCTTTTAATGGATCTGAATTCTGTCCCTGAAGATGTCCGCACTGTTGTACGCAATCACGGCGGGGGGAACTGGAATCACTCGATGTTCTGGGAGATCATGGCCCCGAAAGCGGGCGGCGCTCCCGGCGGCGAATTGGCCAAGGCCATCGATGCCGCGTTCGGATCGTTTGACGCATTCAAGGCCGAGTTCGAGAAGGCTGCCAACGGTCGCTTTGGATCCGGATGGGCATGGCTCGTTAAAAAGGGGACCGGCCTGGCCGTGGTCTCCACTGCCAATCAGGATAATCCGATGTCCGAAGGCATGAAGCCCGTTCTTGGAATCGACGTTTGGGAACATGCCTATTATCTCAAATATCAGAACCGACGTGCCGAATATGTGACCAACTGGTGGAACGTCCTCAATTGGGATGCCGCGGCAGATAGGTATAAGTAAGCCGGGAGTGGCTAATGTATCGGGCTTAGCCACACCGTCCGTCCACAGGATCGCTGCGCTGATGCCGCGAGTGGCGCCGTGGCGCCACGAGACGGCAGAGTCCACCGAGAACTCGGAGATTTTTCCACCTGCCCCAACCGCACGTGCGGGGTCAAAGAACTCTGTGATCTCTGTGGCAGAAAAATCTGTAGTCCACATGTTTAGCCACGCTCAGTAAGCCTGCTTCCTTACGCAAGGTTGTAAGCAAGATATAATCAATTTACCTACTTACAGAAGGAGACACGATAATGACTCACATTGTCACCAGTTTATGTGTTCGCGACCGCGGCTGTATCGATGTATGCCCTGTTGAATGCATGGTCCCCGGGTTTCCCCTCAATGAATGGCCGTGGATCTACATCGATCCCGATACATGCATTGACTGTGGCGCCTGTGTGCCGGAATGTCCGTTCGCGGCCATCTTCCCGGAAGATGAAGTTCCCACAGCATATACAGCCAAAGGCGGAGAATACATCAGCAACGTTGGTCTCACCGGCCATTTTGAAGGCACCAACCACCACGGTCATCCCATCGTGTTGGATACCGCGAGGCAACTGGCAGCGGGGGAAGTCGTTGATTTCACGCCCGATATCAAGCCCAATTACGATTTCTTCAAGAGCGGCCCCGGATATTCAACCAAGGACCAGGATAACGGGATGTAAATTCCCTAACAGAAGTAAGTCGTTCAACGTTCATGCAAAAGAGGGCCAACCGCCATGGTTGGTCCTCTTTTTTGCTGTAACCTTTTTGGGACAAATAACATACCAAAAACAGGGATAAAGTCACCGCTTATTAATTGACGTGTGTACACAAATGGACTACGCTAATTCTGAATCACCCCGGAGAACGATTCAACGGGGGGATGTGAACATGGAGGTAATCATGAATGAAACAGCGGGATTAGCAAGAGTTCTTTCTGCTATCGTCATTCTCGCAACGACCCTATCGAGTGTGCAATTACCTGTTGCTGCTGCACAAGGCAAAGATGGCATCAACCGCAAGCTGAATGCCGAGACCGGCAAGGTCAGCTTTATCGGTCCCGAAAGCGGACGATCCTTGACGTTCTCTGAAGCGATGGGATTGCTGCCTGGAGCCAGTCGTCCTGGTGATCCAGCCATGGTGCTTGCCAAACACTTCGCACCGGAATTCGGTATTCACGATGCATCCAAAGAATTATCGGTAATGAAGACCGAGCATCCCGGGAATGGACGCGTCACAGTTCGCTACCAGCAGAAGTATCAAGGCATTCCGGTCATGGGTGGAGAGTTGATCGTCAATACCAATGACAACGGCGACCTGTACTCCATCAATGGCGAAGCCTCTCCGAACCTTTCTCTTTCAACACAACCGGCAATCGATGCTGCACAAGCAAAACAGATCGCACTCGAAGCGATGGCAAAGTGGAACGAGAAGACAACTGAAGACTTCGTTGCCACAGAACCGGAGTTATGGATATTCGATGAGAGCCTCTTGCAGCCGAGCATTCGCCCCGTCGAACTCGTCTGGCGGATGGACGTGACCTCAGCCAATAACAGCCTGCCTATCCGTGAGTTGATGTTGATCAACGCACAGACCGGCAATCCTGATTTTCACTTCAACCAGATCGATACTGCATGGAATCTCAAAGGCAGTGCGGGGTTGATCGATAATCCTGATCCCACACCGACAGCGTTACCTACGGAAACTCCAATTGCAACAGAAACTCCAATACCAACACCAACAACCCATGGAAAGGATTCCAGCAGTGTGTTCAGCGCTTCCTCAAGTGGAGAAGCGACGGTATTATCAGGTACACCGCGCTATGTGGATGTAGCCACTGGAAACGATTCAAATCCCTGTACTCAAGCGGCACCTTGCGCTTCCATTCAAAAAGCG
>JBGPNQ010000170.1:0-10490 GCA_041487615.1 Anaerolineae bacterium
ACGCAAATTTTCTGGCAACTGGTACTTCGCGCTTGCTGCAACAACCTTTTATTGGTTCATCTCCCCCATCCCTGCTTACCTAATGAACATCGCACGTTACCCATTTCTGCAGGGAATGACACTCCTGCCGTGGGCAGGCACCCTGATCTGGAATAACCGCAAACATCAAAGCTCCAATGAGATCATCATGCTCATTGCATTAACGGGACTGTTCCTATCGCACTATGGCTCGATGGCTATTCTGGTGATTGTTGTGACAGGGTTCATCATTCTTGAGATGATGGGCGGAAAAATTTCGGGACTTAGAAACTCACAGGCGACAAAGTTTTTGGGAATCAGCGCGATCGTAATATTGCTGGTCATCATCAAAGCTCGGTACGTCCTCACACAGGGAAGTTGGGCTTCGTTTTTGGCGAGCGGATCGGCGCCGTTTACGCTGGATGATTACAAGTATGTCCTTGACAATACTTTGAAGCACGGTGGCACGCTGCTTTGGTTTCTGGGCTTATCTGGTGGAATCCTTTATTTTGCCAGTCATAAGAAACAATTGCCAATGGCATTCCTTTGCCTGACGGGACTCCTGGGCATCGACTGGCTGCAAATGATTTTGCTTGGACACTCCGCAACGCGGCCCACAAATACTCTTTTTGCCCTGGCCATTCCTCTCTCCCTATTTGCCGGATACTGCATCGAATATATATTCAAAGACAGGGAGTTCCTCGCTGTTGCATCGGTATTCATCCTGGCTCTCGCCGGTGCATACAATATCATTGGCATTGTCAACCCGGGAAATGTGTTTTATTCCTCTGCTGACGAGAGTGCCATGAACTGGGTCAAAGCCAACATCCCCAGGGAAAGCGTTATCTTGATCAATTCATATCCATGGGACGAAGGCATCGGTCCTACCGACGGCGGATACTGGATCACCTCTATGACCGGTAGACAAACGGTTTTTCCAAAGACAGAGGAAGAGTACGATCACATAGAGAAGTTCATCCAGCAAACCACGGCGGATTTTGTGTATATCGGATCCGGTTACGGGGACGTCACTCCTCTTCTCATGAATCAATTGAATAAAAGACTTGTATATGATGCCAATGGTATCTACATTTACAAGATCCATTGAATACCGATGCTTGAGATGTTTGTTATTTCCACAGACTGGAGCATCAGAAGGATACAAATTGTCCCTCTCGTATGGGAGTGGGACAATCATAAAGAAGAATTCTCGTGGACACTTACACGCATTCACACCAGCTTGCATACTTCGCAATCCTGCCACGGATCGCATCATGGTACACATTCTGGATCGCGCGGGTGATCGGACCTGTCTTCCCATCGCCAATCGTTCGGAAGTCGATCTCACTCAAGCCGATACATTCTGCTGCCGTTCCACACACGAAGACCTCATCCGCAATGTAAAGCTGATCGCGCGAAATAGGCTGCTCCAGCACATCATGTCCCAGGTCTTTTGCAATGGTGTGAATCGTATGGCGTGTGATTCCCTCTAGCACGGGCGCAGTCGAGGGAGTTATTAATTTGCCGCGCCGTACCACAAACAAATTCTCACCGGTGCATTCGGCGATATAACCCTGCGGATCAAGCATGATGGCTTCCTGAAAACCGAGGCGTTCGGATTCGGTCTTGGCCAGGAAACTGTTGACGTAGTTTCCTGCAATCTTGGCCTTGGTCATGCTAACATTAGGGTGATGACGGGTGAACGATGAAATATTCGCCCGGATTCCCTTTGCCAGCGCTTCTTCACCGAGATAATTATTCCATTGCCAGACCGCAATTGCGAGCGCAGGTTGGCCAGCATCCACATTCAAATTCCACGCACCACCTTTGATGTATAACAACGGACGGATATAGCAGTCTGTGAATCCGTTGGCGCGCACTGTATCTTTGACACCTTTGACCACTTCCTCAAGTGTAAATGGCAACTCTCGCACACCAAATACCCTTGCAGAGTCGAGCAGGCGGTCTACATGTTCTGTCAGACGAAAGACAGCGGGGCCGTTCTCTGTGTTATAGGCGCGAATTCCTTCGAATACTGCGGCGCCGTAATGCAATGCCGGCGTAAGCATATGCACTGTCGCTTTTTCGAACTCCACAAGTTCGCCGTCCATCCACACGAATTTGGATTCCATTCCCATATACTCTTCTCCTCAAAAATTTTTGATGATTTCATCCGTCATCTGACGGGTCGTCAGCGTACCACCAAGGTCGGCCGTACGCGCTCCACAGGTGATCGCTTCGTCGACGGCCTTTTCAATCGCCTGTGCTTCCTCCTCCAACCGGAGCGAATAGCGCAACATCAGCGCGGCGGACAAAATTGTCCCTATCGGATTTGCGATTCGCTTCCCCGCGATATCAGGCGCGGAGCCGTGGATTGGTTCATACAGGCCGATGCCTGTTTCCGATAAACTGGCCGAGGGCAACATCCCCATCGATCCCGCCAGCACAGACGCTTCGTCCGTGAGGATGTCACCGAACATGTTCTCGGTCACAACTACATCCATCGACGCGGGAGCGGTGATCAACTTCATCGCCGCGCTGTCCACGAGTTGATGCTCCAACATCACATCCGGATTTTCCCTGCCGACCTGAGTCGCGACTTGCCTCCAGAGCCGCGAGGATTCCAGAACATTTGCCTTATCGACAGATGTCACTTTTTTCTTTCTCCCTTTTGCCAGTTTGAACGCGAGTTCAACAATTCGTCGAATCTCAAAGTCATAGTATTCGAGCGTGTCCACCGCTCGTTCGCCTTCAGCTTTCATCTCACGCATTTTCGGTTGACCGAAGTACAGTCCGCCTGTCAGCTCGCGCAGGACAAGAATATCCACACCTTTGAGTCGTTCGGGTTTCAGCGGTGAGGAATCGATCAGCGCGGGATGCACTTTGACGGGCCGCAGGTTGGCAAATACAGCGAGTCCTTTGCGCAAGGCGAGCAATCCGCGTTCAGGACGATCCTTGGCATTGGGATCATCCCATTTCGGCCCGCCCACGGCACCGAAGAGAATTGCATCTGCGGACCGGCAATCGGCAAGAGTTTCGTCGGTCAGTGATGTGCCGTATTTATCAATCGAGCAACCACCCATCAAACGTTCCTTGTAATCAAAGGTGTGATTATATTTGTCCGAGATCACATCCAGCACGCGCACGGCTTCCGCGACCACTTCAGGTCCGATGCCATCGCCGGGTAAAAGGGTAATGTTGAAATTCAAATGAGGTCTCCAATTCAGACTCTGGACAAGAGACCATTGACCATCATCTATGGTCCGTTGTCCATCGTCCATAGTCAAATCAATGTGCCACCATCAAGCCGTATTCCACAGAGTCCGCAAGCGCACGCCAGCTCGCCTCGATGATATTCGTGCTCGCGCCGACAGTGCTCCAACGGGATGTGGAATTACGCGTGTCGATCAACACACGCGTAATCGCTTCCGTCCCGTGATCTGAATCCAGGATGCGGACTTTGTAATCAGACAAATGAAACTGCGCAATCTGCGGATAATATCCGACCAGGGCCTTCCGCAGCGTCAGGTCCAGCGCATTGACGGGACCATTCCCTTCGGCAGCTGTGTGCAATAACTCGCCCTGCACACGGACCTTGACCATGGCCTCCGCGAATATGCCGCGCCCCTGACGGTGTTCAACGTTCACGAAAAAGTCTACGAGTTCGAACGGCGGTTTGTAACCATATTCCTGTCGCTTCAACATCTTCGCAACGGATGCCTCGGCAGCTTCGAACGAAAAGCCGCGCGATTCGAGTTCCTTGATTTCGTTAAGAACAGGAAGAACTTCGGCGCCTTCCACTTCCACGCCGTGTTCTTCGGCTTTACTTAACAGGTTTCCGCGTCCCGATAAGTCTGAAACGACCACACGCATCTTGTTGCCCACAACTTCGGGTTCCACATGCTGATAGGATTGCGCGTTCCGCCTCATCGCCGCCACATGGACTCCGCCTTTGTGTGCGAACGCAGATTTACCGACAAATGGCAAATGCTCATCCGGTGTGATATTCGCTACTTCCGCAACAAAATGGGATAAATCGTATAAGTGCTGGATACTTCCTTCGGGTAAGCATTGATATCCCATCTTGAGTTCAAGGTCTGCCATGATCGAAACCAGGTTGGCGTTGCCACAGCGTTCGCCAACTCCATTGATGGTCCCTTGCACCTGAACTGCTCCCTGACGTATGGCAGTCAGGGAGTTGATGACTGCACATTCCGAATCATTATGGGTATGAATCCCGAAAGGATGATCGAGCGCCGGTTTCAACTCACAAACAATTCGTTCCACATCCCAGGGCATGGTCCCGCCATTGGTATCACACAAGACGATGGTTTCCGCTCCGCCCCGTATGGCGGCTCTTAACGTCTCCAATGCGTACGATGCATCCGCTTTGTAGCCATCGAAGAAATGCTCCGCATCATAGATTACTCGCTTGCCATTTGACTTGAGATAAGCAACCGATTGCTCGATGATTCGCAGATTGTCTTCGGGCGTTGTAAGCAAAACTTCCTTGACATGCAGCGTCCATGTTTTCCCAAAGATGGTGCAGACAGGTGTACGCGAATCAATCAACGCTTTGATGTTGGCGTCATCTTCGGGTCCGCCGTTGACGCGGCAGGTGGAACCAAAGGCAGCGATCAATGAATTGTTCCACTGCATGTCGCGGGCACGCTCAAAGAATTCAACATCTTTAGGGTTCGAACCCGGCCAGCCACCTTCGATGAAGGCAACACCGAGTTCATCCAGTTTTTGCGCAATACGGATTTTGTCATTGCCCGAAAGGGTGAAACCTTCCGATTGTGTTCCGTCGCGGAGTGTGGTGTCGTAGATTTGGATTTTTGGCATAGTGATTCTTATCCGACCATGGACGATATACAGTAGACCGTGAAATCGTCCATGGTCTATGGTCTACTGTCGCTGTTCAAATGCGGCGATCTCTTTTTCAAAACTCAAGATATATCCGAGTTCGTCTGTGCCGTTCAACAGGCAGGCCTTGTTAAATGGGTCGATCGGGAATGTGACAGAGCCATTCGGGAAGGAAAGAGTCTGCGATTCGAGATCTACTGTGAATTCCGCATTTGGCACTTCTTCGACAAGGTCAAACAGCATCTTGTGAGTCGCGTCATCGACGATAATGGGGATGAGACCATTCTTCAGAGAGTTGCTGCGGAAAATATCCGCAAAGGATGTGCTGATCACGGCGCGGAATCCATAGGATGTGAGTGCCCACGCCGCATGTTCACGGCTCGAACCACAGCCGAAATTGTCTCCGGCCAAAAGGATCTGACAGCCAACGGCTTCAGGCTTGTTGAGGACAAAGTCCGCTTTTGGAGATTTGTCATCGTTATAGCGCCAATGGAAGAACAGCGCCTCAGCAAGACCGTTCTTGTCCGTTACCTTGAGAAACTGTGCAGGGATGATTTGGTCCGTGTCAATATCGTTGACAGGTAACGGTAGTACGCGAGATGTTAGTGTTGTAAATTGAGCCATAAATGATTTCCGACTTTAGATTTACGATTTGCGATTGGGTTTGCGCCCGGCAAAGACAGCAAGTTCATAGATTCTGAAATAGCAATCCACTTCTTCGTAGCCGATCTCACTCAGCCAATCGCATTGAACTTCGACAGGCGCAAGGATGTTGGCGGCCTTGTCGGGCCGGTTTTTATATTCTTCAGCAAGCTGGTCTAATGTGCGCGTCCCATCAGTTTGTTTTTCGATCGCATAACGCGCTGTAACGTAGTGATTCTCAAATAGATCAATATTAAGTTGTGCAGCGGAGGAAACATGCTCGATATTGACGAACCATCCGCCCGGACTGAGCAACGAAAATATTTCCTGATAGACTTCGCGTTTGCTCTCATCGGGCTGATGATGAATGGAGTAGCCTGAAACAATGGCATCCAATGAACCGTAAGGCTTCATCTTGCTGACCCATGCCGGTTCGCCATAATCAAGATTCTCAAACGCCAATTGATCTGCAGTGTCTTTGAGCTGTTCGCGGGCCTGTTCCAGCATTGGCTCTGAGAAGTCCACGAACACGCCAAGAGCAGATGGATATTTACCCAGTAGTGAGGCGCCGAGAATTCCATCCCCACATCCAAGATCGAGGAAGGATTCAACAGGCTGTTCCCTTGATTTGAGAATGGACATCATCACGCCAATCTGTTCCTGAGCCATGGGAATTGCGGCTCGATACGAGAGAAAACGGTTGACGATATGAGGTAGTTTCCAAACTTCATCGGTGACCATGATTTACCTTTAGGTGAACACGTATACACGTAGACAGGTAAAAACGCGTGTACCTGTTTCCTTGTATACGTGTCTACGACAGCATCGTCCTCACATCAGTCACAACACCATTGATTGCAGTTGCCGCAGCCGTCAACGGAGATGCGAGGAACGTACGTCCTCCTTTTCCCTGACGACCCTCAAAGTTTCTGTTACTGGTTGAAACAGCGTATTGACCTGGTAGTAGGTTATCGCCATTCATCGCAATACAGAGACTGCATCCGGCTTCGCGCCATTCGGCACCGGATTCCTTGAAGACTTTATCAAGCCCTTCTTGCTCGGCCTGCTTCTTGACATCCTGTGACCCGGGGACGACCATGACCCGTGTTCCGTCCGCGACTTTGCGACCTCTGAGCAGGGATGCTGCCAATCGCAAGTCAGAGATGCGCGCGTTCGTGCAGGAACCAATGAAAACCACGTCTACTTTTTGACCGAGCAGGGATTGACCAGGTTGCAGTCCCATGTAGGCCATGGCTTTTTCGAAGGCGGCCTTTTGAGAAGATTCGGTAAAAGCATCAGCAGTAGGAATGCGATCTGTGATTCTCATACCCATGCCGGGATTTGTGCCATAGGTGATCATTGGTTCAAGTTCAGACGCATCGAGAGTCACGGACTTGTCGTACAGCGCGCCTTCATCAGAGGGTAACGCGCACCACTTGGCAACAGCCTCATCCCATTCTTCGCCTTTGGGCGCGAATTCGCGTCCATGCAGATATTCAAAGGTCGTGTCATCGGGGGCGATCATACCAGCACGCGCACCGCCTTCAATGGACATGTTGCAGACCGTCATGCGCTGCTCCATGGAGAGTCCGCGAATCGCTTCGCCTGTGTATTCAAAGACGTGACCCGTGCCCCCACCCACACCGATTTTCGCCAGCAGCGCAAGGATGATGTCTTTCGCGGAAACACCATTCGGCAAAGATCCATTGATGCGAACCTCATACGTCTTGGGCTTCCTTTGCAGCAGGCTCTGCGTTGCAAGGACATGCTCCACCTCGGAGGTGCCGATGCCAAAGGCAAGTGCGCCAAAGGCTCCATGCGTAGCCGTGTGACTGTCGCCGCAGACGATGGTCATACCCGGCTGGGTTCGTCCAAGTTCAGGACCGATGACATGCACAATGCCACGGTGCGGACTGTCCATGCCATGCAGTGTGATGCCGAATTCGGCGGCGTTCGTTTCCATTTGCTTGATCTGCGCCGCGGCTAATGCGTCCGTAATTGGGACATCAAGTGGAGTCGTCGGGATGGAATGATCCATCGTCGCCAGAGTTTTATCCGGGCGACGGACCTTGAGTCCGCGCTGGCGCAGACCGGTGAATGCCTGCGGCGAAGTCACTTCATGCACAAGATGAAGGTCAATGTAGAGGATGGCGGGAGAGTCAGGCTGTTCGGTGACAACATGAGAGTCCCAGATTTTTTGGAAGAGTGTTTTTGGCATGGTTAAGTTCAGGTGTCAACAAGGAAATAGATATACAGGTACACACGTGGCAAAACTTGTTTACATGTCTACCTGTCTCCTTGTATACCTTTCATGGATTTAGCTTTCAGCAGAGTCATCCTCATTCATCTCGGAATCGGTTTTCGGCTCTGAAAAGAATCCGCTTGTATCCCAACCAGACGGGATCGTTTGCGGCTCCGGGAACGGATTATAGGCGGAGTTTTGTACAACGTCTTGATCTTCAGCAGTATTCATCGTGATTCTCCTTTATCCAAGCATGACCCCATGTGTATGATTTTCATGAATGGGTTCGAGTCCTTCGGTCTGTGCAATGATCAATTTATTTAACGCGTTGAGATATGCTTTCGCGCTGGCAACAATGATGTCAGTATCCGCACCGTGGCCACCAAAGACACGTTGATATGGCACTTCTCTCTGCGCGTCCATTGTTTGCAGGCCACTCTCGCCCTGAATGCGAACGGTCACTTCGCCGAGCGCGTCGATGCCTTCTGTGATGGCATGGACGTTGAATTCCAGCAGCGTATTCGGCGCTTTGACAATATCGTCAATGGCCTTGTACGCTGCATCTACGGGACCGGAACCCATTGTCGCGTGAGTATGGACTTTTCCATCCGGTCCCTTGAGACGAACCGTTGCCGTGGGCATTCCGAACGTACCGCAAGTGACCTGCATACCCTCAAGATAATAGACATCGCGCGGACGATAGAATTCATCGGCGATCAATGCTTCGAGGTCAACATCTGTGATCACTTTCTTACGATCGGCCAATTCCTTGAATCGCGCAAAGGCTTTATCAAGTTCGACCTCGTCGAGCGAGTGCCCCATCTCCGCGAGTCGACTGCGCAACGCATGGCGACCCGAATGTTTGCCCATCACAAGTTTGGTTTGATTGACTCCGACATCTTCAGGACGCATGATTTCGTATGTCGTTTGATGTTTCAACATTCCATCCTGGTGAATGCCCGCTTCATGGGCGAATGCATTCGCGCCGACAATTGCCTTGTTCGGCTGCACAACAATGCCCGTGTAATTGCTTACGAGCTTGCTAACGCGCGAGATCTGTTGCGTTTCAATTCCTGTTTCCAGATTGAAAATCGGTTTCCGAGTCTTTAACGTCATCACCACTTCTTCAAGCGATGTGTTGCCCGCGCGCTCGCCGATCCCATTGATCGTAACTTCCGCCTGCCGCGCGCCCGCACGGATTCCCGCCAGCGCGTTGGCAGTCGCCATTCCCAGATCATCATGGCAATGCACAGACACTATGATGCCATCATGCATACCCGGCGTGTGCTTGATAATGCCATCGATCAAAGCAAAATATTCTTCTGGTGTGGTGTACCCGACCGTATCTGGAATGTTCAGCGTGGTCGCACCCGACTTGATCGCTTCGCCCAAAACGACATACAAAAATTCAGGGTCGGATCTCCCGGCATCTTCCGGACTGAATTCAACGTCCTCGCAAAATGTCCTCGCATATGCAACCATTTCAGAAACGCGCTGCACAACGTCTTCAGGATCCATTTTGAGTTTGTGCTTCATATGAATTGCAGATGTCGCCAGGAACGTATGGATGCGCGGTTTCGCGGCTCCCTGGATGGCTTCCCACGCTTTATCGATATCGGATTTGTTCGCGCGCGCCAGCCCGGCAATGACCGGGACTCTCGCATCTTCCTCGCCCGCGGCGGGTCGGCCCACTTCGAGCGCAATCCGTCTGACGGCTTCCAGGTCATCGGGCGAGGCAGCTGGGAATCCCGCTTCGATGATGTCCACCCCGAGGCGCGCCAGAGACCGTGCCACTTCGAGTTTCTCCGCAGACGTCATCGTCGCGCCGGGCGATTGTTCGCCGTCCCGTAAGGTTGTGTCGAAAATTTTGACGTAATTACTTTTGGTCATATACTCTCCTTACAACGTTGGTCGAGTAGCCATATGCTCGTCGGGGCGTATCGAGACCAGCAGGTTACAACAAAGGAAACACTTCTTGAAAACTGGTGGTCTCGATATGGGCTTCACTATCGCTCAGCCCTACTCGACCGCCGATGTTATTACTTCTTCCAATTCTCCGGTCTCAACGACCTGACCGCCGCGCCGGCACGCCACATTTCAGAGTCATGGATGGCCGCAAGTTCCTTATCCAATTGCTGACGATAATCCGGTCGGCTGTTGGATTCGAGCGTGATGCGGGCTTCATTGCCAGATAGAACCGATTCGTAGAGTTCATCGAATAGAGGCGCCACCGCATCACGAAAACGGGGATGCCAATCCAATGCGCCGCGTTGCGCCGTTGTTGAACAATTGGCATACATGAAGTCCATGCCTTTTTCGCCGACAAGGCGAATCAAAGACTGTGTCAATTCTTCGACTGTCTCATTGAATGCTTCACTGGGGCTGTGTCCGTGTTTGCGCAAAACGTTATATTGTGCTTCCATCAATCCAGATAGCGCACCAATTAAGACACCGCGTTCGCCGGTAAGATCAGAATGGACTTCGTTTTGAAAAGTGGTGGGAAATAAATATCCGGCACCAATAACAATGCCCAATGCAATCGTGCGCTCGTAGGCCCGGCCTGTGGCATCCTGATGAATCGCAAAGCTGGCATTGATCCCTGAACCATCGAGATAATTCAAGCGGACACTTCGTCCTGACCCCTTCGGCGCAACGAGGGCCACGTCCACATGCGGAGGAGGGATAACTCCAGTATCGTCCTTGAATGTGATCGAAAATCCGT
>JBGPNQ010000171.1:0-10481 GCA_041487615.1 Anaerolineae bacterium
ACAGGCCACTGCCAGCACATTCGCACCCGTGGAGGCCGCTTCCATGGCACGTTTCTCAGAGAGGCGCATTTTGGTATGTTTCTGAGTAAATGAGTCCATCCACATACCGCCACCGCCGCCGCCGCAGCAATATCCGTTTTCGCGGTTGCGCGCCATCTCAACAAGTTCCACACCCGGGATGGCTTCGAGGAGTTTGCGCGGCGCTTCGTATTCGCCGTTATGCCGACCGAGATAACACGGATCATGGTACGTGATCTTCTTGTTGACCGCATGTTTGAGCAATGGCTTGAGTTGGTCAAGATAACGCGCAAGGAAGGTAGTGTAGTGAAGAACGGGCCTTTCAAAACCATATTTGGGATACACGTTCTTGAAAGCGTTGAGTTCATGCGGACCCGTGACGACCAGTTCCTTCCATTCATACTTGTTGAAGGTCTCGATGTTGTACTCGGTCATCATCTCGAAGAGACCTCTCTCACCAGCTAAACGCTGGGAGTCAGCATCGTCTTTCTCTTCCTTGCCCAGAATGGCAAAATCAATTCCCAGCGCGGTGAAGATGCGCGCCGCCGCAGACGCCGCGTCAATACCGCGTGGATGATAAGAAGGATAAGAGCCAACATACCAGAGGACATCCACAGGGCGACCCAAATCCTTGATGGTCAGAATTGGTACACCTGCGTTCTGGATCCATGCGTCGCGTTTGCGTTGCGGTTGCCCAAGTGGGTTACCAGATTTGGCAGTGTTCTCGAATGCCTGCTGTAATTCGGGCGGGACAAACTTTCCATCTAGAATCGCCTGCTCGCGCGCAGCGGGCATGATCTTGACCATGTTCACTTCTTTGGGACACACACGCAGACAGTTGGCACACGTGGTGCAAAGCCAGAGTTCGGGCGCTTCGGTCAGGTCCATGCCTGTTTGGGCATAACGATAAAGTTTGCGTGGACCGTAATTGCCAACCACATCTACAGGGCAAACCGGGACGCACTTGGCACACTGGTAACAATTCGCAAAGGACTCCGCATTCGGAAGATCGGCAATCTTCTCGATTAATTCAGGTGTGTACTCAAAGATCGTCCTCTGTTCGAACATGCGGTTCCAGTGACCAGAAATATCCACGCCGTCCACCACGGCATGCTCTTTTTCTACATATCTTGCTTTGATCGGACCAGCAGGCATAGGTTATGGTCTCCTTGACTTACCCTGTCATTGCGAGGAGCGCTCTTGTTCTTTGCGACGAAGCAATCTCCTCATGTGTAAGGGATATCTTCGTCGGGCTAAATCCCTTCTTGCAATGACGGATCTGTTTCTTCTTTTATCTTCTTCAATCCCAACAACTTCCTTGCCATGTTGGGAAGGGATGGCAACAAATTATTGAACTCGCGACTCAATCTCCAGCTTGTTGTGCCATACAGATAAACGTTATAAGCACAAGCTAGAAACGCGCTGTTGGCAAACTGCGCACGTTTCTCATTACTCATCAATTCATCCGTCCACAATCCTGTGCCTTCGGCGAATTTCATGCTCATGGCGGTGACTGCACCCACGTGGGCGTATCCATCCGCAAGATTATCTGCAAGCAGGTTGTGCGTACTTCCTGCCAGTAACGGCAGAATGCCTGTTCCTGTAGTTGGGTCCCATAGCCAGCGTGTCCATAACCAGTTGGCATTGGGCGATATGTTGTGTAAAAGTCCAGAGGCGAGTTCCAAAGCAAGTCTTGTATCCAGCGCATTCAACTTTTCAACGAACGCGGCCACGCGTATTGGAGTTGGCGCGTTGCCGCGTAGTAATTCATCGAAGATGGTGTAGTCGCTTTGCGCAAAGTAATTCGTAATTGTTCTCGCATTGGCTCGCGTGTGCGTGACCGCGGCAGCCACGTCAGCGAAGGAAGATCTCCATTGAGCAGAATCAACTCGAAGTCCAAGAAAGAGGCGGGTATGTCGCTCGGCAAGTTCGTCGGCGATTGCAATTACATCCTCTGAAGCAACCTGCTTGAGCGCCTCCTGCAAAGTCTCCTCAAGGATGGGATCATCCGGTCCCGTTTTCTGTTTAACGATGTGACTCTGCCGCTGCGGTAAGGCCATGTTATGCCATCACCATCACTTTACGGATAGACGCAACCGCGCGTGCGGCGGCGAGACCCGCCTTTGAAATGGAGTCATCGAGGTCAGCAGGACCGGACGCCGCACCCGCAACAAAGATGCCTTCCTTCGAGGTTGCAACAGGATCCAGCCCGCCTAGACCACCTGCCTCGATAAAGCCATATTTGTTTTGCTGAATACCAAGCAGCTGTGCAATGGCTCGCGTGCCGGCACTGGGCTCCATCCCCACTGAAAGTACGATCATATCCATCGTCACTTCCATGGGGCGGCTCATCGTGGTATCTTCGCCGCGCACCAACAATTGATTACCCTTCGGCAGTACTTCGCTGATCACACCCTTCACGTAGTTGACATGATATTTTTCCTGCGCTGGCCAATAGATTTCATTTTCCCAGTAACCATACATGCGCATGTCAATGTAGAAGATGAAAACTTTCGAATCGGGAATTTGCTGACGCAATTCAATCGCCTGTTTGCTCGCAATGCCGCAACAAACTTTTGAACAATATTCATTTCCAATTTGACGATCACGTGACCCCACGCATTGCACGAACGCGATTTTCTTCGGCGCTTCCCCATTCGATGGTCGCACCACGTTATGTTCTCTCAACATTTTTTCGAGATCGGTGAGCGTGATGACATCGGGGAATGAATAATAGTTATAGTATTGTGTCGCTCGACCTGGATCGAAATGCTGGAAGCCCGTTGCTACAATGACCGCGCCCACAGCCAGGGATTCGGCGACGCCGCCCGCTTCGATCTCGACCGTGAAGTCTCCGGCGCTCCCCGACATACCCTTCACTTCGGCTTGATACTTTACCTGCACATTTGGGTTGCTCGTGACCGCGGCGGCCATTTCAGCCATCGCCTCGGACGCGTCGCGCCAGTGATGAGTCAACTTGGCGTAATTTTCGCGGTCGGGCGTGCCACCAAGTCGTTCACGCTTTTCGATGAGTATGACTTCCCCGCCGAGTTCTGCCACACAGCGCGCCGATTCGAGCCCTGAGGGGCCGCCGCCGATGATGAGTATTTTTCCAGATGTCATGTTTGTTCCTCCAAAAGATTCGCCACAGAGACACAGAGTCGCGGAGCTTTATTTTTTTCTCTGTGTCTCCGCGTCTCCGTGGCTAAATGTCTTTATGCCGTGAGGTTGATAGGTTGGTCCGCATCCTGCCAGGTGATTCCAGATTTCGTGCCGGCGCGGATTTGATCCAGGTCGCCCTGAAATTCATCCCAATATTTTTGCCAGTTGATTCCAAGTTTCTCAAGGAAGGGGCGCCAATCCGTGGAATGCCAGTGGAACTGTACGACGCGGAAGGGATGCGCACCCATGGCGAGTGCCGCGACCTGTGCATCTGATAAAACAGGGACTCCCACTTTTCGGTCATGTGCCTTTGCAGCAAATTGACTCTTATCCAGCGTAGTCACACATCCTGTGTCGTGCGTGACGGTTAGGTCAGGATTCGCTTCGTTGATCATTGTTTCGATTTTGCGGAGCACCGCGTATGAACGGGTGAAGTCGCGCTGTACCAGCACATGACGGAAACCAAATCCGCAGCAATCGAACCAGGTCGAGTAGTCCGCCACTTTGATACCAAGTTTTTCGAGCAAGGCTGTGACAACGGCGGTTCGCTGCCCGCCATAGATTTCGGGGTCATAGATAGCATCTTCCGCGATAATCTTGTAGTAATGACATGCGGGGTGAACCGTGGCAGTGATCGCACTCATATCCACAAGCTGGCGTTCGGCGAATCTGTCACGCATGGCATAGACCCATTCGCTGTAATGGACGATTTCTTCCGGAATGACAAGCGGTTTGCCCATTTTGTCGAGAATGCGCCGTACTTCGTCGCGCAGTTCCTTGTGATGCACAAGTTGTTCGCGGATTTCCTTGTAATGTCCGAAACTAGTGCCGCAATGGATCATGGGAAAATATCCGGATTCGTAAGCAGCAGCGAAGTTACGTGACATGACGGCGGCTTGTCCAACCGCGTTCGATGCGCCTGAGGCGTAATAGTTCCAGCCAGTGCAGGAGGTTTGGTCCGTAGGATCGTTGTAATCTAAATTAAACTGACGATGAAGCCATAGAATAGACGAAGCATAGCCAGGAATATGTCCACAGTGCCCACAGGATTTGTGATGCCAGGTATGTTCAATCGGAATCTTTTTCTTACGTCCATATTTCGTTGTGAACTCTACATATGGCTCCGGCACCTTTTGCAGAATGATCTCACCTTTGGCTTCGAGTTCCTGTAATCTTTCGTGCATGTCCTGCGTCGGCGCGACGGACGCATCACGAACGACGGGATGAGATTTTCGTTCAAGGATCTGTTCAACTGTGGTTAAGTTTTCGGTCATGTCACAACTCCATTTTCAGATTGGATCAAACCAATAATTTGTTATGTCATTGCGAGCGTTCTTCCCTGGCACCGCCCGCCAAGGCAGGTGTGCGAAGCAATCCCCTCATCGAGCTGGAGATTGCTTCGTCGGAAAGAGCACCCTCCTCGCAATGACATATCCTTATCCTTCTTCCAATTCTTCCTGCATGACTTCAGTCAATAAATCGTATAAACTTTCGTCCAGCTCCTTGATGATGTCCATGTTGCCAGACTCAAACCAGATGGTATAAAGTTCGAGCAGGGTCTTGCGATCGGTACGCCAGGCGACGTCCGTAAGTCCGCGGATCGAATCCATGGGGATGGCTTTACGCCAGACGTGCATGTTCTGCGAAAAGTTCTGTACCCACGGTCCCCAATCGGGAAAGAAATCAGGCTGGAGCATATCGGGCGAAACCTGATTACCTTTGAGCATGACCTTATAAATCACGCGGCTGTAGCCTTGCAATGCATCCTTCGATTCTTGTAATCCGTTTTTAAGGGAAACTTCGCGCAAAATAGTGACCAGTCCCCCGGGGTTATTCTGCCTTGGACAGCGCACACATGAAAAGCATTGGGCACAGTTCCATATGTCTTCGGTGATGATGTCATAGATACGTTCCACATCTTCGCGTGCGATTGCCTGTGCGATAACTCGCGGGCTGAAATCATAAAAACGTGCAGAGGGGCAAGCCGACACGCAAATGCCGCACTCATAACACCCGTAGATGAAGTCATTGTAGCGCACGTCATCTTTGACTTCGAGAAAGAGACGTTCCTTTTCTTCGTAAGTCGCTTCGGGATGACGATTTTCTGCTTTGCCCGGATTCCAGTTTTCTAGTGTGGTAGGCATTATGCCTCCTGAAAAAACAATTAACCACGACGGTCATAAAGGAACACTAAGGAAAATCCTTTATACCTTTGTGCTCTTCGCGTCCATCGTGATAAAGAATTTAGAATGCAATCACTGCATCCGCGCGGACAGCCATATCATTGAACGCAGCGCCGCCGATCATCTCGACGCCTTCAATCATGTCGTCCATGGTATAGCCATGCAGATCGAGCGAGGGCTGGCAGACAAACAAGCGCACACCCATTTCCACTGCCTGGTCAATGAAATACTTTAATTCCTTTCCATTACCACCCTTGCGCGGAATGACGATCTTGTCGCCGTTGCACTTTGCCAGACACTGCGGACCATTCATTGTGAAGTAAATGCACACTTCATTGTCCATTGCTGCTCCCGCCGTCGCAAGGAAGAACGGAGTGGCTGTTCGTTCAGGATCTTTTTCCCCATGCGTTTGAACGTACAATATCTTCTTCGTGTCTGGATCATTCGTTTTCCACATAACTGCCCTCTCCTTTGGGGAAGCAGCTAAAAGCCTGCCGCTGCTTCTTCACTCGTTGCAAACATCTTGAACATCTGCATCATGCCGACTGTGCGCAGGATCACTTCAATTGGCTGAGAAACGGACGCCAGGCGAACATCCCCACCAGATTTTTGTGCGTCTTTGAGTGCCTTGACCATCGCCCGTAGACCGGCTGAAGAAAGAAATTCCACCCCCTGGAGGTTGAGGACGATTTTGTTCTTGTTAGCCTGCAAAAGCCTGGCGAACGCGTTATCCAGTTCTGGCGCAGTGTCCGAGTCCACACGACCCATGACTTTCATGACGGATATGCCTTGCATGTTATCTGTTTCAATGGAGAGTGTCGACATATATCGGCCTTCTAGATGAATAACTGTACATCCGCATCCGCGGCATATTCAAGGAAGGTCGCTGCCCCGCCGATCTCACACTCCTTGATGAAATCCTCGCGTTTGAAACCGAAGACATCCATGGTCATCTGACAACCGATCATGCGGACATCCATCTCAACACACATATCGCGCAACTCTTCAACGGTTGCGACACCTTTATTATGAAAAGTCTGTTTCATCAAGGTGGTGGCCAGGCTTTCAAAACCGGGTACATTGGCCATCAGCAGGTTAGGCATGGGCCAGTTGATGTTTTGGAAGCCTTCCGGGCCGAAAGGCATTTTCATCGGCATGGCGGGGTTGCCCAGCGGCGAGACTGCGGCGGTGAGGTGCGGCTTCAGTAGAGTCAAACCGTAGAAGGTAAAGAAAACGCCCACCTCCCAGCCCATCGCGCCAGCTGCGCTGGCAAGGATGAACGGAGGGTAGGCCCAATCGAGAGTCCCCTTGCTCGCAATCAAAGCGAGTCTCTTTGGAGCATTTGGATCAGACTTAGACATGGTTTCCTCCCGCAAATATTACTTTTGTTTATTTGTTACGACGAATATAGAAAACGAACTTACCGTCTTCCTGGATGGAACGAAGCAATTCATTCCCCGTCTGTCGACTCCACGCTTCCATATCGGGTGGCGCGCCGGGATCTGTGGCAATCATCTTCAAGATTTGTCCCACTTCCATCGCCTTAATTGCCTTGAACGTCTTGACTACCGGCATAGGACACAACATCCCGGAACAATCCAACACCTGATCCTCTTTAATTACGTCCATCATAGACCGCCTCCTTTGAATGCACTGAATAATAATGAATTGCTCTTGAACTGACCATACCGCACACAGGGGATTTCATCTCCCCCGCGCAGGGGATACGTATGATCAACCCAAACTCCTATTCGGATATAATCATTCTATAACGTCCATGTTCGCAAAGCTAGTGACTTTCTTCCATGCAGGCCGTATGTTTACATTTCTCCTGGCCTTTCGCTGGGCGGCACTCATCCCCGGATTGTTAACCCTAGGCATAGGAAACCAACCCAAGCAACTCCTCTCTCCAATCCTGATTTTTAGTTGCGCCCTGGTCGCAAATATTTTTATCTCCCTGGCCAACCGTCAACTAAATCAATTGGTTATTGACCACCCTGCATTCATAGGCATTGATCTGCTATTCAATGCAGCCCTCCTTGCGGCCAGCGGTGGCTCTCATAGTTCTTTCTATTTGTATGCTCTCAGTCCACTATTGGCTGGAGCATTTTTCTTTCAGATGCGCGGGGCATTGAGCATCTCGGCTTTTTTTACGCCGCTTTATCTAATAGGCAATTATCTCAACTCACAACCGATAGCCGCGCAGAGTGACATCATCATGCTAACGAGTCAACTCGCCGGCATCTGGTTAATTCCGATACTTTTTGCCTATCCTTCCATTTTATTGAAGGACATCAATAGGGCCCGCGAAGAACTTGCAACAACTCGTGATGAACTTACACAAAAGCACGAAAAGCTGGCAACGGCGCATCGGCAACTGGAGATCATCCATGACCTTACCATGCTGTTGCAGTCTGCCCCTGATCTGCTTTCCGTTCAGGAGCGTGTGTTGGGCGCAGTCACCACCGAACTTGGCTTTTCAAAAGCCGTGGTCGCCCTGGTTGACCCTGTATACGAGGAATTAGGTGGCTGGCTTGTGTATCCCCAGGAGCCTACATTTCCCCCGGCAAAGGCAATTCCTCTAAAATCAGAGAATGGTGAGCTCATCAAAGCCTTATGGAATCGCAACCCCTTTACCTCGCACGGTGAGGTTCTCATTTGCGATCAAAATCTCAACGACTGGCTCAACCAAAGCAGATGGCTGGTACTTCCACTTTATTTGAGGGAACACTCAGTCGGATTGCTACTCGTGGATGCCTCGGGTGGGATCACGAAAGAACGAGAAAGCACCCTTCTGACTGTTGCAAATCAGGCCGCTCTCGCTCTGGGAACTACCATCTTATGCATTGATCGTGCCCGACGCCTCGCTGTGGAGACAGAACGCAATCGTATTGCACGGGACATTCACGATACTGTCGCACAATCGCTCTTCGGCATTGTCTATAGTTTGGATGCCTGCATTACAATGCTTCCCCAAAAAGCGGACGATGTCAGGAATGAACTGATCGAATTACGCAACCTAGCCAACAATGCCCATGACGAGGTCCGCCGCTCCATCTTTGATCTATGGCCGTCTGCTTTGACAATCGAGTTGTTCATGGCAGATCTCACGGATTACATCAGCAGTTGTTGCCGGCCGCGCACATTTAGTATCATTTTTAACAACAGCGGCGACTTTAACAGTCTATCCGCCGGATTGCGCCGCACGATCTATCGCATGGCACAGGAGGCTCTGGCCAATTCTGCGCGACATTCGGGCGCGCAATCTGCAAAGTTATGTTTGAACGTGAACGAAGATCAGGTGAACATCAGCGTTACCGACGAAGGTCGCGGCTTTGATCCATCTATTGCTTTATCTCGCAGCCTCAATCGTGAACACTTCGGTCTGCATGGCATTCGTGAGCGCGCACTGGCGATGGGAGGAAGTTGCGAAATCATCAGCAAGCCGAATGAAGGTTCCCGCATCCTGATCGAGCTGCCTGTCAAAGGACATCATCAAAATGCCTGATCCCGTCCGCGTCTTTATTGTGGATGATCACGCAGTTGTCCGCAAAGGACTCGCAATGGTTCTCCGTCTGGAACCAGACATCGAGATCATAGGTGAAGCGGAAAATGGACGCGTTGGTTTGGAAGCAGCACGGCGAATTATTCCAGATATTGTTCTGGCAGATTTGGTCATGCCAGAAATGGACGGCTATGAGATGGCGCTCTCATTGCGTAAGACCCATCCAACGATCAAAATCATGATGCTGACTGGTACAGAGGTCGACGATCGTGTATACGATCTGATTGCTGCAGGTATTGAAGGCTACGTTCTGAAAAATATTGAACCTGGGGAACTGATTCGAGCCATCCATGCCGTGGTACGCGGCGAAGCATATCTTCACCCAGATGTGATGAAAAAGATTCTTAGCAGAGTGAAGCCTCAGCATTCATCGTCCGTCGCATTGACTCCTCGTGAACTTGAAATTCTCGAATGGATGGCATCACCCAATACATACAAACAAATCGCAGCTCAGCTAAGCGTAAGTGAAGAGACAATCAGAAGTCACGCGAAGAATATTCTTGAGAAGATGAAACAGCCCAACCGTGCCCAAGCCGTGTTGACAGCCATGCGAATCGGATTGATCAAGTTGAGCTAACAAGGAATATGATTGAGAGGTGTGGTTTTTCGTTTCAACCTTCTTTCAACTATTCCTTTTGAAAGGCGGGAGGGCAACAAACAAATTCCCATTTCCAATTTTAGTAATGTATTCATCCAGTGGACGCGGAGGTGGTCCACTGACCACATTGCCAAGGATATCAAAATGACCATCATGGCATGGACTGATGTAAATTTGCTGCTCTGCATGCCAGGTGACACGACATCCCAGATGGGTGCAAATATCGGAGAAAACCCTGACTTCACTTTCGCTTTTTCGGATCACATACAAACCGTAACTGGTCGCAGTTCGCTCCCACCCGTTAGCTTTGGTTTGCGTGAATTCAAATCGTGTAGGGATGCCAATAGGATAATCATCGAGCGGTCCGAGATCAACAATAGCGTCACCCTCCGCTTTACGAAAAGACGGTGACAAAAGATAAACAATCGTAGGAACACCAATGGTTATACTAATCAAGCTGCCTATCAGAGCGGCGGTTGCTTTGATAAAGCCACGGCGACTGATGCCTAGTTGATGGGGCATATCTGTCTGGAATCTTTCCTCTTCATCATAGTATGCATACCTGCCATTGTCTTGCGCCAGATGGCGGTTTTGGATAATAGGCGATTTTGCCTACTTTTAAATAAGTGAAGTAGCCCTCCGTGTTTGTTGAAGGAAGACCTAAAATATGTCAAACCTGAGGCGCTCATGAATATCTCTCCTTTTCTATCCGTCAAGCACCGGTGTGATGACACATTGCAATGGGCAAAAAAGCAACTATCGCAGGCCAATTTGCGCCTGGTGCAAACATTTGATTTGCACACGGCACGGATTGGATTGGATGACTGTTCATGTCCAAATCATGGGACGGAAGAATGCGACTGCCAGATGGTGGTCTTGCTTGTGTATGGAAAAGCGGAAGAACCTGTAACGATGATCCTACATGGTAATAATGGGCAAACCTGGCTTTCCATCG
>JBGPNQ010000172.1:0-10451 GCA_041487615.1 Anaerolineae bacterium
ACACGAATGCCTAAATTCCACCCATAAAATTTCTACCCTAATGATGAGGCAAATGAAGAATGATGCAAACTTGACCATCTGGTTTTTCATACCAATGGAGGATCGTGAGAACAACAAGCTTTCATTCCTGATCCTGTGGCATATTATGAAATTCTCTTTAAATGGATCATTGAAAACCAGCATTAATGATAGAATGACCAGGTTGACCTATACAACATAATAGCTATCCAGTTGGAAGATGGAGGTTGGGAGTTAGTGGCTGATTTTCCCATTTGATTTGCCACATTCCGACACTGTTGAACGATTGATCGACGATTGCTAATGCCGCTTCCTACGCCTTCACCTCTTTTCTCCCGTCCATTAACCATTGGGGTGCTGACCGCATGGCTTAATGGTCCTACTGAAATCGACCTCTGGCATGGGGTGGCGGACCGAGCGCAGGAGCGGAATGTAAATTTGATCTGCTTTTCCGGGGGCATTCCTCACTGGCACGAACAATATGAGGCTCAGAAAAACATTCTTTTCAATATTCCCAACATGGAAAACGTTGATGGTTTGCTGATTTGGGCAAATATTCTCAGCCACACTCTTGATCGAAGCAATTTGGAAGCCTTCTGCTCGCGCTATGCGCCCCTTCCGATCATAAGTATGGGGATGATTCTTCCCTCCATTCCAAGCATCCAGATTGATATGCGTCAGGGAATGCGTAAATTGCTCTCTCACGTGATTGAAGCGCATGGAAGACGAAGGATCGCGTTTGTTCGTGGCTTGGAAGTCAGCCAGGATGCGGAAGAGAGGTATCAAGCGTACATCGAGACTCTCCAACAGTATCATATTCCTGTTGATCCTAAATTAATCATTTCGGGAGATTTCCGCCGGTATTCAGGGGCCGCAGCTATCAAACAATTGATAGCCACTCACCATGTCGGATTCGATGCTTTAGTTTCTGCCAATGATAATATGGCGATTGGAGCCATGCAGGCTTTACAGGAGCAAGGAATCCGTATTCCAGATGATGTAGTTGTGGCGGGTTTCGACGATATCGAGGAAACCAGAGCAATCACACCATCACTTACCACCGTGCGAGCACCCTGGCATTCACTGGGCAGCAAGAGTGTGGACCTATTGCTATCAAAACTGGCAAACGATCCACTATCTGATCAGATACTCCTGGAGACCAAAATTATTTGCCGTCAGTCTTGCGGATGTCAATATATCGCTACTGAAAATCAAGCAAGTTCCGACCACGGTACAGACATTCCTTTGGAAATCAAAGGAACCACTGAAATTTCATCCCGCTCCGCGCAAATGAGTTTGGTCCAAGATATCAACCGAATTCTTGGTGTGTTGGCACCCGCCTATGAGTTAGACCCAAGTTCGTCTACTGAGCTGATTGAGGGATTCCTTGCGGATGTACGATCAAGCGATGAAACACGAAGTATTTTTATTCAAACATTGACAGAGATCCTCTCCCAGATTCCTTCGGGCACAGAGATTGTCGAATGGCAGGAAGTGCTCAATGTCCTCCGATCAAAAGTTAATTACTTGTTTCGGTCCAAAGATGAGACCCTCAAAGCTCATGATCTCCTGGAAACTGGTTACACCATCGTTGGAGAGATGGCACATCGACGACAACTTTACCAGCGTTTGGAGGCAGTAGATCAAACAAGCCGGCTGAATCGAATCGTCCAGACAATGTCAACCACGTATGACATTGAGACCTTGATGAAACTACTTGCCCTGGAGCTTCCGGGGTTGGGCATCCAGAGCTGTTTCCTTTCTCTTTACGATGAGAAGGGCGATAGCCCGGCTCGGTCACGTTTGATCCTCGCAGTTGTAGGAAAAGAGCGGCTCTCGCTGGATCAGAATGGGATCCGATTTTCTACAAGCCTGCTTCTGCCGCCCAACTTGCTTCCAGAAGATCGACGCTTTGCGTTCGATGTTGAAGCTTTATACTTTCAAGAAGAACAGATTGGCTTTGTCATGTTTGAGATTGGTCCACGCAATGGAGACGTGTACACAACACTTCGAGGGCATCTCAGCAGTGCGTTGAAAAGCGCAGAACTTGTTCAAATCGCGCTGGAAGCTGAGGCGAAAGCAATCAAGAGTGATCAGCTGAAAACACGTCTGTTAGCGAACGTCAGCCATGAACTACGAACGCCACTCAATATTATTTTAGGACTTAGTCAGACTGCCCTATCCTCGCCCAATCCGTATGGGATTGAACTTCCATTTCAACTCACAAAGGACCTGGGTTATATATTCGATAGTGGTGAACACTTGATTCGTCTAATCAACGATCTTTTGGATACCTCACGTGCGGAAATCGGGGAATTAGATCTTTGCAGCGAACCAATCGACCCCCGCCCTCTGGTGCAGGAGGTATTTGAAACCTTCAAAGAGACCTCCACCAGCAAACAGAAGAAAATAGATTTAGTGCTTGAAATCCCTACTCATTTGCCAGTTCTCCACGCCGATCCTGTCCGATTGCGGCAGATATTCATGAATCTGCTCAGCAACGCTCTTAAGTTCACTCAACAGGGATCGATCATTTTTGGAGCTGAGGTTCAACTTCCGCATATCCATTTCTGGGTGTCAGATACCGGTCTGGGAATTGCGCCCGAACTTCAGGAACGGATTTTTGAGCCGTTTGTCAAGGCTGAAGCATTGGAATATCGCAGAGAAGGAATTGGATTGGGTCTCAGCATTACTCGGCGGTTGGTGGCTCTTCATGGCGGCTCAATCACATTGGATAGCATTCCTGACCTTGGATCAACTTTTCACGTTTATATTCTCTTGCCGGGACTAGACCATGCAATAGCCGAGGAAGTCAATGTGAAGGGCGCCAAGCCAATATTATTATGGCTCTCCCGAAATAAAACACCCATGCCGGTTATTCATAAGATTTGTGAGAAGAATGCCCTCGAGCTGTATTGGCTGGGCACTCTAGAAGATTTTGATTTAATTGTCCGGAAAGGAAAGCCAGTTGCTTTGGCCTGGGACTTAGAAAATGCTCGACCTGGCGATTGGTCTATTATTCAAAAAATTCGCAGTTATTCACAGTATTGTCAACTGCCTCTTCTTCTTTTCCAGGAAAACATGCTGGGGGAAACCTCCAAAGAGAGTAGCCTGACTAATGTGTTATTAAAACCAGCGGGAAAACAAATGCTTCAACATGTTTTGAATCTGCTTCCGCAGGCTGCTCCGAGCGGTGAAATTTGGATTATCGATGATGATCCTCAAGCGTTAAAGTACTATCACGGACTCATCCGAGATTCCCTTGCCGAATATCATATCCGTACCGTTCATGGAGGAAGCGAGGCAATGAGATTGCTTGAAGAGGTCACGCCTGATCTTGTCTTGCTGGATCTGATCATGCCTGACATAGATGGGTTCCAGGTTCTCGAACAACTTCGTAGCAATGTAAGAACTGCATCGATACCGGTCATCATCATAACGGGCAAAATACTTTCGTACGAGGACGTAAAGCGCCTGGATGCTCCTAAGGTTGTCTTGCAGACCAAAGGGGTTTTGTCCGACCTGGAAAGCGCAACAGAAATACAACGTGTGCTGACAACGAGCACTACGCTCCCCCAACCGACCGGCATGCTTGTCAAACAAGCATGTGCCTATATCCAACAGAATTACGCTCGGTCATTCTCTCTGGAAGAATTGTCTGAAACCATTGGAGTGAGCAAGAGCTACTTGAGTCGTATCTTCAAAATGGATACCGGGATCTCCCTTTGGGATTACTTGAATCGTTACCGCATTCAAAAAGCAAAAGAACTTCTGCTTATTACCAATGAGAGTATCACAGCAATTGCAGCTGATGTTGGCTACGAAGATACGAGCTATTTCTCACGTGTCTTCCACGAAATCGCTGGCTGTTCGCCACGGGCTTACCGTCAGCAACTTCAATCGCCCGCCACTGACTAAAGCTTTCCGACAACAAAATCCCGATTCATCATAATTCTCTCCAAGACTTCTAGCGTACCTTATGATACTCTGGAAGCGTAGCCGGTTGTTTCAATTCCGGTGTTCGAAACGATTCAAAACGGAGAATGGCACAATGGATCCTACGAAGATTTTCCTTGATCGCGAATTCCAAATTGCGGCCGTTGACTCCAGGATTTTCGGGGGGTTTCTCGAGCATATCGGACGAGCTGTCTATGAAGGTATTTATGACCCCCAATCGAAACATGCGGATCAATCTGGCTTCCGTAAAGATGTACTCGATTGTTTGAAACCGTTGCATTTCACAGCAATGCGCTATCCAGGCGGGAATTTTGCTTCCGGCTACCACTGGTTGGATGGTGTTGGACCTCGTGTTCAACGTCCAACCGTTCGAGAATTAGCCTCACTAAGCATTGAGCCAAACCAGTTTGGGACAGACGAATTCATACAATTGTCCAGGTTAATGAACTGGACACCCATGATCGCCGTCAACCTGGGCACCGGGACTCCTGAAGAAGCCCGCAATTGGGTGGAATATTGCAACAGCCCGGCAGGAACAAAGTATGCCGATTTACGCGACGAGAATGGAACCAGCGAATCCCATGACGTAAGACTATGGTGCCTCGGAAATGAGATGGACGGCCCCTGGCAACAAGGGCACGTGCCTGCAGATCAATATGCGATCCGCGCTCAACAAGCCGCTAAACTGATGAAGGATGTGGATCCTTCGATTGAATTGGTTGTTTGTGGGTCAGCTGAAATTGGGCTTCCTTCCTATATGGAATGGGATCGGACTGTTCTGGAGTATGTTGGCGATTATGCTGACTTTGTAAGTCTGCATCGTTACATTGGCAAATGGAAAAGTGATACTGCCGATTATCTGGCAGCATCGAATTCCATCGATCAACAAATCGAGACAATGGATGGACTTTGTCGTTATGTCCAGGCCAGGGCACACAGTAAGAAACGATATTACCTGGCTTTTGACGAATGGAATGTTTGGTACCGGACCCAAAATGCCGAGAGTGTTAACGGCCACGGGAAATTTGCCCAACACTTGGTTGAAGAAGAATATAACCTTGAAGATATGTTGATTGTTTCTGAATTTCTCAATAGTTTCATCCGTCATGCCGATGTTGTAAAGATTGCCAACCTCGCTCAAATTGTGAATGTTATTGCACCGATCCTGACTCGAGGTGAGGAAATCCTGCTCCAGTCGATTTATTATCCTTTTCTTCTGTATGCACGGCGACGAGATGGAATCTCTTTGCAGCCGACTGTTAGAGGACCTGGCTATGAAAGTCCTAGTTACGGTTTCGTACATAATATTGATGCTAGCGCGATCCTGGGCAGGAGTGTTCTGCATACTTTCCTGGTCAACCGCAGCAGCGATGAAACTGCGACCGTTCAAATTACGATTGCTGGTATTCGGCTAAAGTCTGTCCAATCGGCTGAGGTGGTTACCGGGCCATCTGCAGATGCCAGCAATACTTTCGATCAGCCAAATACGATTCGCAACCGGGAGTTCAACAGCATCGAATTGGGGGATGAAGGTGCAGTTGTTCAGTTGCCTCCACTTTCAGTTGCCGCGATTTCCTTTGTTACAAACGACAGACTGTAGTACATCGGTAATGCATATTATGATCAAGTCGAAAAGCTCTTGAAAGGAGACCAAATGAGAAATCCAGGTTATTTGATGCGAGTGGCCCAGCAGACACCTACCGAATTCTGGATCAACAATCCGACCCGTGAACAAGCTGACCTCGCTATTTCACATGGTGCTACTGGATGCACGAATAATCCTTCCTATACGCAAAAGATGGTTGATCATCCAACAGAGGCGGAATATGCACTCAAGATCATGGAAGAAACAATCCGAGAGATTGAGACGGAAGAGGTTGTCATCGCAGAATTTCAGCGTCGTTTGGTCAAGCCCATTTGCGAAAAATTTCTACCAATATATCAACGGAGTAGCGGCCGGCAAGGATTCGTTTCCATCCAGGGAGATCCAATTCATGAAGAGGATCCTGATGTTATTATTCGAGAGGCACTGGAAAATCGCAAGCTTTCGCCGAACATTTGCTGCAAGATTCCAACAACGACAGCGGGCTTGCAGGCAATGGAATATCTTATTAGCCAGGATGTTCCACTCAACGCCACCGAAATCTTTGGCATTCGCCAGGCAGTTGTGATGTGTGAAACGTATCAGCGCGCGAGCCAGAAATATGGAAAAACGCCCCAACTATATATCTCACATATTGCTGGAATTTACGATGATTATTTGCAGGATGTGGTGAAAAGAGGGAATATCGATATCTCACCAGATGTACTTTGGCAGGCGGGGCTGGCCATTGCACGCAAACTCTATCAGATTATGGAAGACCGTCATTACCCGGGGATTTTTGTCGCTGGTGGCGCCCGTGGTTTACATCATTTCACAGAGATGGTCGGAGGAAAAGTCTGCTGTACTATTAATTGGGAAGGAACTGCCGATCAACTCCTTGAACAAGATCCTCCCGTAGTCTACAGGCTATTTAATCCAGTCCCGCAAAAGGTCATTGCTGAAATTGTGGAGAAATTGCCAGATTTCAAGCGCGGCTATTTGGAAGATGGGCTTGAAATTGAAGAGTTTGAGAATTTCGGCCCCGTTTGCCTATTTCGAAGCAGTTTTGTCAAGAGTTGGAACCGAGTTTCAGCCCTGATTTGTGAACGCCGGCAGAATCTATAAGACACAAGTACAAGACATCAGTTTTCTGAGATGCTGGTGATGATGTTTATCCTTCGACAAAGGAATCCAGATTTACCATAATTCTTTCCGGGAATTTCAGAATATCTTATGCTATTGTGAAACCATAGTTGTTGCAGACAACTTCTCAAGGAATGAATGCCATCGAAAACTCAAGCTCCCACCATTGTATTGATTGAGAAGGATGAAGTAACGTTGGATCTCTACCGGCGAGAATTAAGTAAATCCTTCACCATCCTGACGTTTGCAGAAACAGACGGCGTTCTTGAAGCGATGGCTGGCCAGGATATCCAAGCTGTCATCATCGAACCGGAAACCCAATATGGACAAGGGCGGGAATTAATTCATTCCATCCATATGGCTTTTCCCAACCAATTTATTCCAGTGATTGTCTGTAGTACGCGCGACACCGATGACATCGATCTCGCTGGAGAAGTCACTAAACATTTAACCAAGCCGGTACTTCCAAAGACGTTGCGAGAAAAAACCCTTGAAATTTTAGCAAGGAACGATGAAAGGCTAAAATCCGCATGAACGATGCTTCCCCATATTTGCCGAACCCAAGGCTTTTAGCAGACTGTTACGACACTCATATAACTAATGCTTGGGTTGAGGAGAATCATTTCCTCTCGTTCCCGCGTAGCCAAACAGAGCTTCCATCTTTTTTGCAGGTGCGCGAGACCCTTCCGGATCCATTTTGGACAGATCATACAGCGGCCATAGCTTGCTACTGGCGGGCTTGGGAGTTGGCTTTTAGCAATCTGAAACAGCCCACTTTGGAAAACGATTTTGTCACAAACTATTGCGATACTGCCTTCAACGGTAATCTGTTCATGTGGGACTCGGCGTTTGTTACGTGCTTCGGAGTATATGGACGACGAGCTTTCAACTTTCAGCAGACCTTAGACAATTTTTATCGAAAACAGCACACGGATGGGTTTATCTGTCGTGAAATATCGGAAGCCGACGGGCAGGATTGTTTTCATCGCTTCGATCCATCAAGCACAGGTCCCAACGTCCTGGCCTGGACTGAATGGAATCATTACATTAAAACTGGCGATTATCGCCGTCTGGAAATGGTTTTTCCGTGTCTGGTGGCCTATCATCAATGGTTGCGTGGATACCGAACCTGGCAGGATGGTTCCTACTGGTCAACTGGATGGGGCTCAGGAATGGACAATCTCCCCCGAGTTAAGAAAACTGACCATGTCAATTGGGCGAACGGGCAAATGACCTGGGTGGACGCAACTCTCCAGGCAATCCTATCTGGGAGAGTCTTGTTGCGTATCGCTACTCTGCTTAAAAGGGAATCTGATGTTCAGGATCTTTTGGAAGAAGTCGAACATCTGATGGATTATTCCAATAGGTACCTTTGGAATGAACGGCTCGATTTCTACTGCGACCGATTTGCCGATGGTGAATTATCAGCAGTGAAACATATAGGAGCATTTTGGGCGCTCCTTGCAGGATGCACACCCGAGACACATATTCCCAAGCTAATCGCGCATCTGCAAAACCCAGTTGAATTCAACCGAACACATCGAATTCCAGCTCTGTCAGCCGACGATCCAGACTATAGTGGAACGGGAGATTATTGGTGTGGAGGGGTATGGGCACCCACGAATTATATGGTCTTGAAAGGGCTGGAGGCTAACGGACAATCCGAGCTTGCCCATGAGATCGCCAAAAACCACCTGGAAAATGTTGTTAAGGTTTTTGAATCGGAAGATACCCGCTGGGAGGGCTCGGAGCAGTTCCGCCAGTATTTCCATCTAGCCGACATCCAATTCGATGACAAGCATACTCTTTGGGAAAACTATTCTCCGGATGTAATCCGGCCCGGCAGCCATTCGAAACCTGGCTATGTCGGCTGGACTGGTTTGCCGCCGATCGCGGTTTTGCTGGAAGATGTGTTTGGGCTCTCCCAGGATAATATCTCAAACCGGCTTACCTGGCATGTCAGGCTTACCGAGGAACATGGAGTGCGCCGTTATCCATTCGGCCCAAAGGGAATGCTGGACTTGAAGTGTAACTCACGAAACTCCCGGCTTGATAAGCCGTCGATCGAAATCCATTCGAATATTCCATTAACCCTGGAAGTAACCTGGGAAGGAGGAACGGACTCATTCAATATAGTGAAAGAATCATAGTTTAGCCCGTTTGATTGAGAAAGAGGAATGCCCTGAAAGAGAAATACCTAATTTCAATTTGTTGGTTTTCACTTTCTCTCCATTCCACTATCCATACGAAAGGAAAAAGGATAAGATGAATAAAAGTAAAATTTCCATGTTTATTGCTCTGCTGGTGATCACATCCATCGTCATCAGCGGCTGTGGAGGCGCACCGGCAACTGCTGCGGTCGCGACCTCTGCACCGGTTGAGCCCACTACTGCGCCGGTTAAACCCACTGCGGCGCCGGTTGAACCCACTGTTGCACCGGAACCAGTTACATTAACCATCTGGCATAACTGGGGACCGGACGATGCAAAGGGCGCTCCTCTTCAATCGATCTTTAAGGATTTCATGGCTGCGAATCCCGATATCACCATCAAGGACGAGGTCTACGTGGATGCTGATATCCCATTGAAAGTGGAAACCGCTACCACCGCCAATCAGGAACCCGACCTTGTCTTCGTGCAACGGGTCGGTTCACCGATTACCTGGACCGACAGTGGGGTTGCCCTGCCTGTGAATGACTATCTCAAGGAATGGGGCTTTGATGGGTTGTTCAAAGAATCAGCTTTGACCGAATACACTCAGGCAGATGGGAAGATACAAGCCTTCCCGCTCGAAGGATATACCTGGCCGATGTGGTACAACACGAGTGTCTTTGAAAAGGCCGGTGTACCGATTCCCACCACAACGGATGAATTGCTCGCCGCGGCTAAAGCAATTCGTGCCGCTGGTGATCAACCGGTCATCGCCAGTGGCGCGGATGGGATGGGTCAATACCTGTTCACGCTCACCATGCAAAGTGAAATGACTGACCAGGAAGCCAAACAGTGCATGGGCAAGGGTGATTGGACGGTACCCAATTGCATCAAAGGTGTAGAGCTATTTGTCGCCTTACGCGATGCGGGAGTGTTTGTGGATGGTGTCGAAGGTATCGATTATGCCTCCGCGAATACGAAGTTCTTTGCAGGCGATGTAGCCGCCGCGCATTCCGGGGCATGGGTTTACGGTGACCCCGCTGTCGCTCCACTTATACCTAACATCAAGCTGGGTGGCTTCCCACTGCCAGCCGGTTCCCCGCACACTGCTCCCATATACTATTCAGCATTCGGCGCAAAAGGGGTATGGATTACCCCCAACGGCGCTGCAAAAATCGACGCAGTCCAGAAATTCATCAAGTTCCTCTACAAGCCTGAGATGATTGCGCGGTTTGTGGAACAGGCAGGCATGACTCCGCCTTTGAAAGATGTCCCGGTGGATGAATCCAAGCTCAACCCACTATTCGTGCAATCGCTTTCTCTCGCCGCGGAAGTGGCAATGACACCTGACGATTATTTGCCGCCGGAGGTCGCTACAGACTTCGGGCGTATTTCCCAGGAAGCCTTTACACCCGGCACGACGGCTGAAAAGATCCTTGCAGACCTCACTGCCGCATACGCTGCGATCAAGTAGTCTTTTTTCGACCATTCCTGGATAGGGGCACAAGGCAGTTATCCCTCGTGCCCCTATCTCACTGAGGCAAGTGATGACCAATTCTGAGAGGTCCATCCAAAATATGGAGAAGTCTTTTTCCAATGCG
>JBGPNQ010000173.1:0-10372 GCA_041487615.1 Anaerolineae bacterium
GGATCGTAATTACAGAATTGCCGCAAACGGAGGCGTATGCATCGAGCCGCAAAGCATTGACATTAATCCCGGCCGGCATCCTGTGTCTGATGATTATTGCCATATTGCTCTTCCGATATACGTTGACGCGCTTAATCATCCAACCTGTGAATCTTCTGCGGTCTGGCGCTCAACAGCTTGGCCAGGGAAATCTGTCTCATCGAATTGACATCCCGCGCATGGATGAATTGGGCGAGGTGATCGCCGTGTTTAATGCAATGGCGGCTGAACTACAAAAGCAAACCGAAGAGCTTGAAAGGCGCGTCGCAGATCGAACTACAGCCCTATCGCAGGCGAACGCGAGTCTGATAAATGAAGTGAGCGAACGTACGGCAGCTGAAGAAAAAGTGCGCGCTTCCCTGCAGGAAAAAGAAGTACTGTTGAAGGAAATTCACCATCGCGTCAAGAACAATTTACAGATCGTCTCGAGCCTGCTCAATCTGCAAACCGATCAGGTCAGGGACACCAACACGTTACGTGCTTTGCACGACAGCCGGGCGCGCGTCCGTTCGATGGCCCTGATCCATGAAAAACTTTATCAATCCCAAAGTCTCGCAAATATTGACTTCGGCGAGTATGTCCAAAGCCTGACAACGGAATTGTTCCACTCGTACCAGCGTGGATTCGCAAGGGTAAAATTAAACGTGCAAGTGGATAGTGTTGCCCTGGATTTGGATCATGCAGTTTCTTGCGGACTGATCCTCAACGAACTGATGACCAACGCTTTGAAATATGCTTTCCCGGATGGCAAGCAGGGTACTATCTGGGTCGAACTGCGCAACATCCCCGAACGGAAACTCAGCCTGCGAGTCGCGGATGATGGCGCCGGTATCCCATCCGATTTGGATATCACAAAGACCAAAACGCTTGGATTGCAGCTCGTCCACAGTCTGGTTGCACAACTGGACGGAAAACTGGAATTGGAACGTTCTCATGGGACAGCTTTCGAGGTCACCTTTGAATACTCATAAAAGACGGAGGGTATTTCGTGTCAAAAGCTACTATTTTGATTGTGGAAGATGAAAGCATTATTTCTCTGGATATTCGAAACAGCCTGGAGCGCAGCGGCTATCAGGTAGCGGGTCAGGCGGACCGTGGAGAGGATGCCATTAAACAAGCCGGGGAGCTGCATCCCGACCTGATCCTGATGGATATCGGACTCAAAGGAAATATGGATGGCATCGCAGCCGCCGAACAAATTCGAACGCGGTTCGATTTGCCCGTCATTTTTCTGACATCTTATTCAGATCAATCCACCCTTGAGCGCGCCCGTGTGGCTGAACCGTTTGGCTACATCCTTAAACCATTTGAAGAGCGCGAACTGGTCAGCAACATTGAAATGACACTCTACAAGCACACTATGGAACGGAAACTGCGCGAAAGCGAATATAAGTTCCGCAGTGTGATCGAGAATTCGTCGGATGGAATTGCGCTGATCGACCGCCAGGGGAATCTGATCGAGTGGAATCTGGCTGCTGAAGAAATCTCCGGTTTGAAGCGGTCAGATGTGCTCGGACAACCGATAGCAACCATCATCTCCCGCATGTTGCCAATAGAGCAGAGGAAGCCCGCCTTCCTCGAAACGCTCAAACACCAGTTGGAAAAAGCGATAGAAAACGAGTATGCCAGTGCCCTGGATCAGATGAGGGAAGTAGAAATTGAAACCTCACAGGGAGTGCGCCGGGTGGTTCAAAACAACGGGTTTAGAATTGCGCTATCTAACGAAACGCTGGCTGGAGTCACGATGCGCGATATCACCGAGCGCAAGCAGATCGAAATTGAACGTGGAAAATTCATTAATGTTCTCAAGAGCAAGAATACCGAACTCGAACAATTCACCCACACTGTATCGCATGACCTCAAAGCGCCGCTTGCCACCATCAGTGGCTTTTTGGGATACTTGGAAAAGGATGTTCTCGCCAAGGATCCCGAAAAAATCAGGAAAGACATCGAGCACATCAACAATGCGGTAATCAAGATGAGTAGCCTACTAAGAGATCTTTTGGAATTATCCCGTATTGGGCGCATCGTAAATCCATCACAGGAAGTCTCGTTTGAGGAAATTGCTCGGGATGCCATTGAGTTAGTTTCAGGCCGTATTTTGGAGAAAAAGGTTCGCGTGAATATTGGCCAGGATTTACCGACAATTAATGGCGATCGCGTTCGCCTAACCCAGGTTATGCAAAACCTGATCGATAATGCAGTCAAGTTCATGGGCGAACAGCCCGAACCGCGCATCGAAATCGGATACCACAAAGCATCCCTGGATCATGATCCGGTCTTCTTTGTGCGCGACAACGGCATCGGCATTGCGACGGAATATCAAGACCGGGTGTTCGGATTATTTGACAAACTTGACTTGAATGCCGAGGGGACCGGAATTGGTCTTGCACTGGTCAAACGCATCATCGAAGCGCACAACGGCACGATATGGGTGGAATCAGAAGGGCCGGGAAAAGGCTCGACGTTTTGTTTTACGACACCAGATGGTAGAGAGTAGGGTCCGGCAGCTGCCCACCTGAAAGAATCATTATTCTTCTTCCTTCTTTCGAAATCCCACAATCCCCGCGACCAATACTGAAAAACTGACGATCAACGCTGCAACCACAAGTTTATTTGCGCCAAGTGACTGGGCAAAGACAGACATTTCATTCTGCGCGGGTGTCGATGAGGGAGTCAATGTCAGCGAAGGGGTTGCAGTAGATGTCTGGCTCTGGGGACTCAAAATAAAGGTCGGCGTAGGAGGCGCGGGTTGCGTCGCTCCCTTTTGGACGAGCAACTTCCAGCCGGGGACCAGTGTGTCATCGGTGAGACCATTCAAGCGCTTGAGTTGTTCAATTGTCGTGCCGTATTGGATCGCGATGCTCCAAAGCGTTTGTCCATATTTCACTTCATGAACCACATCGCCGTCTGGACGGGCAGTACTAAGTGCCACAGGGATGGAATACTGCGCCAGCGGACCCATCTCCGCGCTTTGCGTTTGCCAGCCCATGCACGCGGCCTGTGTCATCGGAATACCTGTCAAAATGTCGTACGCGGTGCCCTGATGTTTCCTGCTGGGGGTGCTTAAAGCCGTTTCAAGCACCACATAGATCTGGTCACTGACTGCGACCGCGACACCGATGTCACTGCGATTGGGAGACAGCATCGTATTGGTGTGTTCATCATCGCCCAGCCACATGGAGATGGCATCCTCTGCTGTCATTGCCACGCCCCAGTTCTCCGAACGATAGCCATCCTGGGAAAGATCTCCCCATAGCGGAAAGCCCATCAAAAGCAATTGCTGTCCAAGCGTCATGCCGCACGGACGTTCATGTCCGACTGCGCCTTGGGTGACGGCAAGCGCGTTGGCCTGTTCAGCGGCAACTTGCATCAAGACGTCATTAATCATCAAGGCATTCAATCCGTGTTGCAGGCGCAAATTGTTGACCGCGTTGATAACATCCGCGGGAGAAGGAGCGGAAGGCATCGGTGTGGAGGTCTCCTCCTGGTATCGCGGCAGGCGCGGAGTCCCCGCGAGAACGTGCGCGGAAGGTAGAATAAGCCCGGTTAGTGCGAGGCAAATTGTCAGCAGGCGAAAAGACATCTTCATGTGGAAGTCCCAATAATATGTTGCAGTGCAAGGTCAAAAGTAACAAGGAATTTATAGGGCACGCCCGTTATAATACAATATGATGGCTAAAACAGCACATCATTCTCATTTATGGATGGCAGTTCAATCATAACATCTACCGCTTGTTTCGTAAGTAAGTAAGTAAACTTTTTCAAATGGTTTTGTAACCTGAAACTCAAATCACAAGTTTGCCTAATTATGCGGCACTGTGTAATAAGGAGCCCTTGGCTATGACCACGTTAGCGCCCACGATTTCAGCTCGAACCTTTCCAAACATCTCTCCCGGAGTTCGCGATGCTTTTCTTGTTGTTGCAGGAAGTCTTCTAATTGCGGCTTTGGCACAAATCGAAATCCCCTTACCATTCACACCTGTTCCCATCACCGGGCAGACCTTTGGAGTGCTGCTCATCGGAGCCGCACTCGGCTCAAGAAGAGGTGTTGCTACACTGATCCTTTATCTTGTTGAAGGAGCGCTGGGATTGCCATTCTTTGCAGGAGGCGCGAGTGGAGTCGGCATTTTGACCGGTGCAACCGCTGGCTATCTCATTGGCTTCGTGATCGCTGCGTATGCTGTGGGACTGCTGGCAGAACGGGGCCTGGAAAGAAGCGTGCGTACCTCCATCATCCCATTTTTGGTTGGGACGATTGTCATTTATATATGCGGCGTTGCCTGGCTGGCAATCGTCTTAGGCGGGCTTGGCAAAGCTATTGTGGCAGGTGTGGTACCCTTCCTCATCGGCGATGCGATCAAATTGGTGGCTGCATCACTGGTGTTACCCGCCGCATGGAAATTGGTGAAATAAGGATGTTCACTGACCAGGTTGAGATCCACGTCAAATCAGGAAAAGGTGGCGATGGCATGGTGCATTTCCGCCGCGAGAAGTTTGTGCCTCAGGGCGGACCCGATGGCGGCGATGGAGGGAAGGGCGGTGACGTGATATTCGAGGTGAAGTCCACGCTCAATACCCTTTCATCGTTTCGGCAGAATCAAAAGTTCAAGGCGGAGGACGGTGTGAAGGGCGGACCTTCTCAGATGTCCGGCCGCTATGGGGATGACCTGATCATTTATGTCCCTCCCGGAACGGTTATGTTCGACGCAGAAACGGGAGCCTTGATAAGCGATCTGACCGAACCCGGTCAACAGTTGATGATCTGCAAAGGTGGACGCGGTGGACGCGGCAACCAACATTTTGCAACCTCGCGCAATCAGGTGCCGCGTACCGCCGAAAAAGGCGAACCTCCGGAAGAAAGGCGCATTAAACTGGAACTCAAGCTGATCGCCGACATAGGATTGATCGGCGTCCCGAATGCGGGGAAATCCACATTGCTCTCCGTGTTAACGAACGCGCGTCCAAAGATTGCACCGTATCCGTTTACCACGCTGGAACCGAATCTAGGTGTCGCGAATATTGACGATGATACAACCGTTGTGCTGGCAGATATTCCGGGACTCATCGAAGGTGCCTCACATGGCGCAGGGCTCGGTCATGATTTTCTGCGTCATATCCAACGTACACGCGTATTGGTCCATTTACTGGATGGACTATCAGACGATCCCGTTGCCGATTACAGTCAAATTAATTCAGAGCTGTCACTCTTTGACCCAAATCTGGCGAAGAAGCCCCAGATCGTCGCGCTTAATAAGATCGATCAGCCTGATGTGCAGGACCGGCTCTCAGAAATCCAAAGCAAATTCAAACAATTTCAAGTGGAGTTGATGACCATCTCTGCACTGGCGCGCACGAACACGCGTGACCTGCTGGTCAAAGCGTATCAAAAGCTGGACGAGACTCCTCCTCTCGAGGAAGTGGAATTGCCGTTGCCTGTTTACAAACCCAAAGAAGACCCGCGTGAATTCGAGGTCACACATGAAGGCGAAAATGAATGGCGCGTGTCAGGCGTTGCCATTGAGCGCGCAGCCAAGATGACCTACTGGCAGCATGACGGTTCCGTGCGCCGCTTCCAAAAGATTATGGAAACGCTCGGCATCGAGAAAGCTTTGCGCGAGGCCGGCGTCCAGGAAGGCGATACGGTTTCCATTGGCGAATTCGAGTTGGAATGGCAGGATTAATATGACTCCATTCAGACAACGTGTATTGGTGACCACCCTGATCATTTTCGGCGTGGTGATTGTAGGTTTCTTTGGACTGCGGACGTTCCACGCCTTCCGTGAATTTCGCGGGCATCGTCCTCCGCATCCCTTTGAAAACCGCCCGGCCGAAACCGATGTGGAGTTGATCCGCGATTGGATGACGATCGGTTCTCTCTCGCATACCTATCGCACGCCACCTCGTTTACTGTACGATGCGCTTGGAATCCCTCCCAATGGAAATGAACATAAAAGTCTCAAGCAACTGAACGACGAATATTTTCCGGACCAGCCGGGTCACGTCCTCGAAACTGTAAAGGCCGCGATACAAGGAAGTCTTCCGCCACCAACGGCCGACCCTCCAGCTACGCCCGTCCCTCCTGGGACAGAGGTCCCGCCATCTTCTCCCTAAGATGTCTGATTATTTATTGACTCAAATTATCAATCAGGGCGCTCCGCTTTTCGGGCTGATCCTGTTTATCGCTGCGGTGGGGGTTCCCGTCCCGGCATCGATTCTGCTGATCGCGGCCGGCGCGTTTTCACAACAAGGGATTCTGCCCTGGTATTCCACTGCGCTGCTCGGTCTAGTGGGCGCGGTATTCGGCGATGCGATCAGTTTCGGGATTGGGTATTACGCAAAGGATTGGGTGGATGAACGCTTTGGAAAATCGCCGGCCTGGAAAAGCGCCCGGGATACATTCGATTCTCGCGCAGGGATGGCTGTTTACCTTACCCGATTCCTCATCACCGCCCTGGCGATTCCCACCAACCTGATCGCGGGCGGAAGCGGCATCCGCTTTCGCAGGTTCATGACCTATGACGCTCTTGGCGAAGTGACTTGGATCATCCTGTACGGCGGTCTGGGTTTTTGGTTTGGGACTCAATGGGAAGTCGTGAGCGACTTTATAAGCAACTTCGGCGGTTTATTGCTTGGTCTCGTCCTGTTGGGTGCGGGCATCTGGCTTGGAACACGCCAATTGCGAAGGCGCACTGCTACCGCTGAAATTTCGATGCCGGATGAACAGGGAGAATCGTAATAGCCTGTCTTATTTTTCCATCGAGCGGGATTATTCTATTGGAAAGACCCAGGCAAAATGGATGAATCCCTATGGCATGAAAGTGTTCCCCGCCGAATGAAGCTCAGCACGAGCAAAGCAGACGAAGCGTTTGAAAGCATCTTCCACGAACATTGGAGCGCAATTCACCGTCTACTGTCGCGCATGGTGATTGACCCCGCCGAAGCGGAAGATCTGGCACTCGAGACATTCCTACGACTGTACAAATATCGTCCGGCACAACACGAGAACTTCAATACACGCGCCTGGCTTTACAAGGTGGCTACGAACCTTGCCCTGCACTCCATCCGGAGCTTCAAGCGAAGGGACCACTATGAGAGCCACGCCGGCAAAGATGCACTGATTGAATCACAGGAAGACCAGCCATCCAAACTTTTTGCCGAAAAAGAGGATCGATACTTTGTCCACATGGCGCTTGGGCAAATGAATCCACGGCAGGCAGAACTATTGGTCCTGAGATATTCAGGCATACCGTACAAGGAAATTGCAGCAGCATTAAGTCTGGCCCCCACATCCATTGGTCCGTTGTTGCTGCGGGCTGAACGTGAATTCGAACAATGTTATCGCACACTCACGCAGGAGGAAGAAAAATGAAGGATCACCTGAATGACGGTCAGTTACGGGCCGCGCTGGACCGCGAATTGGATTCTGATGAGCTTAAGCATCTCGAAGCCTGCACGCAATGCCAGGCGCGTCAGAAAATGCTGGAGTCACAGATTCATCCAACGGCCGAAAGATTAAGTTTTCTTTCCTTCCCTGCAAACGATACGGGTCTTTCCACATCCGCAGCCTGGAAAAAATTCAACAATGACAGACTCGCGCAAAAGGAGACGAACATGTTTAGAAAGTTATTCGCTATACCGCTTTTGAAATACGGTGTTCCCGTGGTGCTGATCTTCGCGCTCATCCTTGCGTTCCCCGGGACACGCGCCCTGGCAAGTGAACTGCTCAACTTGTTCCGCGTTCAACAGGTGGCGGTCGTGCCTGTGGATTTCACCGGTATGGAGCAATTGAATGGCGCGGTTGGCAGTGACATCAGCCAACTGATCTCTGATTCGATTACAATGACAAAAAAGCCGGGTGACCCGGTCACGGTGACCGGTGCGGACGAGGCAAGCCAGCAAGCCGGCTTTGATGTTCGTGTTCCACAGAATATGACCCCCTCTCGGATCAGTGTAATGAGTGGTTCATCCTTCACTCTTAAGGTTGACCGCGCCAAAGCTCAGGCTCTTCTCAACGAAGCTGGACGAACTGATCTTATCCTGCCTGATTCGATCGATGGTGCAAATGTCTCCGTGACTATTCCGTCCAGCGTCAGCATTGCGTTTGGCACATGTCCTCAACCCAGCAAGGATGGCGATGGATTCGACACGAACTCAAACGGATCACCGGGCCGCCGCTACGCGGATTGCTTGATCCTGGCTGAAATTCCCAGCCCGAGTGTTTCTGCTCCTGCGAGTTTGAACGTAGCCCAACTTGCCCAGATCGGATTGGAATTCTCAGGCATGACCAGCGAACAGGCCGCAGCCTATACCGATACCGTTGATTGGACTTCTACGCTCGTCGTACCAATCCCGAAGAACGCCGCTTCCTACCAGCAAGTCGCTGTCGATGGCGTGACAGGAACATTGATCGAACGTCCCGCCGACGATGCTCCACAATTCGCGCTGCTTTGGGTCAAGGATGGCATTATCTATGCAATCGGCGGGCTGGGTAGTAATTCACAGCAAGCGCTTGAGATCGCTAATTCTCTTCCGTAGGAAGATCCAAAAGGAACATGAACTTCGTGGCTGATGCAATCGAAACGGACCAACTAAGAAAAGTCTTTGGTGATTATGCCGCTGTCAAAGGCCTCACCCTGCAGGTAAAGCAGGGTGAGGTGTTTGGTTTCCTCGGACCCAACGGTGCGGGGAAAACAACTTCGATGAAAATGTTGTTGGGATTGATCGCTCCGACAGCAGGCGCGGCATCGCTACTGGGAAAACCCATTGGAAACCGGGAAGCGATGACGCGCATGGGCTTTTTGCCGGAACATTTCAGATTTCAGGAATGGCTGACCGCCGGTGAGTTCCTCCTTCTGCACGGTCAATTGTTGAATATGCAGAGCGATGATCTAAAGCAGCGCATCATTGAACTGCTCGAGCGTGTAGGACTCACTGACTTCCGAAATAAACAGTTACGCACATTTTCAAAGGGAATGCTGCAGCGCATCGGGCTGGCTCAAGCTCTTCTAAACCATCCGGCCCTCGTCTTCCTGGATGAACCGACCTCGGGTCTGGATCCGGTTGGGCGCCGCCTCGTGAGGGATGTCATCCACGAGATCCGCGCAGCAGGCACATCCGTTTTCTTGAATTCCCATCTATTGAGCGAAATTGAAGTCACGTGTGACCGCGTCGCATTCATTCGGCATGGTGAGGTCGTGCGTGTGCTTGACCTGTCATCATTATCCAGCGATCAGACGAGTGTTACGATTCGAGTTGCCAATGTGTCCGCAGAGTCGTTGAATGGGCTGTCTCAATGGGGACGCGAACTTCAACGGGATGGAGAGTTCATCCACATGATCATTTCAAGCGATTCTGTTCTGCCTGAGATCACGAGTTACCTGGTCTCTCAAAAAGCGGAAGTGTATGCCATCACGCCGAACCGCATGTCGCTGGAGGATATTTTCATCGAAACCGTCGGCAAGGATGGTGGGCTATGAGCGCCATCTGGATCCTGATGAAGTTGACCTTCCGCGAGGCGATACGCCGGCGCATCATGCTGGCGGGCCTGGTCCTGGGAATTTCCTTTCTCGTCATCTATACGATTGGCTTGCATTTTATCCTGGCACAAATCAGAAGTGATACCGCGGCAAATATGCCCAGCCAGAGCGCGGCAAATATCATAAATACTGAGAGTATGAATGGATTTCTGATGGCTGGGTTGTACGCTGTGACGTTTCTTTCCGTTGCGATGGCTGCATTGCTCGGAGCCGACACTCTTGCAGGCGAAATCAATTCCGGCACGATTCAGACCATTGTCACCAAACCGATCCGGCGCGCAGATGTAGTGCTGGGAAAATGGCTGGGCTTTGCAGGGTTGCTTGGGCTCTATGTTCTGTTGATGGCGGGTGGCGCTGTAACAAGCATGTTTGTGCAAACGGGATACACGCCTGATCATTTGTTGGCCGGACTCGGACTCATTTACATGGAGTCTGTGTTGATCATGACAATTACGCTCATGTTCTCAGCCGCGTTTCCCGCGCTGGCGACGGGAGGAATCGTTTTTGGATTGTACGGTCTATCGTTCATCGGAGGCTGGATCGAGCAAATCGGCGCGGCGCTTCATAATGACACGGCAGTCAAAATCGGGGTCATCACCAGTTTGATCATCCCCAGCGAATCGCTGTGGCGACGGGCAGCGTTCGAAATGCAATCACCCATCGCGGCCGCGATGGGCATTTCACCATTTGGAGCTACATCCGTTCCCAGTGCGCTGATGGTCGTATATGCATTTCTTTATCTTGCTGGAACATTGACTCTGGCCGTCCGCATTTTTCAACGGCGTGATCTATAA
>JBGPNQ010000174.1:0-10368 GCA_041487615.1 Anaerolineae bacterium
GCGGCTCCTGCAGCACGTAGCCGATCCGCGTGCCCGCCGCGGCGCGCGCCTCGCCGATGAAGTCCTTGTCCTCGCCCGCCATGATGCGCAGCAGCGTGGACTTGCCCGCGCCGTTGAGACCGAGCACGCCGATCTTGGCGCCGTAATAGAAGCCGAGCGAAATGTCGCGCAGGATCTGTTTGTTCGTAGATGGGATGATGCGTCCCACTTTGTTCATGGAATAGATGACGAGGATTCGTTTGACATGAGTTTCCGAGAAAAGATAACAGATATTGGTTGGTGGTCGAGTAGCCCCGAATGCCTGCCTGCCCCGATGCTATTCGGGGTGGAGGGGCGTATCGAGACCGTGGTGAGGAGATTTTACCTTGATTTACCATGAAGGGTCACAAAACATTTTTTGACCGCGAAGACGCAAAGATCGCCCCGGAGACAAGGATTTTTTGATAAGTTTTCGAAGAAAATGGGGAATGAAAAAAGATGATACGAGCGTGCCAGAATTAAACTGGCATCCGATTATTCCAAGCACGGAGAACCACACTCAACCAGATGGAAACGCTGACTCCCGTTTTATAAGTGTTAGTCCGCGTGTCACATCCACGCCGACGCTCGCAAGAATGATTATACAGGAAACCAATAGATCCAAGGAATAATACTGCTTATAGGGTGCGCTAAAAGATTGTAGATGGATTTTTAATCGCTGGGGCTGAAGCCGCCTGCTCAGTGCTTGGAAGCCCTTCGGGCTGAAAAGGGAGTCGGCTTCTAGCCGACTTTCACGAGCTGAGGCAGGGCTTTAGCCCGCCGAGACCAACGCGACTAACATGACTAACAAACTTTGAGTGCTCCCTGCTTATACCGCCGTCTCGAAGATGCCGCATCGCTGTACTTGGCGGCGAATACTGGGTAATACCAGCTCTGCTTGGAACGATGAATTGTCAGAATTGGCTATGCCATACTTTTGACCATGACAACCACCATTGACAACTCAATGCCCGCGAGACAAGCATCGATCTTAAGGCGAGATCAGCTTTCTGATCTCTGCAGGAAGAGGATCGTTTGCAGGTGTAGAAAGATCAATATCAAACTCAAAAGCAGGACCGGAACATCCCGTAATGTCATTAAAGGCGCATCCAATGTCTTTGAGTTGCAGGTTTTTTATATCGGACGGAGAAAGATCTGCTGTTGTAAATTGCAAACTTCCTATCTTTGTTTCACCGGGACGAATATAACCATCCAGACTTTCTCCGAAGCCCCGTAACATATAATTGAACTGTGTCTCGTGATTGAAGTTAATATCCGCGCTCGAAGGCAAAATCAACTGACGTCTGTTTGTATTGTTTTGGATCTTGAAGAAGATTTCTCCAGAGGTCCATGACTCGTCAGAGACCCAGGCGAAATCCATGCCATTGGAGTTTTCCGCCAGCACAATTCGAGAGATTTCAACGACCACCCCGCCGCTATCCTGTTTCGCGGCATCATTCCAGGCAAACCAGGTGATCCCATTTCGATTCGTTTCAGGATTTTGAGCTGCCGTTCTCAAGGGTTTGGAAAACAGGTTTTCCGAAATGGGTTCATAACAAACCGCAAATTCAACTGGATCGGAGGTCAAGGTTTGATTGTCGTCAGTGGTTATTTCAAAAATGAGGGATCCCCAAAGAGACTCTTCGGTCCCGGACAATCCCAGAACGATTTCAAAGCGCTCCTGTGAATTTCTCTTAATCGTATATTTGTCACCTATGATTTCCTTGACCTCAATTGGGCTGGGCTGAAACCAAAATGTATGGCCTACTCTGGCAATCCTTGAGAGGATTTCAGGCTCAGGCGCGGGCGTATTGGGTCCCTGAAAAAAAACATTTTCCGGGAGCCTCTCGAATTCGGACCACCATTCTGCTACAGACACATCGTAGGAGGCATTAATGGGAGTCGGTCCCATCCACTGGTTGTAGCTGATCCATATTGGTTTGAGTATTGCAGAGGTGATCAGAAGATCCCGGTTGGAGTTGTTATTAATACCAATATCGAGTGTATCCCTGCGTAACATGCCATCGAATATGCCCATGCCATCAATGAGACAGGGGTGATCGTCCTTGACTGTCACCAGCATCGTCGTCTTCGGCGGGAGCGGCGTGGATGTTGGGCCAGCGGTAGCAGTGGGTGTGCCCATCATGGCTATCGCAATGAATTCCCGGTTTGACCTCATCGAAAGCACAACGCTGACTGCGATCACCAGAAGTGCAACGCCTGCAATTGCTGCCGTCCTGTATTTTTCATAAGGATGCATCCGCTTCTTCGACCGGCTGGAAACAGGTTTTGTCTGGAAAATGATATATAGCAGGCCAAGGAGCAGGTTTAAGGTGATCAGAACCGCGAAGATCAAAACGCCCAACTGGAAGTTTCCCCGCATCATGTTCACGAAGCTGACAACAACTGTAATGGTGGAGATTGTGCCAAGAAGCCATTTTCCAAGGTTGTTTCCGACTTTATCGATTGGACTTTGATCGTCTGGCATGGGGTTTCCCTTAAATTATCACAGGAACGGTTGAAGTCATTCCAGGAGAAAATAGATATAATATTTTGCGGAGTAGTTGTGGCGGGATTGTACCGTATAATATTTCATATTCCAAATATGACGCGGGTTATCGAACGCACAAATCCACCACGTTCACTGGCAGGCTCCATTACCTGGAAGGCGAGCAAATTAACGTATTTCATTGGGCGCGTATTTGTCGACCGGGATCTAAAAGAGGACTTCTTTCGGGCGTATGCCTATTTCCGCTGGATCGACGATATTGTCGATGAGTCGAGTGCTACGAACGAAGACCGCATCCGGTTCGTTACGCGGCAGGACACATTGATCAAGAGATTGTTCTCCGGCGATGGATTGATGGACGATCTCCGTCCGGAAGAGGAGTTGCTCCTGCGGCTCACCGAGTCCCGGCACAACCACAGCGACAATTTACGTTCCTTCGTGGAGAATATGTTTGCGATCATCCAGTTCGACGCCCATCGCAAGGACAGTACGATCAACAGCGCTGAATTGAATTGGTATTCCGGATGCCTGGGCAGGTCGGTAGTGGATGGACTGCAATATTTTATCGGCAACGACCATGACTATCCCAGATCAGAGAACCAGTATTCGGCGGCGATCGCCGCCCATATTACCCATCTGCTGCGCGATACCATCCCCGACATGGCAAATGGATTCATCAATATTCCCAGTGACGTCCTCCCCGAACAGGACATCCAAACTCCGGACCATCCTGCCGTGCGGAGCTGGGTAAAGGACAGGGTGATGCTGGCGCGCAGACTTTTTCGGGAGGGCAGGGAATATATCCGGAGCCTGCGGGTGAAACGCTGCCAACTGGCTTCGTATCTATATTGCAGGCAGTTCGAGCGCATCCTGGATACCATCGAACGCGATGATTATGTGGTTCGACGTGCATATGGATGAAGAGCAGGGAAGGGTGAATAGGGGACAGAGGACAAGGGGATAGGGGATAAGGGACAGGGGGGACAAGCTATACTCTGACCCCATGACAACCCTTGACGGACTCAACGCCCGCGGACAGGGTTACCTACCGGACAGGTTCAGCATTGAATTCCTCACCATCAATTGAACTAAATCCCGCTAAGACTCAGAAATTATTCCTGAAGAAGAGACTCTAAATTTTCCAGTTAGAGAGTGTTTCTTAAATGGTCGGGTAAGATGGGAGAATGGCTAAATTCACCCAAACCTACCCGACCGATCTCAAGTATACCGAATGGTTGTTGATTATGGATTTCTTTCCAAAGCATCGTCTGGGACGCCCGCGCAAATGGGAGATGTGGCAGATCATGAATGCAATTCTGTACGTTGTACGAACGGGCTGTCAATGGCGCATGTTGCCGAAAGACTTTGCTCCTTGGCAAACCGTTTACGGTTACTTTCGGCGCTGGAAGCGACAAGGTCTGTGGGTGCGCATTAATGAAGCTCTGGTGAAGACAGTCCGTGTACAAGCCGGGCGTGATCCCAAACCGAGTGCCGTGATCATTGACAGTCAAAGCGTAAAAACTTCGGAAGGCGGTGAACAACGCGGCGTGGATGTCCACAAACAAACTCCTGGACGCAAACGCCACATTATTGTAGATACTTTGGGCTTGCTTTTGATGGTTTTGGTTCATAGCGCAAGTATTCAAGATGGTCGCGGTGGATACCAAACCTTGCAGAAGTTGTTCGATAAAATCAAACTCAGCGTTCATAATCGCTGGTGTCGCTTGAAACTGGTCTGGGCAGATGGCGCATATGTGTCTATCGTCAACGAAGTGCGCAAGCATTTTGGTTGGAAGTTGGATGTTGTGCGCAGATCCGATCAAGCCAAAGGATTTGAAATCTTGCCGCATCGTTGGATTGTTGAGCGAACCTTCGGCTGGCTGGGTCGCTATCGTCGACTATCTCGTGATTTTGAACATACAGTTTCATCCAGCGAGTCGGTTGTTTACATTGCCAGCATTCGACGTATGTTGAAATTGACCACAAATTGACTTAAGAAACGTTCTCTAAGTAATTATTCCAAAGTCTTCGAAGTTTTTCAGAAACTCCGAGTCCTTAGAAAATGTTGAATTGTTGGAAGATGCAAATAGACTGCAATGCCGCTCATTAGAAGACCAATCAATAATAAGAATGGCGGGTTGAAAATTACTCCGGAGATCAAGCCCGCGATCAAGATATAGACATGTGTCAGGAAAGGGACCCAAAAGACCAACGGCGGCACTGGTTTGAGATAAAAACGTGGTCGCATTGAGATGATAAGGATCAGGGCAAGAGACAGTGTGCCAGCTATGAATATTCTATGATCCTCGAATGGGACCTCATATGCGATGATAATGTTGCTTCCCAAAACGCCAGCGAGTCCAACGATCAAAGCCAGCAACGGTGAAAGCCACGTTACAACCCAGTCTTCTCGGTGGGCAAGAAGGCGGTACCCAAGCGAGAACGAAAAAATCACCCAGAACCACGCCCAGAAATTGGCATAGGGCACTCCAAAGTATTGGAATTTTAGCCCCTGTCCCCAATCCCAAAAGCCGAGACGGATGGCAATCGCATCCAGGGCAAGATCGATATTTAGCGCAAGCAACCCATCGAGGATGGGACGCGCCCAATAGGGCACGCTGCTTGCATTCGAGAATTTCATCACGCTATAGAGAATGCAACCCCATGCAATGCCAATGCAGAGCGGAACATCGAGGACCATGATCAGGAATCGGCCATATTCATATGCCTGCAATTGACGAATCGTTGCCAGTTCAAGCAAAACGCCATAAATGATTCCCGCCAATAACCGGAGCAGATTTCGTGTTCCTTGTTTCCACGCGTGGTGAAGACAAAGCGCAAACTGGAGATATATAATGAATTCGAAGAGGATAAAGTAAATGTTGGGCATACGGACAATTCTAAAACAGAATCAGTAGTCTGCTCTCGGGTCTCCGCTTTTTGGTTGCAGGAAATAAGCGGGACCATGCGGTTAGAAAGATTCCCTGTGCTATTGGTGACGATTGCGACTTTATTTGTCATAGCGGCGCTATTGTACTCAGGGTACGCGGCTCTGGCGATCGTGAAAAAACTCTATGCTAGAATGGAAATGAAAACTTAGCGGCAAGTTTCGGAGCTGTGTCATGTGCGCTTCTCTCCAGTCAGATTCACTTGTTTCCCGTGAAAGTTATGTCCCGGTGGGCGATGCCGAGTTGTATTATCGCGAAATCGGTGAGGGACAGCCGATCATCATCCTGCACGGCGGACCCGATTTCGATCACACGTATTTGCTTCCCAATCTGGATCGCTTATCTGATTCGTTTCGGCTCATTTACTACGATCAGAGGGGACGCGGAAAATCTGCGAGGGACGTCCAGCCTGAGGATGTCAGCATCGTATCAGACGTCGAAGATTTGGAGAGAGTGAGAAAATATTTCCAGTTGGAAACCGTCGCGCTTCTGGGACATTCCTGGGGTGCGCTCCTGGCTTTGGAATACGCGATTCGACATCCGACACGCTTATCGCATTTGATCATCATGAATACCGCTCCGGTTTCACACGAGGAAAACTTATTGCTGCGAAAGAGTCGCCGCGAAAAAACGCCTGCCGATATTGAAGAACTGAAAGCGAGGGCATCGGAAGCAAAGTATCAAGAAGGGGACCCAGATACTGTTGCCGACTACTATCGAGTCCATTTCAGAGCAACTGTGAGAGAGCCAAAGCATCTTGAACAGGTGATTAGAAGCTTGCGATCAAGCTTTACAAAAGAGGGAATTTTAAAAGCGCGAGCAATCGAAAAACGGCTATATAACGAAACATGGTTTTTGAGTGATTATGATTTGGCTCCCAAACTTAAAGGGCTTGATATCCCAACCTTGGTCATTCACGGAGATTATGATTTCGTCCCGGTGGAATGTGCAGTCCATGTTGCTCAAGCAATGTCCAGGGCTCGCTTTGTCCTGTTAAAAGATACGGGGCATTTCTCTTATATTGAATCCCCCGATGAAGGTCGAAAAGAAATCGACAAATCCCTTTTAAAGTCTACCTAGACAATTGCGACTTTGTTTGTCATAACGGCGCTTTTGTATTAAAGTTTTTGAAAACCGATGACACTTATCTTTGATATATTATTACTCATGCATTGAGGCTTTATCAAGGTGACATTACACGTCTAAATCAGAGAAGTTTGTCATAATTGAAAACGATCCTAATTCATGTAAGATATTGTTAGGAATGGGAAAGTTTCGTTTTGTGCAAGAGTGGTGGGGTATTGCTTTGTCCTGTGTTGGATGTGCACTTTGAGGAGGAAGAGATGCATCTGCTCAATCAGAGGATACTTGGAATCACAATACTAATCCTGTTAGGAATGCTGGTCGCCGTCAAACGAGTTGCCACGGGTTCTGTTTTGGATAAACCGAAAGGAAACCTGATGGTTCAGCTCGTCAACATCTTCAACCTTTTTTCCTGTTGGTTGTGAATCCCTTAGCTGCAATATTGCTGATCGTGCTTGGTGTGATCTTGTTAACAGGCGAAATCCTGCACAAGCATAACGAAAATCAGAGCTCCTTCCTAGTACTCGGCAGGTCCCTTGGCGGCTTGGAATACGAAAATCTGATTGCCACCGGCCGAAGGGAAGGAAACCGTACCAAAATATCTGGGTGAGGTTCGAATGAAAAATCTGCTGGAAACGCACAATCAATCTCAAAAATCCACATTGGCTTCGAATTGGAGCTACCGGAGACTGGGTTTCGCTAGCCTTTTACGAATGGGTCACTGCGCACCAACGGTGATGAAGACTATCCTGGATATTACATCGACTGAGAAAGAATGGTTAGTCAGGCTCAGCGCTGGAATGCCAGGGGGCATAGGCAATACCGGGTTCGAATGCGGCGGAATCACCTCACCCCTAGTGCTGATGGGCACACATTTCGGTCTGCGCAAGGACGACCGAGGCCTGCCGGTGATCTTCGATAAAGGGCATGCATTATGCCAGAATTTTATCGCCTGCCATCATACCCTTCAGTGCCGGGAGATCCGTGGGAAGGATCGCTTCCCAAGGCATTGCATCCTACCGGTACTGCGGTCACCCGAGCTTTTCATGGATGCCCATAATGGCAACCACCGGGAACCCATTCCCCCTGCTCGAAGGGCAGGTTACTCCAAGCTCTACTCGTACCTGGTCGAAAATAATTTCCACTGTGCCCAGGCAGTGCTCATCCATCTCGGCTATGCTCCTGAACAAAATCAGGAACTCCTCGATGCAACCTCCGCCTTCATGGGAGGAACGTTATTCATGGGACGCACTTGCAGCGCCTTCACCGCTGGTGTAATGGCTATTGGCTTGCGGGCTGGTGAAATCGAAGACAGTCCCCTCCGGGTCATCCGCTTGCTTGCCATCATGACCGTTGGTGGTTATGCCTTCGATGAAAAGATCAACAAGTTCAACCGCAGCATGAACCGTGGATACAAGCTATCGAGATGGTTTACCAAAGAATTCGGCAGCACCCAATGTCAGGCGATCACACATTGTGATTTTTCTAACCCAATGGAAGTGAATAACTACATCGAAGGTGACTGCATCACGAAGTGCAAGCAAATCGCTGAGAAGGTTGCCGAAAAAGTTCAGACTATGATTTCTACGTAAGAAGTATCAAAAGCTAAAAGCGAAAAGAGGTTGTCATGAATAAAATTTTTGCAGGTGTAGATATAGGCAGGAAGAATATTGTCTTCGGCGTGGTTTTATTTCTAGTTCTCGGTGTTGTGGTTGGAGTTCCCCTGACCGTGAATTTATTCGGGGGCTCCATGCTAACCGAGAGCCAGTACCAGACCTGGAAAGTACTGCACGCTTATGGCGTGTTCACGGCTTTCGTTAATTTCTTCTTTGGGTTCCTAGTCGACCGAATGAGCCTGGGCAAGCCGCAGCTTGAAATCGCCAGCTGGTCGTTTTTGGTTGCTGGGTTGGTTGGTGGTATTGGCCGGCCAGTCCTGTTTCTCCTTTCCGTTCCAGGGTCAATTGGCAGTTACGCTATCTCGCTCATCGAGACAGTGGGATTTGTCGTTGGGACATTTCTGTTTGTGCGCAGCCAGATGCAGGAACGCGCGGGATAACAGCCCAAGGAGACAAAATAATCCGTTTCCGATGCTCAGACTGCAAACGACAGCTGTGGATGGACCTGGGAGAAATGGGCACAAATGATGAAAGAATTAGAAGCGAACGGAGCGAATGTAACTGAATGCATAAATTTTAAGAAAGGAAAAACCGATGAATATCTTGACAGTGTATGCACATCCGAATCCCAAGTCATTTTGCCACGCCATTCTCCAGCAGTTCACCAAAGGACTGGAGGATGCCGGTCACACCAGTGAAGTGGTAGACCTGTATGCCATCCGATTCGACCCGGTTTTTCGCATAAACGACTTTGCCAGTTATGTGCATGAAAGCATGCCACCGGAGATTCTCGAAGAAATGAACCTGAAAAAATACGTGCTGGACGCTGCCGGTGGGCCTATTCAAAGGTTCATTGCTTCCCGCTGGCTCCGCAACAAGGATGACAAAGCAGTGGCGAGGTTTATCCACGCCCACAGGCCCAAGGATGTTATTAATCAGTGGGAGAAAGTAAAAAGTGCTCAGGGTCTTGCCTTTATTGCGCCCGTGTTCTGGTTGCACTTTCCTGCGATCTTGAAGGGATGGTTCGAACGCGTCTTCGCCTACGGTGATGCCTATGCCTTGACTTCTGAGGGCTGGCGCGGGGAGGCAAAAGGACGGATCCCGTTGCTTCAACATGAAAAGGCACTGGTCATCAGCACGACCCTCTTCAAGGAACAGGACTATAAAACGGACTGGGAACTGCCGATGACGCGAATCATTGATGATTGGGGATTGCGGTATCCCGGGGTCAAGAATGTCGAACACGTTTATTTCTATAATGTGCCAGTTACCGATGATGAAGCTAGGCAGAATTATCTCAAGAGAGCTTATCAACTGGGGATGGAGTTTTCCCTCTCTTGAGGAGAAAGACATTACACAAATAGGAGGTGAAATATGTCGCCTCTAGCGACCAGCTTGTTAACTATCAACCCGCTGGCAGTTCTGGTTGCCGCGATCGTTCACGCGGGGATCGGCTTGCTATGGTTCATGCCGAAATTTTTTGGAAATGCCTGGGTGGAACTTACGGGGAAAGAAATGAAGCCAGCCAGCCGCTGGATCGCCGCGGGACTCATCGGGCATCTGGTTATGACTGTCGTGCTGGCAGTGATCCTGAAGCTCGCGGATGTGACAAACATAGTTGGGGGAATTGTTATAGGAGTCATCGTCTGCATCGGTTTCGTAGTGCCGCTTGAAATCGGCGAACTAATTTGGGAAAAGATTCCCTTCAAGCTCTTCATGATCCGAGTCTGCAATCAACTCGTGGGACTCAGTATCGCTGGCAGCATTCTGGCTATATGGCAGTAGCGGTTTCTGAAGAAGGCGATTGAGGGAAGATATTCAAACACAAGGTGAAAGTCATCTTTGCGTAGCACTCCCGAAGCAAAGTGTAGGGAGCAAGATGACTGTCACCTTATTAACATAGCGGCGCAATTGTGCTCAGGATGAAGAGTTGTGGCAATGGAGCATTGAAATAGATTTATTAATTCTTCTGCCTCTTTATTTCATACTCCAAGGGAGTAAAGTCTAGTGATTCCTGCCCCAAGACAATAAGTTCTCCCAAATTTTTCCAAACTTGAAACTCTTCTACCGAATCTTTTGGTTGTTTTAATCTAAATTGCTCTAATAAGTCCAGCCTATATAGACCGAATGCGCTACGGATCATCATCCCATAAGAAGTAACAGAATATATAGCTGATGTATTGAAAAAGTTAAC
>JBGPNQ010000175.1:0-10365 GCA_041487615.1 Anaerolineae bacterium
AACACAAGGCTGCACGCAAGATCATCCCTGCTGATGAAACGGAAGCGCGGCTGATGAATATTCTCAGCGCTGAACCTCTGCACGTGGATGAGATACGCAATCAAACTGAACTACCGATCGAAAAGGTTTCGGCAACACTTGCATTGATGGAACTCAAGGGAATGGTGCGCCAGGTGGGTGGCATGAATTATGTCGCCGTGCGCGAAGAACAATCTGATTATTTGGTATAGGATATGGAACATACATATGCGGTCATCATGGCTGGAGGCGGGGGAACTCGTCTGTGGCCCGTTTCGAGAAAAGAAAAGCCAAAACAGTTACTGCCTTTGCTCGGAAAGGAAACATTATTTCAGAGCACAGTCAATCGTCTCGAGAAGTTATTTCCTCCTGAACGAATTTTGGTTGTAACGGTCACCGAACAAGCCGAACAAATGCAGGTGCAGGTGCCGACCATTCCGTTTGAGAATTACTTGATCGAACCGGCGCCGCGCGGAACGGCATCTGTGGTAGGATTAGCCGCCTCCATCCTGAAAAAGCGTGACCCTGAAGCGATGATGGCGATCCTGACCTCGGATCATTTCATCCGGGACAAGGATTTGTTCCGTTATCTAATTCGTGCTGCGTTTGATGTTGCCTCAAAGGATTTTCTTGTCACGCTTGGAATTACGCCAACATTCCCGTCCACGGGATACGGCTATATCGAACAGGGCGAGCCGCTGGACGGCGATTACAAGTATCCTGTGTATAAAGTAAAACACTTCAAGGAAAAACCGGATCAGGAAACTGCCGAACAATTCCTGCGGACAGGTGATCACTCGTGGAACAGCGGCATGTTTGTTTGGAAGGCGGATACGATCCTTGCGGAGATAGAAAGACAAATGCCTGAATTATCACGAGCCGTTGGAGAGATTGCAGCGGCATGGGGCACGTCGGACCAGGAACACGTCCTCCACTCGCACTGGCAGCAGCTCAAACCGCAGACGATTGATTATGGAATTATGGAGAAAGCCGGGCAGGTGGCCGTTCTCCCTGCAGGCGGACTTGGTTGGAGCGACGTGGGCTCGTGGGAGTCACTATTTGAGGTGCTGTTCCCCGATATGAATGGAAATGTCCCGGTGAATACCCAGCATCTTTTGATGGATACCCACAACACGCTCGTTTATGGTAGAAACGACGAACGCCTGATCGTCACGATTGGTTTGGACGATGTTGTCGTTGTGGACGCCGGCGACGTTCTCCTGATCTGTAAGACCGATCAGTCACAAAAAGTGCGCGATGTAGTGGAACATTTGAAAAAACATAACCAGGAGAAGTATTTGTAGACATGGTCGGGAGTGATTGATGTCGTGGACTTCGCCACGGAGACACAGAGTCAGTGAGATTTATTTTCTCCGAGTCAGCGTGTCCAGGTGGCAAGAACAGCTTTAGCCCGTCAGTTTAGACACTCCCAGATTGTCGCAATGAAGTTGACAAAGGTAATTTATGGAAGCATATTGCATGAAGTGTAAGACCAAGCGTGAGATGAACGATCCCGTGGCAAGTTTTAATGCAAAGGGCTCGCCTGTCACGATTGGTATTTGTCCCGTGTGTGGAACCAAACTCTATAAAATGGGCAGGACGGATGCCCACGCCGGCATGACTCCGCCACCCAAGCCCGAAAAGGTCGTCCTTCGTGATGGCAAGCTGGTGATCGTCGAGTCACCGGCCAAGGCCAAAACGGTGGGGCGTTTTCTGGGCAAGGGATATACCGTCCGGGCCTCGGTGGGGCATGTGCGCGATCTTTTGAAGTCGCAACTATCGGTGGATATCGACAATAATTTCACGCCGAAATATCGCGTCCCGAACGAGAAGAAGGAAGTTGTCAAAGAGATCAAGAAGCTTGCCCAAAAGGCAGAGGAAGTATTCCTGGCGACCGACCCGGACCGTGAAGGCGAATCCATTTCATGGCATTTACTCGAGGCAGCCGAGATCGAACCGGAGCGGGCCAAACGCGTCGTTTTCCATGAGATCACGGAAGGCGCCATCAAGGACGCGTTCTCTCATCCGCGCAACATCAACATGGATCTGGTGGATGCCCAACAGGCACGCCGTATCCTGGACCGATTGGTGGGCTACAGCATCAGCCCCATCCTGTGGGAAAAGGTGCGCGGACGTCTCTCGGCTGGGCGTGTTCAATCGGTGGCCCTCAGGCTGATCGTAGATCGTGAGCGCGAGATCGAGAATTTCGTCGCCGTGGAATATTGGTCCATCCATGCAGAGTTAAAGCCCCAAGGATTGAAATCCACGTTTTTGGCGAAGCTGGCGAAGATCGATGAGAAGGAACCGGAACTTCCCAATGAGGAAACGGTCAAGCCGATCCTCGTTGATATGGAGACCGCGGCTTATACAATCACCAAAGTCAAACGCGGCGAACGCAGGCGTAAACCATCGGCTCCGTTCACAACATCCACATTGCAGCAGGATGCCTCGCGCAAGCTTGGATTTACCGCCAAACGGACGATGGCTCTGGCGCAGGGACTGTATGAAGGTCAGGATATTGGCAATGGTGGAACAACCGGCCTCATCACGTATATGCGTACAGACTCGACCAATGTCTCTGGCCTGGCACAAAAGGAAGCGCGCGAATACATCAGCGGAAAATATGGCGATGAGTACATGCCCGCCGATTCACCTCAATATAAGACGCGCTCTGCAAATGCACAGGAAGCGCATGAAGCGATACGCCCAACATCTGTGATGCGCGAACCGGAACAAGTCAAGGAATATCTCGAACCTGCGATGTACAAGTTATATCGCCTGATCTGGCAGAGATTTGTTGCCTCGCAAATGGAGGCGGCGGTCTACAACACACTTCAGGTGGAAGTCTCCGGCAAAACAATGGAGCATGAATATTTGCTGCGTGCTTCCGGTTCTGATGTGAAGTTTGCCGGCTTCCTGGTTGTTTATGAAGAAGCCAAGAATGAGGATGTAAAAGCGGAAGAGGATGAGGAGAATGTCCGTATTCCATCGGGGATTGCCGAGGGACAAAAGCAGGAATTGATCCGTTTGATTCCGGAACAGCACTTCACGCAGCCGCCACCGCGCTACTCGGAAGCCTCGCTTGTGCAGGCATTGGAGGAGGATGGCATCGGCCGGCCGTCCACGTATGCGCCGACGATTTCAACCATTCAACAGCGCGGCTATGTTCTGCGGGAAGAGAAACGACTCATGCCGACAGAGATCGGTATGCAGGTCAATGATCTGATGGTGCAATATTTCTCGGATATTGTTGACTTCCAGTTTACGGCGCGCATGGAAAAAGACCTCGATATGATCGCATCGGGTCAGGCGGAATGGACGGAAGTCATCCATGAGTTCTATCATCCGTTCGCGGAGGATTTGAAGAAGGCGCAGGCGGAGATGCCTGTCACCAAAAGCGGACCCGAGCCAATCGGCCGCAAGTGCCCGGATGATGGTGGTGAACTTGTCATCCGCTATGGACGTTTTGGCAAATTCATTTCGTGTTCCAATTTCCCAACCTGTCGCTATACTGAACCGTGGCTTGAAAAGATCGGCGTGCTTTGTCCAAAGGATGGCGGCGAATTGGTCGAACGCAAGACCCGCAAGGGACGCACGTTCTACGGTTGTGAGCATTACCCGAACTGCGATTTCACTTCCTGGAAGCGCCCACTCAAAATGCCCTGCCCGAAATGCGGCGGCTTGCTTGTCGTCGCAAATAAGCGCGAGGCTCAATGTACAAATTGTCAGGAAACCTTCCTGTTGGAAGATGTCGTTCCTGAAACCGTTGAATAGAACTAAAATAATCTTGCGCAGGCGGTCCTGAGAGGAGGAACCTTCGCAAGATTTTTCCAATATAAGGAGATAGTATGCACTTCGCACCACATCTTTATTTGGATCCCGGGTCCGGCAGTTTTTTGATCCAACTGCTGATCGCGGCCCTGCTCGGACTTGGAATCGCATTGCGCGCCTCATGGGGCAAGATCAAAGGATTGTTTGGAAAAAAGTCAGAAGCAGCCGATGAGGACGATGACGACTCAACCAAATAACGGACAACTCTATGCTTCCTTCAGGGACCCGAGTGGGTTCCTGTTTTCGCGTGGCGGTGTCCTCTACCGACAGGTCAACCGCAAGTACGAAGCGGAATATGTGCGACTCGTGGAATCAGGCTTGTATGAGAAGCTGGTCAAAGCGGGGTTGTTGATTCCGCACGTTGAAGTAGCGGACCAGGCTCCGGCGGAGCCAGCATTGGCGTACAAAGTGATCCAGCCGGAGCGCGTACCGTTCATATCCTATCCGTATGAATGGTCGTTCGGCCAGTTGAAGGATGCCGCGCTGACCACGTTATCCATCCAACGACGCGCCTTGAAAGCCGGAATGTCGTTGAAGGACGCCAGCGCCTACAACATCCAATTTGTGCGCGGCAGGGCGGCTTTGATCGACACCCTTTCCTTTGAGCTGTATCAGGAAGGACAGCCCTGGGTTGCCTATCGGCAGTTCTGCCAGCATTTCCTTGCGCCCCTTGCTTTGATGGCATTGAAGGACGTTCGACTCAATCAATTGCTGCGAGTCTATATTGACGGCGTTCCGCTCGATCTGGCAAGTGAATTGCTGCCGGGGAAGACGCGCTTCAATTTTGGGCTTCTGACGCATGTTCATTTACATGCAAGCGCTCAGAAGAAATACGCGGGTGAGGAAGTAAGATCGCGTGGTGGCTCGATAAGTAAACAGGCGCTGACCGGATTGATCGAGAGCCTTGAAGGGACAGTGAAAAAGCTGGAATGGAAACCCGGTGGCACGGAATGGGGAAATTATTACGACATTACAAACTATTCGGATGCGGCATTCGAGCACAAGAAACAACTGGTACATGAATGGACAAGCCGCCTCAAGCCTGCCATGACATGGGATCTGGGTGCTAACAATGGGGTCTTTAGCCGCGTTTCCTGCGATGCAGGTTCGCGGGTGATTTCATTCGATATTGACCCAACAGCAGTGGAACAAAATTATCGTCAGGTAAAAGCTGAGCAGAATGAAAATCTTTTGCCATTGTTGCTTGACCTTACCAATCCCAGCCCTGCCATCGGCTGGGCGAACCGCGAGCGTGATTCCTTTGCATCTCGCGGCCCGGCAGATATGGTCCTTGCACTGGCTGTCATCCATCATCTTGCCATTTCAAACAACGTCCCTTTACCGCAGCTCGCAGACTTCTTTGCAGAGGCTGGGACGTGGCTCGTCATCGAATTCGTTCCCAAGTCTGACAGCCAGGTAAAAAAGCTGCTTGCCTCACGGGAAGATATTTTCCCCGCATATACGCGTCAGGGATTTGAAGATGCGTTCCAACAGAGATTCAAGATCCACGAGGCGATCAACGTGAACGAGTCCGAGCGGGTATTATATTTGATGGAATCCGCGTAGTGCGGCCGCTTTTGGTACTTTCGACTGTGGTTTTGTGCAAGGGATGGTATATAATAAAAGCAGACATCCCGCGAAAAAGGACTATGCCATGGAAGCTGTGATTGCAATCATAAGGAACCTTCTCAAGAACACAAGAGTGTCTCTCATCCTCGGCGTTGTACTGGGTTTGCTGCTCGGCTTGATCGTTGGCTGGGGAATTTGGCCGGTGCAATGGACCGACGGCACGCCTGAGGTTCTCCGTGCAGATCTACAGGATGATTATCTGCGCATGACGATCGACTCCTACAACCGCACGGGTGATATCGATGCAGCCGTACGGCGTTGGGATAATTTGGGCGCAGCGGCCGGACCGACATTTGCACGCGTACAGGTTGATCCAAGCTACCTGGATCCGAATGCCATACAAAACTTCAGCACCACGATCCAAACGGTGAAAGGACCCATTCAGGCCACGCCTGCAGGTCAATCCTCCGGCATGACCAGCCTGGTGCTCTACGCTTCCATCGCGGTTGTAGTAATTCTGCTTGGAGTGGGCGGGTTTTACCTATACCGTTTGCTTCGTAAGGGAACTGGTCCTGTTACAGCCGTGATGCAGGCCAATGAAGCCAGCCGTCAGGCCGAACGCACCGATTTCCAATCCCTGGGGCTGGCCCCGCCAATTACGCAGACCATGACCACCTACGTGTTGGGCGATGACCTGTATGACGAATCGTTCAGCATCGATACCGGTGGTGGAGAATTCCTCGGTGAGTATGGTGTCGGCGTTTCCGAGACCATTGGCGTTGGCGAACCCAAAAAGGTGGCTGCGCTCGAGATCTGGCTTTTCGATAAGAACGATATCAAGACCGCCACGAAAGTTTTGATGTCCGAACACGCTTACAACGACCCGAACATTCGCGCCAGATTGGAACCGAAGGGCGAATTGATCGTGGTCAAACCGCAGGAGCAGGTGCTGCTCGAAACCGCGACCCTGCAATTGCTCGCCACTATTGTGGATATGGATTACGGGGCAGGCGCCGCGCCTCAGAAGAGTTACTTCGAACGCATCACTCTGGAACTCGCGATCTGGCCCCGCAGCGGAGGCTGATCAAAGCTGAATCAAACAGAGACCGCCAATTCGGCGGTCTCTTGTTCATAACTGTCATTGCGATGAGGGCGAAGCCCAACGAAGCGTCGCGTGGCGCCGTGGCGACACAATCTCGGATTTGCAAAGGTGCTACCGTTTAGGAGGAGATTGCTCCCCGGCACCGACCAATGATTTGCCAAGCAAATCAGGCGGTGTCGGGCTAACGCCCTCGCAATAACATCGGGGTTATTATTCGATTTTCAAAATCTTGAACTTGATCTTGCCGCCGGGTGTATCCGCCTCGACCACATCTCCAACTTTGTGATCCATCAACGCTCTTCCAATGGGGGACTCGTTTGAAATCTTGCCGTTGCGTGGATCAGCTTCCTTGGCGCCGACAAGATAATATGTCTCCGGATCCAAACCTTCCTCCTGCACTGTAATGGTCGAGCCCACTGTTACCACGTCGCTATTGGTTTTTTCAATGATGATCGCAGTGCGCAGGACGGCTTCGATCTCCTGGATGCGACCTTCGAGGAACCCCTGATCTTCCTTGGCTTTGTGGTAATCCGCATTCTCGGAGAGGTCTCCCATTTGGATGGCAGACCGCAAACGCTGCGAGAGTTCCGCGCGGCGCGTACCTGTGAGTTCGGCTAATTCAGCTTGTAGTTTTTTCTCCCCTTCAGGTGTCAAGTAAGTTGGTTGATGTGTCATGTTTGCACCTCACTCTTGTGGAGTAGATATGTCACTCTGAGCGAAGCGAAGAGTCTCATTTCTGAGTTCGTTCTCAGGCGAGATACGAGATTCTTCGTCGCCGCTTCGCGGCTCCTCAGAATGACAGGCACTATGGTTTTTCCAGGGGATTAAATAACTTCTGATGTTCTTCGATGGCGTAGCGGTCTGTCATGCCGGCGATGTAATCACAGATGGTGCGTTCCAATCCTCGTTTACTAATAAATGTGTGAGCGGAGCCAGGAAGCATCAATGGCTCGGAGCGATAGGCATTGAACAGGTCCGTAATTATCCTCTCCGCTTTGACCTGCATCCGTACCACGCGATAATGGCGGTATAGATTCTTATAGAGGAAATCCTTCAATTCGCGGTTGCGTCGCTGCACTTCCTCGCTGTATCCAATCACGTTGTGTTTCAATTTTTGTACATCGAGCGCTGACTTGACTGCACTATCCTTCAAACGCTTGTCGGTTGCCTCCACCATATCCGTGACCATGAGTCCAACAAGCTGGCGGATCATGCGATGGCGCGTGATGTCATCGAAATTGAGTCCCTGCGATTTGTATGTTTCGCGCAGTATCTCCCATAACGCGATTCCCTCCAGCATGAGAGGCGTGATCATTCCCGAGCGCAGACCATCGTCGAGGTCGTGGGTTGTGTATGCCAGCTCGTCTGCCACATTCGCGATCTGCGTCTCGAGATTGCCGCGCAAGTCGGGGTTGAAATCGCGCGCATCGGAGATGTCGTATTCCGATTCGTGCTTGACCATGCCCTCGCGCACTTCCCACGAAAGGTTCAACCCGGGGAATTCGGGATAGCGCTGCTCCAGTTCCGTGACAATGCGCAGGGATTGCCGGTTGTGATCGAAGCCGCCAAAATCCTTCATCAAACGGGCGAGTGCTACTTCTCCCGAATGACCGAAGGGCGAGTGTCCCAGGTCATGCGCGAGACAGACCACCTCGACCAAATCCTCATTTCCGCCGAGGGCACGCGCCAGAGTCCGGCCGATCTGCGCCACTTCCAGAGTGTGGGTGAGGCGCGTACGGAAGTAGTCCCCTTCGTAATTGATGAAGACCTGCGTCTTGTACTCGAGGCGACGGAAGGCTGTGGTGTGCAGGATTCGGTCGCGGTCGCGCTGGAAAGTGGTGCGGTACTCGGGTTCGTTGTCCAGGTAGGCGCGTCCCTTGGAATCCCTGCTTCGCATCCCATACGGAGCAAGACTCTTATCCTCGATCTCCTCTAGCTGCTGGCGGGTGAAGAACATGATTGCCTTTCGAACAATTACGTCATTGCGAGCGACCGAAGGGAGCGAAGCAATCTCATATAGCATGATGAGAGATTGCTTCGTCGCGAAGTACGCTCCTCGCAATGACAGTGAAAAGATGGGGTGAGCGGAGGTCGAACCCTGACAGTGCTACCGACAAAGATCTTAGGTCTGTTGCGACTGCCGATTCCGCGATCGCCTAAAAACGGCTCTCAGCACCGAAGAAAGCCCATCGTAAACCCTTTAGCGAATAAATGCTAAGAGCCGGTTGTGTCTGCCAAGTATAAACGCGCTCGGCATAGCGTCAAGGATTTTATTCCGGTGCATCATTTGGATGGTTTTGGAGATTTGCTTGGTGAGTGGGTCAATATGTTCACTGTTTCATCGTGGAAATAGACAAACGTACGATCGACCTCACGGTCAACTTCGCAATACACAGCTTGCATCAGTAGGTAAAAAAACAGCCAGAGCAGAGCACACAGAGACGTTTGACCCGCACCTGCGGTTGGGGCAGGTGGAAAAGGCTCTTAAAACTCATTTTCTCTGTGGTCTCTGCAGCGAAGAAGACTTTTGCAAGAGGTTGAACGAGTGATTCTTGACGTTCCGAAAATTAGATAACGAATGGGGAAGATCCGAGATGACTATTCCAGCGCTAACCTTATAGAATCATACGGCGCGTACGTCAAGCGGCGATCCTTGACTTGACCTTGACTTCACGATCTTTCTTAGCCTGGTCCCAGCCATTCAACCAAATGGACGAGAGTTCCTTATTGCTTCTTCGATACGGGTTGTAATCGCGGCGCTTGCCTTCTCCAAAGTCTGTTTTACCTTCGGCATAGACAGCCTGTTCCTGCATGGGGTTAATAATTTCGAGCATCTCATCCTCCTGCTATTTTTCGTTGACTTACGAGGCGTGCATTTGCGCGGGCGTGTCATCCTGGCCTGGCAGGGTCCCTTCGCTCTTGCTTTCTTCTTCGGCCGTGTCCCAGCCATGCCACCAGCTTACTGAAAGTGCCAGATTGCTCGCTGTATAAGGGTTGTGGGCGCGGTTCGTGCGTTCCTCGAAGGCTCGTTTGCCCTCAGCATACACAATTTCTCTTTTTGGATGGGTGATGTATTCATTCCTCATGTCGTCCTGCCTTTCGTGTCTCATATGGAACATGATGGATAGCTCCCACAGCCTGCAACCCGGCTGGTTCGTCAAATCGCGTTCATCAAGTGGTGATCTTTCCTTTGCTTTATTCTTCTGCCATGGTCCCAGCCATTCCACCAGACTTGTTTAAGTGTTGGACTGCTGCTTGCATATGGGTTATCACGGCGCCACCTGCCTGCCTCGAAGCCCAGTTCGCCTTCAACATACACACTTTCTCTTTTTACATGCGTGATGTTTTCATCGATCATTTCGCCCTGCCTTTTTTATCTTATAAGGAACGCGCAATAACTTTGCCGCTTTCCGGTTTGCTTCCTCGGGTCTGCGGTCATAGCGTGCCGTTGTTTGGATGTTTGCGTGGCCCGCCATCTTTGAGACTGTTGCAATATCCGCGCCTGCATCCAACAGGTGAGATATAAACGTCCTGCGCAGGTCATGAGGCGAAAAGTTCTCGACGCCTGCCTGCTGGGCACGCTTGTAGAGCATGTTATAGATGGCCTGGGAGGTCAACGCGCCGCCTCGAAAAATGGTTTGTCCTGCTTTCTTGTTTGGCACATCCACGCCACCAACTTTTTTAGATGGCTTGACGATCATCGATTCGCGTTCAATCAATACCTTACCGCCTTTGTTCACTTCCACAAATAACGCGCCTTCATTGCTCCCCCGAATGGCAATCCAATCCTTGAGGGCATCGGCTGCACCGTTCGTGATGTAGGCCTTGCGCTGTTTGTTGCGCGA
>JBGPNQ010000176.1:0-10346 GCA_041487615.1 Anaerolineae bacterium
AAAAGCATATTCCCATCAATGTAGTCGTTGTACTGTGTCAGAGCTGCTTGTTTCTCTTTGGTTACAAAGAAAATAACATATTTTGTGCTAGCGGGTGTAACGACCCCCTTGGATAGTGCATGGAAACTTTGATAGCCCCAAAGTTTCGCCAACATTGGGCGTTCGTAAGTCTCTCCAAACCTTAGCGAATTAAAGCTTACAGGCATGCTCGTAATATTGTTGCTATAGCATTCTTTCGCGCTTCTTTTCAGCCATCAATGCCTTCATCAATCCCTTGCCTTTATACTTTCCACGCAATGGGGTGAGGATAATGTGCATCTTTTCGACATCCATGTCGATTTGAAGAAACGATTTATCTTTGATTCCTAATTGCGTGCGAATCTTTGATGGAATGCTGATTTGTCCCTTTGAGTTGGCGATAGTTTCCATTCCAATAATTTCCACTTCCAATTAAACCACATTCCTTCACAGACTTTGTGGTTAAATTGACCCATGCCCTCCACCATCCCGATCCTGCGTGCGCGGCGTGAACGATGACTTTTTGAAAACAGAACTCCGAGACTTCTCTCGGAGTTATTTATACTTTAGTATTTCTCTCGCGCTTCTTTTCGGTCATCAAAGCTTTCATCAATCCTTTGCTTTTGTACTTTCCACGCAGGCTGTGAATATACTCACGGGTAACAGGTGTGAGGATGATCTGCAATGTAGGCGTGTTCACGTCAATTTGAAGATACGTCCCATCCTTGATCCCCAATTGTTTGCGGATCTTGGAAGGAATGACAATTTGTCCCTTTGAGTTGGCAACAACTTCCATTCCAATCTTATCCCGCCAAAGGCGAGACTTGGTATTCGATCTTGCTTGGCACATTCACCCGTCTTGATGCGTCCAAAATTTCCAGCGAAACGAGATTGCCTTTATCGTCATAATCCAGAATCACACCCGGCTTGTCTTCATCGCTTTCTGCAACGGGTGTTTCGGCAAAAATAATAGTTAAGGTGTCGGTTTCCCGATCATAAATGACTTTCATAACTTGTCTCCAGTACTTTTCGATCTTGCTTGTTCGGTAAACGGTGACAATAGAAGGTGGTTTGCAGTCAATATCGACAAAAACGCGCAGCAAATAATTTCCTGGCGGTACGCCGATTTCACGTTTTGCCTGATACACTGCCCTTCCTTCTCGAACTATTTCAGTTTGTTCAGGATTTGCAAGCACATTCTTTACATCTTCCTGAGTGATTTGACGTCGAGCCATTTCAATCAGCGCATGATCGGTGAAAACAAAATCAAAGATGGGTCCAAGGCTGGACATATAACAAGAGTATAGCACAATCCAATTTTCATTTTTCTTTCCACTTTCTTTTCTCTCATTTCCCTGCCCACCTATTTCCCTGTATACTTATCCAATGCCCTCCACCATCCCCATCCTGCGCGCGCGGCGCGAACGGCGACTTGCACGTCAGCACACGAGTGCAGCCCGGACACGGAATTCCTTCCTAAGCCTGGGGATGATCCTTTCACTGATGATTGCTGCACTCATCATCGCAACGGCATTCACGTATGTCAACCTGACGCGTGATCTCCCTTCGATACAGATTCTTCCAACTCTCCTCAACCCACCCGATGGACTTCTCCTCCAGCCCACGAACATCTATGACCGCACCGGAAGGAATGTTATTTTTACCTTTGCTCCAAACGCCGCGCCGCGCCGCTACATCCCTCTCAGCGACACAAATCCGCAATATCTTCCCAAATCTCTCGCGGACGCGGTCATCGCAAAAACCGATCCCAGCTTTTGGAAACACCCTGGTTACACTCTCAACACAATTACCGATTACCAATTACATCCCACCCTTGCACAACGCCTGGTCTTTGACCTACTGCTCTTCAACGAGCCTCCGTCCCTCCGCCGTGCGCTGCGTGAACGTATCCTGGCGGCGCAGATCACCGCGCAATACGGGCGCACGCAGATCCTGGAGTGGTATCTCAACTCGGCGAACTTCGGTCGTTATGCCTTCGGCGCGGATGCCGCTGCGCAACTTTACTTTGGCAAACCTGCCGCGCAACTAACGACAGCTGAGTCTGCGATCCTTGCCGCGGTGAGCGACTCGCCGAGTCTGAATCCATACGACGCGCCGCAGACTGCGCTCGAACGCGGGCGCGAAACGATTCATTTGATGTCTGCTCTCGGGATTCTCTCCGACCAGGCGAAGGAGAACGCGCTCGGAGAATCTCCGCTCTTCCAGACTCCGCCTCCTCCTCAGCCGCAAGTTGCCGCCGCGTTTACCAACCTTCTCCTGGCACAATTGGACTCCCGTTTCCCCCGCGAGCGCATCGAGCGCGGTGGGCTGATGATCATCTCCACGCTGGATTATGAGCTACAGAAACAATCCTCTTGTGTCTCCGCATTTTACGCGGCACGACTCGCAGGCTTGCCCGACCCGCTGATTCAATGTGACGCTCTGCGATTCCTACCTGCATTGCCACCTGGGATCAAAGTGCCTGACTCGTCGGCCGGTGCGATCATTACCGATCCAAAGTCAGGACAAATCCTGGCAGCAGTTGGGGAAACATTTCAGGCGCAGGAAACGCCTCTCATAGCGGCACACAACCCGGGGTCCATACTGGATGCATTTATCTATCTAACAGGATTTACGCGCGGCTTGAGTCCCGCGTCGTTGATCTGGGATATCCCAGGCAGGACCGATGTCCAGAATTTTGACGGCGAATATCATGGACCGATGCGTCTTCGTATCGCGTTGGCGAATGATTATCCCGCGCCCGCAGCACAGGTACTTTCGCAAATGGGCCTTGAAAATGTGAATAAGATTTCTTCATCGTTCGGCATCTCGCGCGACGCGAACGCGGAACTGTCACTTCTTGATGCGGCCGGTGCGTTCGGTGTGTTTGCAGAAGAAGGTGTTTACTTTGGTCAGGAATTTGATGGCGCGTTCAAGCCTGTTTCTGTGCTGCGTGTGGAAGGGGATGATGGAAGTATCTGGCTCGACTGGTCCACGCCCCAGGCGAAACCCGTTGTGACGCCCGGGTTGGCGTATTTGATGAACCATGCATTGAGCGATGAATCTGCACGAGCAGGCACGTTACGAAGTTCGAATGTGTTGGACGTCGGAATACCCGCGGCGGTGAAACTCGGTCAAACCGATGACGCGCTCGACACATGGACGATTGGTTATTCGCCTTCGCGCATCGTCGCCGTGTGGACAGGTGCGCGTGAAAAGAGTGATCTCTCGCCGCGCGTGCCTGCTGTGTTGTGGAACGCGCTGATGCAGATCGCCTCGCAGAATTTACTGCCGGATGGCTGGGCTGTCCCTGCAGATGTTTCGATCATTAATGTGTGCGATCCATCCGGGATGCTGCCCACAGCAGATTGTCCGAATCTGGTGAGTGAAGTTTTCCTTAACGGCAATGAACCTATTCAGGCAGATAACATGTATCGAAAATATTCTGTGAACCGCGAGACGGGCCTGCTGGCGACTGTTTTCACGCTGCCACAATTGATCGAAGAACGTGTTTATCTGGTCGTCCCCTCGGATGCACGTTCATGGGCGGAAGGTGCCGGGCTCGCAATTCCACCGACAAATTATGATGTGATCCAATCACCAAGGTTCGATCAGAATGTGAATATCACGTCACCTGATTTGTTTTCAGAAGTCAGTGATAGCGTGCAAATCAAAGGTACTGCCGCGGGTGATAATTTTATCTCCTATCGCGTTCTGGTGGGACAGGGTTTGAACCCGCAGCAATGGATTCAGGTTGCAGATGGAAATGAACCCGTCACGGATGGTCTACTCGCCACATGGAACACAAAAGGGTTGAGTGGGTTGTATGCGGTACAGTTGCAGGTCCTGAGGAGCGACCAGAAGATCGATACGGCGATCATCCAGGTGACGGTGAAATAATTCTTCAATACCATTGGTCGAGTACGAAGGTATCAAGACCAACAAGCTCCAGGAAAATCATTGTTATAAAGAGTACTTTGCTTATTGGTGGTTTCAACTGCTTGCGTCTCAATCACCGGGATTTACAGGAGAATCCATGTACACTTTAGTACTTACCATTGGATCATCATTTTTGTTCTATTCATCCTGAACGTTATTTTCCTTGCCATTATCTTTTTCATGCGCAGGAGGATGGCAACGGTGAGTCAGTGGCCATCCGCGATGGGGAATGTAGTGATGTCCACAATTGAACGAAGATCTACAAGCGATGGATATGCGGATTACCCTGTCGTTCAATACTCCTATCAGGTTGGCGGGCAGCCATATCAAGGTATGAAACTCGCAGCCGGGCCCGAAGTGGGCGGTACTGGTGCAAGGAAGGTGATTGAAAAATATCCTGCGGGCGCGCAGGTGATGCTGTTCTACAACCCGCAGAATCCGTCGGATGCGGTGCTGGAGAGAAAAGCTCCCGCGCAGTGGATCATGTGGTTGCTACTGGTCATCTTCGATTGTGCCCTATGTGGAGTCATACCAATTATTTGGTGGTCGATGAGGCGATAAACCAGTTCTTTGAGAACTCATTATTATTTTGATGCGCTCGATTCAATTGGAAGTAGAGAACAAACGAAATCGTAGAATTTGGTTGCAGCTTTAAGAGTCTTTTGAAATTCTTCTTCTGTAGGCTCCAAGACTTCGCCAGGATAGCGATAGGCAGTTGCTTATGGAGAAACCTGTTCTGCAACATCGAACCATTCAGTAAATTTCGGTTCAATTTCCGACGCCAGTGTAACTAATAAACGCAAGTCATGTGTCTTTTCAAAAGTAAGGTCATTGTAAACAAGCCAGCCCTTTACAGCCTTTTCACTACCTTGCTGACAATGGTAGATTGCTGTGTCGAGATAGGGTTCTGAACCGCGTGCCAATCGTTTCGCGGAGAGCAGATCACGGCGGGCCTTTTTCAACCAATTATGAACCAGTGACTGCTTTACGTCCATAAAGTAATTTACCCTCTCTGGCAATTTGTGCTTCAAGTGAAGCCTTTACAGAAGTATATCTCTCAAATTCCTTGCGCGTTTTGACAAGGACATCAACAGGTATCTTCACCCCTCGTAAACTTCGTTGGGCGCGCACTGCGCGTTGAATCGGTTTTTCGCTACTATTCTCGATAATTACGAGTACATCCATATCACTTTCAGCATCAGGCTTACCCCACGCATAAGAGCCAAAAAGATAAATCATCTCGGGATGGAATTCATCCACGAGACGGCGGATTACCTCTTTACGAAGAAATGGCGAAATTGCAGACATAATTTCCCAGCAAAATTATAGCACTCAGTGGTTATTCTGCCAGCCGTTCTCTTCGTCGTTCGAGCAACTTTTGTATTCTTGCATACTTCTCGCGCGATAAGGGAAACAGCCAGGCCAGGATGATCGTTCCACATAAGATTGTCGCGCCAAAGGGAGAGACGAGCAGGCGGATCATATGCAACGCCGAATCGGTTTGTGTGAATTGCAGTGTCCCATCGGGCGGAGAGACGTAACCGGACCAGCCCAATAATTGCAGCGAACTAAAGATGACAAGTGCGCCGGTCAGTTTTCGGATGAGGGTGCGGATCCCATAAAAGATACCTTCCTGTCGCCGACGCGTCCGTAACTCATCCCATTCGATCACATCCGCAAACATGGAGTCCGGCAAGGTGTATGCGGCAGAGACGCCGACTCCCGCGAGAGCCGCAATCACGAGTAAATAACGTGTATTCCCGGGCTGGATGGTGAATATCATCAACTGGATAGTGACCCAAAAGACCATGCCAAGCATGTAGGCAATGCGCTTATTCTGCCAGCGGGCCATCCATAACCAGAACGGAATGCAGAGAATACAAACTGACATCAGAATACCGAAGAAGGCCGACTCATATGCGAGGTCGAAGCCCAGGATGTGAATGGAGGAAAGTAAATTTCCTTGTGCCACCCAATACAATAGGAAATATGGAAACGCCACGGCCACCATATCCACGGCGGACCAGTTGAGCATGTGGATTCCCACCGCGTATCGAAACGGGATGTTCTGCCACGCCGCCCGAAGGGTTTCACGAAACGGTATGGACTGCGTCTGTTCCGGTGTGGATGTCTCGCGAACGAAAACACCCAACAGCAAAAGCGGTATCGCGCCGATGCCTCCGAAGATCGCGCCGACCAGCATGAATCCCTGCTGCTGTGAGCCGCCCGCAGAAACGACTCGATTCACAATGGCGGGCGCAGCCACGACCACGGTCAGCGCGCCGACCAGTTGGAAGAAGGAGCGAAAACTTGTCAGCGTGGTGCGCTCATCGTAATCGGGAGTCAGTTCCGGCGTCAACGAAAGGAACGGGACGGAGATCAGGGTCTGCAGTGTATCTGCGATCATAAAGGAGAGAGTCACGTAGATCAGCAGGGCAACCTGATTATCCCAATTGGGAGCGGACCAGAGCGTCACAAAACTCAATCCAAAAGGTATCGCGAACCACAACAAAAATGGACGTCGCCTTCCCCAGCGCGTGTGGAGGCGGTCACTGATAATCCCAATCATCGGATCGTTCACCGCGTCCCAGACGATTCCAGCCAGGGCACCGAAGGACGCGAGACGCGGCTCCAGCCCAACCACGTCGGTGAGGTAGATGGCGTAAAAAATGGAGCGCATCATGCCAATACTGGAGATGCCCCAATCTCCCGAGCCATAAAGCAACTTCATCCAGAAAGAGAGACGACCCCTGGATTGTGTGTTCATTATTTATGAAGTGTGCAAGTGTAGCATATATAAGACAGGTATGCCCATTAACAGTGACACGGTCTATTCCCCGCCACCAATATGGATACGATTACCCTACGCTTGAACAAATCGGAAGTGAAAGGCAATAGTGCATTGCTATAATGGCGGGCAATTACCGCTTGTCTCATAAATAGTTAGGCCATTCAAACGCTCTTGTAAGCCAAAACTCAAATCTCAGGTTTGGCTGATTATGCGGCACTCTGTAAACATTGGACGGCAAATCCATCGCGAGCTAGTCTGTCGGAGACACCGCCGAAGACTTAGGCTTGTTTGAGTATCTTATCAAGGTGGAGTCTTCAATGAAGTTCACAGATCGAATGAACCGGGCGTTCCTCAATATAAGCTTTCTGGCACTTGATATTTCCTTATTGGTTCATCTGGGTTTTCCAGAGACGCCAGTCCATCTTGGCTCGCGGTTGGCCAGTATTGCCACGGCTACTGAGTCTGTTGAAAACACCACAGCGCCCCTGCTTAGCAGCGTTTCCTTTGAAGATTCGTCCACATTCACGATCGTCCGGCAGCCTCCAGGGGAGTCCAATTATGTTTCAAAAAATAACGGTGAAGTGACGCAGTTCTCCGCGGCCTCGCAATATGGCAACATTGGTTTGCTGGCGCACAATTATTTATCGGGTAAGTCCTTTTCCCAACTCACCTTGGGACAGGAGATCGGCCTGATCTACGGTGATGGGACCATCGAGTACTTTGTTGTGTCAGGGATTTTGCGTTATCAGGCTCTGCAACCCAAAAGCCCGTTCAGCTCCTTTCAAAACTTGAATAACAAGAATGAAGTCCTTTCTGCACAGCAAATGTTCGAGCGTGCATATGCTGGCGATCGCCACATCACATTCCAAACGTGCATCGCGGCAGACGGGATTTCAAGCTGGGGGCGATTATTCGTCATTGCTATTCCAAGGCCCGATCGTCCGGGCCTTTTTTCACAAAACCGGCAAAATCAACCGTAAGCATAGGGAACAGGACTGGATATCGTTGCATACCTGTAGGCCGATATTGCTGAAATGAAAGGTGAAAAATTGTAACCCGTTGCTATAATACCAAAAGATAAAACCAAAAAGGCAAACCCGTCGAAAGGCGGGGGCGCAAAGCCATGGATCTACAGTCACAGAATTTACGTGACCATGACAGCCCGGCCACCGAAGAAATATTAACCTGTATGGGCGAGCCTGGAAAAGAAACCCAGGCTCGTTTTATTTGAACCTTTCAATCTATATGTTCGATAAAGGCAAACCTGTTGAAAAGCAGGGACGCAAAGCCATGGATCTACAGTCACAGAATTTACGTGACTATGACAGCCCGGCCACCGAAAACAACAGGTCCCGTTTTCGTGCTTGAGCGCCTTTATCAACGAGGAAACAATGACGCTCGATACAAAAACGACCAGGATCACACGAAGCACTCTCCTCCTTTTTGCGCTCCTTCTCACCATTTTCCACAGTCCAATCAACACAAAGGCACTCGGCAACACAGTTGGTGTGCCCGCCTTTGCCGATTTTTCAAAATCAGTGCAGAACGGAGCAGCAGATGTATTGCGTGGTGTCTATGTTGCGGATGTGCTCGCCCTGCCTGTCGTCCAACAACCTCATGCCAATGCCGGCTTCGTTTCCACCACGGATGGGCAGGTCACACAGTTTCACATGGCCGCAAAATACGGGAACATCGGCCTGTTGGCGCACAATCACCTCTCTGGCAGTTTGTTCTCGCAGCTCGCAGCCGGACAGGAAGTCCGCATCGTATATGGCGACGGAAAAACAGAAACCTTCGTCATTACCGAAGTATTACGTTTTCAGGCATTACAACCCACCAGCCCATACAGTTCCTTCCGTAATATGGACAAGGATGAATCGCTGACAGCCGAGCAGATGTTCAAGCGGGTTTATTTTGGCGATCATCATGTCACCTTCCAGACCTGCATCAATGCCTATGGCAATGCCAGTTGGGGACGCCTGTTCGTGATCGCCGTACCCAAGGCACAAGTCAGTGCTGGTCAAATTAACGCAAGGTACGAACAATAAGTTTCGATATCGAAGATCATGAGCCCGCCCTGAGAATGGCGGGCTTCTTTTATTTCATTGGTTATAATCCCTTTTAGGATTTTGATGGACTCTTCACCCAAACGTTCTCTTGCAGACAGGTTAAAGTCGCTTGGAGTAGATAAGGGAATCCCGCATCTTGCCCAGCCGACGGTTGAGCCGCGTTATGGGATTGATTCGGTCCTGACCGGGACGTTCCTACCCACTCCCCTCGGAGATGTGTTCGTCGTGGAACAGAGTTTTGCATCCGATTATCTGCACGGCTCTTCTCCCATTCTTTCCAACCTGCCTTTATCCTTGATCTCCCAATGGGCAAAAGACCCGCGTATTGCGGACCTGCCTCTTTCGGCATTCGCCTTTCTCGATACGGAAACATCCGGTCTCTCAGGCGGCACAGGGACCTATGCCTTCCTCGTCGGCGCAGCACGCTTTATTGACGGACAATTGGTGTTGAAACAATTCTTCATGCGCGACCCGGCCGAGGAGCCTGCATTACTGGAGGGGTTGGCATATTTTCTGGCACCCGCAAAGGCGCTGATCACATTTAATGGCAAGGCATTCGATGCGCCTCTTTTGACCACGCGCTACACACTGCATTACATTCCTGTTCCGTACAAAAATTACTCGCACCTTGACCTGCTTCCCCTGGCCCGCAGACTCTGGCGGGACAGGCTCGAATCGCGTGCCTTGAAATATCTGGAGGAACATGTGCTTGGCATGAAACGAGCCAGCGAAGAAGTACCAGGTTACGAAATCCCCTGGCTGTATTTTGATTATCTCCGCACAGGGGACGCGCGTCCCCTGGCAGGTGTGTTCTATCACAACGCGATGGATGTGGTGGCAATGGCGGCGCTGCTCACGCACATGAACGAGATGATGACCAATCCGTATGAAGGTCGCGTGGAGCATGGCCTCGATTTCATCGCGCTTGGCAAACTGTTCGAGGACCTCGGTCGCTGGGAGGAAGCTGCGCGTCTGTTCGAGCGGGGACTCGAATTTGACATAACGGAATCAGATTTCGGCCTGGCGGTGAAACGGCTATCCATCCTGCAAAAGAGACGCGGTGACCTTGAGGAAGCAGTCCGTTTGTGGGAAAAGGCTGCGGCTGATGGTCACATTTATGCTCATATCGAGATGGCAAAATACTATGAACACAAACGCCGCGATGTGAAGTCTGCCATCCAATGGACTCGTTCTGCATTAGTGCATGTAGAGAAGGCGAACCTGCCTGCTTATGAGCGCAAGTACTGGCTGGACGAAATTGCTCATCGGCTTGCGCGCTTGCAGAGAAAAGACGGTATATAATAGCGGCATTCGTTCTTCGGAGGAGGAGACATGGATATTTCTGTTTCGCAAATGCAGGGAAAGGTTTCGGTTTCGGTCGTGAAACTGGTTGGACAGATGGATGGTCAGAACTATCAGGATTTGATCACCAGGGCCCAGGAATTATATAAGACGGGCACGCGTGATTTCCTCATCGATCTTTCTGATCTCACCTACATCAGCAGTGCGGGGCTTGTAGCTTTGCACAG
>JBGPNQ010000177.1:0-10339 GCA_041487615.1 Anaerolineae bacterium
TAACTAACAATCAGAAATTGGCTCCTTGATTAGTGAGTGCGGGATATTGGGAACCAGGAATTGGAGCACACGTGTCAATATCGCGCAAACTCAAAACAGCATTTCATCGCCCGCTGCGAGCAAAGCTGATCTTCAATGCCAGCTCTGGACGTCCAGAAGAATCGCCTCAACAACTCGCCAGCATCCTTTCGGAGATGCAGGATCACCAGATCCTGCCCGAGGTCTTTATGGTACGTCCCGATAGTCAGCTTGAGACCGTTGTAAGTAATGCTATTCAGACAGGCATCAAACTAATCGTAGTGGCAGGCGGAGATGGGACAATCGACAGTGTCGTTGGGGCAATGGTTGGCACTGATGTGACTCTCGGCATCATCCCCACTGGCACACGAAATAATGTCGCTTTTAACCTGGGGATTACGGGCGACATTGCGAACTCTGTCGCCCTCTTGCGTAGGGGTCGCCAGATGAAGATCGATGTAGGACGAGTCCATTTTGGACATTCTCGTCGCTGGTTTCTGGAAGCTGTGGCAGTGGGACTTCTATCTGATTTATATCCCATAGCGGACCGCCTCCAGCACGGCGATCTGGCGCAGATCGGGGGATTGTTTTCGACATTTATCTCAGCAACACCTTCACGGCTACGGATGATTCTGGACGGGAACAAACAGCTCGCAACAACGACGCACATGATGTTGATCGCCAACATGCCGTTTCTTGGGCCACGCTTCCGGATCTCGTCCAGGGTATCCTTCAAGGACGGTCATTTGGACGTATTCACTTTTTCGGATATGGGCAAACTAAACATGCTCTCTTATGCCATGCTCTCTCGTGGAGTCCTTTCGGGGAATATCGGCATCAAACGCTACCGCGCAAAACACGTAGCAATTGTTTCAAAACCACAAATGCCTATACTTGCCGATGGTCTGCAGCTTGGCAAAGGTCGATTATCTGCTCAAATCCATCCACGCGCCCTTACAGTTATGGCCGGTTCAGCGCTTAGTGGATAGCTGGCAACATCTGAGTTGGCGGATTCAAAGGTGCTACCCAAAGACTAGCGTTTCCGAACTCAAACCCTTGCCGCAGCAGACGACGAAATAAAGAAAATGACGTCAAATATGGAGAAGTATCTTCGCTTTACGAGTGGAGATGATCCGGCCGAATATGCACGATACAGGCAATTGAGTGGTCGGTTTCGTATTGGTCTTGGAAATCATTCAGATTTATTCGGCAACTCAATATGAAAAGACTGATCGATTTGAATGATGTCTGGCAGGAGTGGCTGCACTGGAATTCAAGGAGCAAAAAATGCACAAGAATCCGTTATTAGATTTGGAAGCACTTGGACAGAGTGTCTGGCTGGATTATCTCAGGCGCAATGTTCTCGACAAAGGAGAACTCCAAGGGCTGATCGACCAGGATGGGTTGAGCGGTCTGACATCGAATCCCTCCATTTTCGAGAAAGCCATTGTTGATAGTAATGATTATGACAATGCGATTCGGTCGCTGGCACTGCAAGGCAAAAACGTTGAAGAAATCTATCAGGCGCTTACTGTGGAAGATATCCAACGCGCCGCAGATCTTTTTCGTCCCGGTTTTGATCGATTGGAAGGCGGCGACGGGTTCGTAAGCCTGGAAGTCTCTCCCCAACTGGCCCACAACACAACTGGCACAATTACAGAAGCGCGTGCGCTTTGGGCTGCAGTAAACCGTCCAAATCTTTTCATTAAAGTTCCGGCGACTCAGGAAGGGTTGCCTGCCATCCAACAACTCATCGGAGAAGGGATCAATGTCAACATCACTCTGCTGTTCGGACTTCCACGTTATCGTGATGTTGTGGAAGCCTACCTGCTCGGGCTGGAAACGCTCGCAGCTCACGGCAAACCCCTCCATCAAGTTTCTTCCGTCGCCAGTTTTTTCCTCAGCCGCATCGATGTGCTGATCGACCCATTGCTCGAGAAACTACAGCTTGAGAAAAGCGCAGTTGCGAGAGATATCGCTGGCCTTCATGGACAGGTGGCCATTGCCAGTGCAAAAGTGGCCTACCAGATTTATCAGGAAATTTTTGGTGGAGAGCGATTCCAAAAGTTGGCTCGAATGGGGGCTCGGACCCAACGTCTGCTTTGGGCGAGCACCGGTACCAAAAACCCGGAATATAGCGATGTGAAATACATCGATACGCTGATCGGACGCGAGACGATCAACACGATCCCACCTGAAACCCTGAACGGTTACCGGGATCATGGCAAACCTTCCTCGCAGTTGGAAAAAGAAATACCGGAAGCCTATCATGTATTGGATGGCCTGCGTCAGGCTGGAATGGATCTGGATGCATTGACACAACAACTGGAAGATGAGGGAGTATCGAAATTCAGCAAGGCGTTCGAACACTTGATGGTTGCATTGCAGGAAAAACGAGCCGCTTCACATCAGGAACCGGTGAACCCATGACCCCATCTGCTCCTATCACGACTTTATTTCTTGATATAGGCGGTGTCCTGCTCACGAATGGCTGGGATCGCGGCATACGGACTCGCGCTTCCGAGAAATTTATTCTGGATTATCAAGAAATGGATGAGCGCCATCATCTGACTTTTGATACATATGAGGAGGGCAAACTCAGCCTGGACGAATATCTAACTCGGGTTGTATTTTATCAAGAGCGTTCGTTCTCGCGGGAACAGTTCAAGGAGTTCATGTACGCCCAGTCTCAACCCTTTCCAGAGATGATCGAACTGATGCGCGGACTCAAGACTCGACACGATCTTCAGGTCGCAGCCGTTAGCAATGAAGGGCGCGAGCTCACTACTTATCGCGTCCAACAATTCAAACTTGGCACATTCATTGACTTCTTTGTTTCATCGTGCTTTGTCCACTACCGCAAGCCGGACGCAGATATATACCGAATTGCATTAGATATTGCACAGGTGCGCCCGGAACAGGTGGTTTACATCGATGACCGGGCGATGTTTGTCGAGGTGGCTCAAGGATTGGGGATTCAGGGAATCATTCATCGTAGTTACGAGTCTACCCGGAAAACTCTTGAGACATTGGGGCTTTCGTTGGCAAGCTGAGGGCCGGTGAGATACAAAATTAAGGAGCGACTCGCATGGCATCTCCATTAGAGCCAACTATTCTTGTGATCTTTGGTTGTATGGGTGATCTAACGTGGCGAAAGTTAGCACCGGCGCTTTACAATCTGCTGCTTAGCGAGCAGTTACCCCAGTATTTCGCTGTGATTGGGCTGGATATGAAGAATGAGAGCCCAAATGAATTTCGGTCGCGCTTAAGAGACGGCGCGAATCATTTCTGTGAATGTGGAGAGGTAGACGAGAAAACGTGGAACGGCTTTGCTCGTAACCTGTCGTATACAGCAGGTGACTTTGCTAATCATGCAATCTACGCAGCCTTACTTAAACAGCTTAAAGCCTATGAAAAGAAATGGGACGGTCCGGCTAATCATATTTTTTACCTGGCTACACCACCAGGTATCGTGGAAACCATTGTCAAAGGGATTGGCACAGCTGGACTCGCTCACGATAAGCGCCGCGCCCGAATTGTCGTGGAAAAACCATTTGGCCATGACCTGGCTTCCGCAATTGCTCTGAATGCCGTACTCACCGCTGTCTTTGCCGAAATGCAGATTTACCGGATAGATCATTATCTGGGCAAGGAAACAGTTCAGAACATTCTCGCCTTTCGATTTGCTAACGCGCTTTTTGAACCAATCTGGAACCGCCGCTACATCGACCACGTTCAAATCACCGTTGCGGAACAAGTGGGCGTGGAGCATAGAAGCGCGTATTATGAACACGCGGGAGCCCTGCGCGATATGATCCAGAATCACTTGATGCAAATCCTGACCTTGATCGCCATGGAACCGATGGTCTCCTTTGATGCAGATGAAATCCGCAACAAGAAAGTGGATGTGTTGAAGGCCATCCGTCCGAACACTAAAAAGCAGGTTCAGGAGATTGCTGTGCGCGGCCAATATGGAACAGGTTCGCAGGAAGGTCAAAGAGTCCCCGCCTATCGATCTGAACTCGGTGTAGCACAAGATTCATCTGCCGAAACCTTCGCGGCGATTAAATTATTTGTTGACAATTGGCGCTGGCAGGATGTTCCTTTTTACCTGCGAACCGGCAAACGAGTTAAGACAAAGGCATCCGAAGTAGCGATCCAGTTTCGGCCTGTGCCTCACCAATCATTTCCAAAGGCAGCTGCTCTCGCCTGGCAACCCAACCGGTTGATCATTCATATTCAGCCCGAGGAGGGGATATCGCTGGGTTTTCAAGCTAAGAAGCCCGGTTCGAACCTGCATCTGAGTCCCGTAGACATGCACTTTTCGTATCAAGAAGCCTTTCGCTCAAAGTCCCCGGAGGCCTATGAAACCTTGCTGGCTGATGTGATGTCAGGAGATGCAACGCTCTTCATGCGCGCCGATCAGGTGGAGGCATCCTGGTCAGTCTTAATGCCTATTCTGGATGTGTGGGAAAAATCCAAACCGAAGGACTTTCCCAACTATAAATCCGGTTCATGGGGACCGAAGGCCGCCGAGGCATTACTTGCGAAAGACGGCCGTAGATGGCTAGAGCCCAGCCTGAAGGATGCTCAGATTGGCATAGAGTAACCGTGTCTCCCCCAAGTAGCGCAGGCAAACACTCCCCGGTGGATGGCTGCGGCCGGGGAGTGTGTATTGTACGATGAATTCAAAATATTCACTCAGGAGACCAGGTTATAAGAAAGATTGTTTTACCTCTGTTTGTATTATTTGCCATGGTTTTAGCTGTATGTGCACCTGCAGTAACCCAATCAACTGAAGTTGCAGTTAAACCTACACAACTACCGGCACAAGAGCCAACAGTTATTGTACCCACACTGGTACCGGCACAAGAACCCACGACAGAAGCAGAAACCCTTGCGCTGTGCAGCGACATCATTCGCCAGAGTTCCGAATCTCCCCCAACTGGCGGAGGCAAATTCTCCCCGACCGGTGGATGCGGTTGGGGAGGATTTCTTATAAAATCAGGGAGGTAGATGTTACATAACACCAACAAGAAGAAGCTTGTCAAAAAAATTATTCTCACTTCTCGAATCTTCCGAATCCATTCCAAAGCAAAGCGGAAAGCCAAGACTATTTTCACTGTTGAGGAGGCTACGATGAATATGATCAAAGTGTCTGCCACGTCACGGACGTCTGCAGTTGCAGGCGCAATTGCAGGGACCGTTCGTGAGCATCATCGAGCGGAAGTACAAGCGATCGGTGCGGGAGCGGTCAATCAGGCTGTGAAGGCTCTTGCCCTGGCAACCGGCTATCTCCGTCTCGATGGCATCAATGTAAGCTGCGTGCCTGAATTCGCGGATGTTACGATCGAAGATAAGGTAAGAACTGCCATCAAATTAGTCATCGAAGCGGATCAGTTACCAAGTATTTCCGAGACGTCTTAAGCTTCAGTCCACTAGTTGAGCCTGACAGTATTGCCTGAAATAAAATTCTGCTGCATTTATTTACGCGTTCGATAAGCTTGACCGACGATGATAAGACAGTCATTCTCATACGTTCGAAGAATCTGTGAGGAAAATTGAGATGGATCGTGTACAAAAAATAGAAACTTCAGAACTTCGTTACCGCCGCCTGTTTGAGGCCGCTCAGGATGGGATCTTAATACTGGACGCGCAGACAGGCGCGATCACGGATGTGAATCCTTTCCTGATCAAAATGCTGGGATATTCGCGCGACGAGTTTGTAGAAAGGAAGCTTTGGGAAGTCGGCGCGTTCAAGGATATTGAAGCCAGCCACGAGGCCTTCGAAGCCTTGCAGAAGAATGAATATATTCGCTACGAAGACCTGCCGCTCAAAGCGAAAAGCGGCAAGCTGATTGACGTGGAATTCGTCAGTAATGTCTATTTGGTGGGCGGGGAAAAAGTGATCCAATGCAACATCCGCGACATCACCGAGCGTAAACAGGCTGAAGATGCACTGCTCAAGAGCCAGGCACTCCTGCGCGAGCAGTCCGTGCGGGACCACCTGACCGGTTTGTTCAACCGGCGCTATATGGAGGAGACTCTGGAACGCGAGCTCCTGCGCGCAGCGCGCAAACATCTGTTGCTCGGCATTATCATGCTGGATGTGGACAATCTCAAGAGTTTCAACGACACCTGGGGACACGCCGCGGGCGATGAGACTCTGCGTGCACTGGGTAGCCTGCTGCTCAAGCAGGTGCGCGGAGAAGATATAGCCTGTCGTTACGGCGGCGATGAGTTCATTCTGATCCTGCCGGATGCCTCCCGTGAGGTGACCCTCGAGCGCGCCCAACTGATTTGCGACCTTGCCAAACAATTCCATCTCCAATTCGAAGGACAAAGCCTGGCGGCCGTGAGTCTCTCACTCGGTGTCGCAGTCTTCCCGGAACATGGCGCGACGAGTACAGCAATCTTGCGAGCTGTTGATGCTGCGCTTTACCGGGCCAAACACGAGGGCCGTGGCCGGGTCGTTGTGGCAGACTAGAACTCCCATCAGGGGGGATTCCCAAAAGATCAGTCGAAACCACAAGCTATTCAAATCCTTGCATAGCGAGTTTTCTCCTGATAATGGATCAAACAACAGCTTCTGTTGCAAATGGCGCACACCAGGATGATGCGTCCCTACGGATGACATGGTAGATAGATCCATCCACCAAGTGGCGGAGACGAACACTCCCCGGTCAATGGATGTGCCCGGGGAGCGTTCATTGTATGATGAATTCATGGACCTTTCATACAGGAGAAGAAAATGCTTAACTTCATCATATGGATAATCGTAGGGGCTTTAATTGGCTGGGCAGCCAGCATCATCATGCGCACAAATAATCGACAGGGCCTGATCGCCGATATTATCGTTGGCATCGTGGGCGCGTTCGTGGGAGGCTATTTCCTGAGCCCGCTGTTCCACGTCGGTACGATCAACGATGGTAACTTTAGCATCCCTGCCCTGCTGGTCTCGCTGGGCGGCGCCGTCATCCTTTTGGCCGTCTCCAAATTATTTCGCAATATAGCTGGGTTCCTGATAGTCGCCCTCATCGCACTAGGTATCTACCTATATTTCAACTGCTGGACCATGGCATCCACATCCGCGTATTGCGCCAGCCTCAAAGCGCTGCCGTTCCTGCAATGAGAGCCTTCCTCCCCCAAGTGGCGGAGACCGAAACTCCCCAACCGCAGGATGCGGCTGGGAAGTTTGTATTGTACGATGAGTACATGACCCGCGTTTATGTAGCCGATGCTTTGACGGAGGAACGTTCAGCTCTCCGTCTAATGTTGCTTGACCTCCATATGGAGGTGGTCGGCGAAGCCGCTGACTGGGCGACCACGTTAACACAAGCTCCTCTGAAACAGACCGATATGCTGTTGATTGATTGGAACTTGCTGCCGAACTCGCCTACTTCGGCTCTGGATGAACTCCGCAGAGCCTGCCCGGCTGCGCTTGTTATTGTTCTCATCAGCCATTGGGACGCCCGACAGCAAGCGGCACTCTCTGCGGGCGCTGATGCATTTATCAGCAAAGGTGAAACGCCCGAGCGTGTGGCCGAACGCCTGCGTGCTGTCGCCGCAAGCATTGTCATTTGATGGCGCCAGAATAATCGTGAAAGTTTTTCGAATGATCCAAAGGAGAAAATCCCATGAACAAAGATGTATTTGAAGGCCAGTGGAAACAAATCCGGGGCGAGGCCAAAGCCTGGTGGGGAAAACTTACCGACGACGATCTGGAACGAGCCGCCGGCAAATTCGATGTACTCGCCGGCTTGCTTCAGGAAAAGTACGGTTATACCCGCGCCCACGCAATCGAGGAAATCGATAAGCGCGTGACTGAGTTTGAAGCTGGACTCAAGAACAGCACGCCGACCCCGTAACCTGGTCAGCGTCCAGTTGTGGCTTTCTCAGTTGAGACGGGTGCAGATCAATTACCAAACATGGACACCCGTCTGTTCGAAACATCAAAAGAAGAAGTAACATGAATATCATCATATATCTCATTGCAGGAGCGATCGTAGGATACGTTGCCAGTCGGATCATGAATACGAATTCACAACAGGGACTCCTGCTCGATATCGTCGTAGGCGTCGTCGGCGCGTTCCTGGCTGGTTACTTTATCAGCCCCTTGTTAGGTGTTGGGACAATCAACAATGCGATCACGATCCCAACCCTGCTGGGCTCTGTTGTTCTGCTCTGGGTCTATAAGATGGTTGCTCGCCGAACATTCGCATAGCGCAGGCACTGAAGATCTGGTTTTCAGAATTAGGTGAGCAGGGTGTACTGCACCCCAGCTCACCTAAATAACAAGAGGCAAGAATGGATAATCCGATCCGTGAACAAGGGTCTGACACGCAGCGGAATATGATGGGCTTGTTGCCGAGTCTGCCACTCTTCGATGGCATCATCAAATGGCTGGCGAGCCTTATTACGTTAACGGAACAGGAGCAGGAGGAAGCAGGAATTTATGTCGACCATATGGGAGGTGAATGAATATCGGTTGAATGCTTTTAGCCCTGCGTGTAAAACATACAGACCGCAATTTGCGGTCATTATTCGTCAACAGGAGAGAAGAAAATGATCCACGAGAATCAAGAATACGTATACCCTGGAACTAACGTCTTGGGCGTTTTGGTTGGCATGTTGATCGGCGGCCTGGCAGGCGCTCTGACGATGCTGCTGCTGGCACCTCAGTCTGGAAAAGATACCCGGATGCAGATTCAGAAAAAAGGCATTGAACTGCGCGACCGGACGACCGAAATAGTGGAAGATTCCATGGCGCAGGTACGTACGAAAGCGAACAAAATCACGATGGAAGTAAAGAATTATGGCCCAGAACTGGCTGCTGAGCAATTGGATCATGTATCCGAAGCCGCTCTAGCCGGGAAAAAGGCTATCCAAAGTTCTTAACACTACTCTCAAGGAGCAATTCAATGAGATTCAATAAAAACATAGGTTTTCTCTTGTTAGCCATATGGCTGATCCTTACAGGCCTATCAAAGTTCCTATCAATGGGTGATTTGAGTACTATTCTGGCAATCCTTGCCATAGCAGCCGGCATCTTCATCCTGTTGGGCCGCTAGCTAAATCAACTGTTGTTATCCGGGGGCCAACCGGGTGGCACCAGGATATTTTACAGAGTACCGCATCATTTTCTAAAATTGATATCTGAGTTTTGGCCTGCATATCCCTGTTAACCATTACTTATTAAGGAGACAGATGGTAGAGGAAGAGGACCCTTGCTTGTGTCGATCATCCTGGTCCTGACAATATACTGGTTGATCAGTTTCTTCGGTCATTCAAGTGTTCCCGGCCTCCCAATCACGGCCGGTTTCAACGACATTCCAGCCGTAGTGATTATTGTTCTCATCATTCTTAGATTTTTTGTCGTGATTAAAGTGGCCACACTTTAGATCTTTTAACAGTTGCCACTGTTTACAGCAGAAGCAGACTGATCTGACTCTTGCTAATTGCAAATTTGCGGGCAAGTGAACTTAAGGAGTATCTATGTTGCCAACCCAAATATCAGTAGTAAATCCTGAAGAATATTCCAGGTGCGAAGAACGCATCCAAAAGGCAGAGCAGGGAAAAAGCGTTAGCCCTGGCCAAAAAACGGATGCGATTATCAAAGAATCCGTTGAACACGCCTTCTGGAAGGATGATGTTCTACGAGCGATTGAATATTACGAAATTGACATCCATGTGAAAAACGGGGTCGTCTACTTAAACGGTCATATTGTGGGCGCAAGTAGCAGGAGCCGGATTGAAAATGCCATTCGGGCCATTCCCGGCATCCTGGGAATTCAAAATAATCTCGTTCTGGACGACAAACTCACCCTCGAAGTTGCCGGCTCTTTAGGAAAGTTGGAGCATACCTATGGCTGCAAGTTTTTTACAGGCGCCTCGCACGGTGTGATATCCCTAAACGGTAACGTGAGCGATGAGAATGTGAAATTGCTGGCAGAGAAGAGTGCGGCTGCTAACCCTAACGTCCGCGGTGTGATCAACAATGTGCGCGTCTCAGGAGTCCAATGGGCGCTGCAGGAGCAACCGTTCCTACAACCCGCTATAGGCGAGATTATTTATTTTCGCGACGGGATCTCCGGGGTTGTAAAGCAGGTGATTATTAATCCGAACAATCGACGAGTAGAAGCGATGATCATCGAGGGAAAATCTGCCAATCAGCATGACAAGCTCAATTTACCAGCTGATGCCAAGGCTCACGCGCCCAGGGATCTTGTGGTTGTGCCTATGAAAGAAGTTCGTTATTTGACCAGGGTCTCAGGATTTTTATATATCAACAGCAATCAACGGAATCGGTATATGGAATTCA
>JBGPNQ010000178.1:0-10326 GCA_041487615.1 Anaerolineae bacterium
CCGCGATGGGCGTGAAGGTCGCTGATCCCTCGCGTGAGGTCTACGCGTTCGTTGGTGACGGGACTTACTTGATGATGCCATCCGATATCCTGACCTCGGTGCAGGAAGGCATCAAAATGATCATAGTCGTGGTGGACAATCATGGTTTTGCCAGCATCGGCGGATTGAGCGAGTCATTGGGCAGCGGCGGATTTGGTACGCGCTTCCGTATGCGAGACCAGCAGAGCGGGCAGCTGAATGGTGAGTACCTGCCCGTGGACTTTGCGGCCAACGCGCGCAGCCTGGGCGCGGATGCAACGTGCGTGAGCAGCATTGAAGAATTCAAACAAGCTCTACAGGATGCACGTAAAGCCACGAAGACCACGGTCATAGTGGTGCAGGCAGATCGCGAGGTTCGCGTACCTGGCTACGAGTCCTGGTGGGATGTGGCTGTGGCAGAAACATCCACGATGGACGGCGTAAAACAAGCGCGAGCGGCGTACGAAGAGTCATTGAAGAAGGAACGATATTTTCTATAACGGCGTACAAGTTCCGCCATAAGGCGGAAGAGGGCATGACGACAATTTGAATTGAGTATGCGGAGATGGGCACTGCCCATCCCTACGAGAACTATTTATGAGTCAGGAGTCACAATGATCAAAGTTGCAAATGCGCCATGTTCGTGGGGAGTGCTCGAGTTCGAGCTCGAAGGCGAGGCGGTGGGATGTACACAAGTCTTGAACGAAATCGTTGAGACTGGTTATCAAGGTACCGAGCTTGGCGATTGGGGGTTCATGCCCACCGACCCAAAACAGCTGCACCATGAGATCCATTCACGCGGACTCATGCTGCTGGGCGCGTTCGTGCCGGTCATGCTCAAAGATTCGAATGCTCATGCCGCTGGTATCGAGGTAGCGGTCCGCACCGCCTGCCTCATGGCGGAGGCGGAGGATAGCACTCCGTTTATCGTCCTGGCCGATGACAACGGAAAGATTCCGGAACGCACGCAGAATGCCGGACGCATTCTGCCAGAGCACGGATTGAATGAAGCAGAGTGGAAGATCTTCGCGGAAGGCGCGGAAAAGGTGGCTCGTGCAGTAAAGGAACAGGCGGGGCTGCGCACCGTTTTCCATCATCACTGCGCGGGATACGTGGAGCGCCCCATCGAATTGGATGTGCTGATGAAATCCACAGACCCATCATTGCTTGGGTTGTGCTTCGATACCGGACACTATCGCTTTGGCGGTGGAGATCCCATCACCTGTCTCCGTCAATACAAGGATCGCATCTGGCATGTCCATTTCAAGGACTGCCATCCTGAGATCGCGGCAGAGTCGCGCACTGAAAAATGGGATTACTTCACCTCGGTGCGAAATGGGATTTTCTGTGAGCTCGGCAGGGGCGAGATCGATTTCCCGCGCATCAAAGCCGAACTCGAAAAGATTGGATATAACGGCTGGATTGTTGTGGAACAGGATGTACTGCCGGGCATGGGCGTGCCCAAGGCATCTGCGCAGCGCAACCGCGATTATCTGACAGGCATTGGACTCAAGTCTGACGTAAGACCGGCCTGATATCCAGGAGTAAGGAACAATACAATGACGACCAATAAGAAACTGCGCTTTGGCGTGATTGGCGCCGGGCGTATCGGGAAAATTCATGCCGAAAATCTTGCCACCCGCATCCCCGGTGTGGAAGTGGGGACCATCGCGGACATAGATCTGAAGTCTGCGCAGGAACTGGCTGTCCGTTTACATGTCCCTGTTGCAGTGGATGACTACCATGCGCTCCTCTCGGACCCGAACATTGATGCCGTTGCGATCTGCTCTTCCACCGACACCCATGCAAAGATCATCATCGAAGCAGCACGGGCAGGCAAACACATCTTCTGCGAAAAGCCGATCGATTACGATCTATCCAGGATTGATGCAGCTTTGGAGGCTGTGGAAAGAGCCGGTGTAAAACTCCAGATCGGATTCAACCGCCGCTTCGACCCAAACTTCCGCAAGGTCCGGGCGATGATCGTTGATGGCAAGATCGGTGAACCGCAGATCATACGGATCACCAGCCGCGACCCCGCGCCGCCACCTGTTTCCTATATCAAAGTGTCTGGGGGCATGTTCCTTGATATGACCATTCATGACTTCGATATGGCGCGCTATTTGAGCGGCAGTGAAGTGGTGGAAGTCTATACCGCCGCAGGTGTGCTGGTTGACCCCGGCATCGGCGAAGCAGGCGATGTCGATACGGCTGTCATCACGCTTTATTTTGCCAATGGCGCCATGGGCACCATCGATAACTGCCGCAAGGCAGCCTATGGCTACGATCAACGCGTTGAAGTGTTTGGTTCTGAAGGCATGCTACAGGCGCACAACAACACCCCCGACAACGACATATACTTCAACGCAGACGGTGTCCATTCCGCCAAGCCGTTGCACTTCTTTCTGGAGCGCTACATGGATTCGTTCATCGCTGAGTTGAAGGACTTCGTTCAAAGCATCGTGGATGACACCACGCCGCCCGTTGTTGGGAAGGACGGTCGCATTCCGGTGATGATCGCGATGGCAGCGAAAAAATCCTATCTTGAGCATCGGCCGGTCAGGCTGAGTGAGATCGAACATCCGGTTATTGAACCTGCCTAGCTGATCTTTCTATTAGGCAAAAACCAGACAGCTAGGCTGCCGGGTTTTTGTTATCTTTCTTGCATGGATTTCTACTGATCAGATCCGTGAGGTTCATAACCTGTAGGTTACGAGTCCTTGTTCTACTAACGCTGACTCTGAAAGTAAAAAGCCACTCCGCGAGTGCCTTCTTTACAGCGGGGGCAGGACTTGAACCTGCGACCTTCGGCTTACAAGCCAGTCGAGCTGCGTAAGAATCAAAACACCCCGCATCAGGGGATGGAAAATAAAAAATGGAGGCACATACGTCACTCCATCTTGAACGTAACGATCAAAATGCGTCGCGTGAGAAAATGAGCGATCAGTAAAAAAAGCCGCATAACTGTTCTCACATTAGATACTTACTCTCACGTAATTCCAAGCTTGCAAGAGGAAGTAGCCCGTAAGATAGATGATCTGATGAGTTAGTATCCCTTGAGTATCCCTTACACAATAAAGCACACTGTAAATGATAAACAGAATGAACTCGAAAGAGTCCATTCTTGATTTTTTAGACGTATTGGGAGGTAAAATACGCATTAGACGATGAACCTCACTTCTCATAATCGCTTGGTCGGAGGTTCGAATCCTCCTGGGCCCAAAACTCAATTTTGGATTCATGATTTAGGATTGCCAATTGCTGCTCTGAGATGCGGCTGTTTGTGTTCATACAAAAGGAAACGTCACTGTGAGTAAGCAATCTCTTTCATGCAAAATGAGATTGCTTCGCCTTGGCAGGCTCGCAATGACAGGATAAGGAAAAATTCATGAACCCCTACATCGCCACCGTCCTCACCTTTGCCATCGCCCTCACTTTCCTCCGCCTCATGGACTTCATCGCCGAGCGCGGTTGGGTCGACAGTAAAACGAGCCGCAAGTTGATCCATATAGGCACGGGTCCGATATTTGTATTGTGCTGGTTGATATTCCCGGATCTGCCAATCTCCCGCTGGCTTGCCGCATTGGTTCCGCTTCTGATCACCGTCCAGTTCGCGCTGGTGGGGACAGGCATCCTGAAGGATGAAGCCGCGGTCAAAGCCATGTCTCGCATGGGCGATCGCCGGGAGATCCTACGCGGTCCCTTGTTTTATGGGATCATGTTCGTCCTCATCACCTTGATCTATTGGAAGGATTCGCTCATCGGCATTCCCGCCTTGATGATGATGTGCGGCGGCGATGGCATTGCTGATATTGTCGGACGTCGCGTTAAATCAGCAAAACTTCCCTGGTCGCCTGAAAAAAGTGCCGCAGGTACACTAAGTGTCTTCGGCGGCGGATGGGTGATGAGCCTGTCTGTCTTTGCAGTTTATGTTTGGGTTGGCGCGTTCAGCGGGCCCCTGGCGGTCTTTCTACTGCCGCTTACATGGATCGCCGTTGGCGCGGCCGCGGTCGAGTCATTGCCATTCAAGGATATCGACAACATTACGCTGACAGTTGTCTCTGCCCTGATCGGCCATCTTGTGTTCTAAATCGTGTTACCTGACAATCGGCATCAGAGCTTCTGTGAGCCATTGCGTAAATAGTACTTGCCCTTGCTTATTTAAGTGTACGTCGTCGGCAAAATATTCCCCCGTTAATTTCTTATTGTCGAAATCAAAAAAAGCGACTCCATTTTCACTCGAATAGCTGGCCAGGTCCTGTATATAGGCGCTCAGTCCTTTTGGTTCGGTCCCAGGCTTCTCGAAGCGCCGAATCGGCATCCGCACCAATACAAGCTGGATGTTATTTTCCTTACACAGACGAACGATCTCCGGCAGGAAAGACTTGTCGATCTGCTGATTGAAATCCAGCCTTCCATTTGTATAAATATAATCATCCGATGCGGCAATGGCGTCGCTCAGAAAGGTCACGTCCAGGTTGTTTGCTTTGAAGACGGACTCCATTGCTTTGTCCGCGCAGCCTGGATCGCAATGGAGCAAAGCCTTTGCCAGGGAATGGCGCATGTAATAATCGATGCTTTGTCGAATGGTCCAGCGCGACCCATAGAGAGGCATATATCTCTCCATGATTTTATCGAGTGGGCTCATTTGATTGATATAGGCCCTCTCGATCAACAACTTGTCGTTGGGTGTGGCGAACTCATCGATTTGTTCAAAGTATCTTCCACTGACTCTATACCCGGGGACGGTCATCATGCTGTCCCGAAAGAACACGACCAAATATTTCGGTTTGTGCCCGGCAACGACGATGTTATTCTTGATCATCAAATACCATATTGTAGACGCCGTCCCGGGCAGGCTAACCAGCATTGTCTTTTGTCCCAGTTGCTTCTCGACCGTTCCTTCGTCCACCGCAGGTGCAAGCATCGAGTCACCCAGTAATAGCAGGGCTGGTTGCGTCTGGTCGAGCGCCTCAATGTACGTCGTCCTGATGTGGCTGTCAAATTGAGGACCGATATCACGAGGGTAGGGCGTATGATAACGAACCGGAATATAGAAGGACAGGAAACCCAGTAACAGGGTCGAAACGACCAGGTAGTTGCGGAAGGCCTTCATGAAAGCTGATTGCTCCGAAGATTGGAAGAGATCAAAATTGGAAATAAATAAAGTCTGGTGTCGTTGAATTGATATAAATGAAGATGATCGCAGTTGCTACAGCATAGTAGACCGATAGGATGGGCGAATCGTTCCTGACGAATCGATCCAGGAGCATTTTGGCAACCATGGGTATGGAATATACAACAGCAATCGAAATCCCAATGAAGGCGACCGCCTGCTGTTCGAGTGAGCCGGCAAAGGGTCCTGAGAAGGCCTTTGCCACCCATCCGAGCGATGGAGCTGCAAAAAGGAGCCAGCCAAACACAATGAAACTGAACATAACCAGCCAGGCAGCGATGGTACCGAATATGCTTCGCGGCTTCCAGTTGCCTCCCATCCCGGCTGTTTGGTAGAAAACGATGAGCAGCCCGTACATCCCGCCCCACAGAAAATACGTCCAGCCTGCTCCGTGCCAGATTCCACTGATCAGCATCGTAATCAAAGGCGGGACGGACTGGACCAGCCAGGCGGGAATTTGTTTTTGTTTTCCCAGCAGATAACGACGCGTGGGAAAGAAAACGTAATCACGCAGCCAAAAGGAAAGGGTCATATGCCAACGATTCCAGAATTCGGTAGGCGTGAGGGATAGGTAAGGAGATCTGAAGTTTTCGGACGTCTCAAAGCCGAGTAGCAGAGCGACTCCTCTTGAAAGATCCGTGTAGGCCGAGAAGTCGGCCAGAATCTCAAGAGTAAACCCCAATGCTCCCGAGATGGCCAACAGCATGGTCGGTTCATCGAGATGGAATATCCGTTGCGTAAATGAACCCACGCTATCGGCGATCACAAGTTTCTTGAATAATCCCATCAGGATCAAAGGCCAGGCAGAATATAGATGTTCCATTTTCCATGTGCGCTGGCCTTCGATTTGAGGTAACAATTTCTGAGGGCGATCAATGGGACCTGCCACAATTTGCGGGAAAAATGAAACATACAATGCAAAGTCGATCAGGGAACGCGTGGGTTGTAGAGTTCCCTTTGAGACATCGATCATATATCCCAATTTTTTCAACGTGTAGAATGATAGACCGGCCGGCAACAAAATGTAGGTAAGGAGGAAATCGCCCTGTATCCCGAGGATATTCGCGACCCTGGCGAGATCATCGCTAAAAAAATTATAGTACTTAAAGAATGCCAGAACCCCCAAATTGAGCACAAGGCTGAATACCATAAAGGATCTTGTCCGCGTGCCAGCCGAAGTTTTCTGCGCAAGCATTTCCCGTGCGAGAAAAAAATCGATCAATGTCGAGATCCCCAGCATGACTGCAAGCCAGGGATTGACCCACCCATAGAAGATATAACTCGCAATCAGCAGGAGGATATTTTGCCACTGCGTTTTACGCACCAACCAATAGAGCGCCAAAACAATTGCAAAAAATATCCAGAACGCGAGACTCGTAAAATTCATTTCTCTTCCTCATCTTTTTTGAGGATCATTACCTTATAACTCTCGGCATATTTCATGCCTTTATCCTTCGCTTCGTCCTCTGCCCATTCCATCATCCATTTGCCGACTTCCTCCGGGTCGATCTGACTCACGTGCTGCTGCAATGCCTTGATCTTGAGCTCGATTGTTTCGGTGATATCCACCCACGTGTTGGATTTGTCTGTCCCGTGGACATATAACCGTTTGACGTCGTGCGGTTCATATCCAGCCGCGAGCAGGTCCGGGAAAATGAGCCGAGTCCCGGCTGATGGGAATACCGCTTCACAGGCTGCCTGCGCCGCGGCGCGATGATCGGGATGATTGAGATATTCGTCACCGTAAAACCATCCCTCCGGATTCCCTGTCAGAACGGCCTCTGGCTTGAACTGTCGAATGATACGGCTCAGATCCTTCCGCAGAGGGATGGTTGCCTGCAATTCCCCATCTGCATAGCGGAGGAAGATCGTTTCCTTGATCCCAAGAACGGCATTCGCCGCGAGTTGTTCCTTTTCGCGCAGCTCCGCCAGTTCTTTTTTGTAGGTACCATCCCTGGTCACATCATTCGAGCCCGAGTCACCGCTCGTGATGATCACCGAAATGATCTCACAGCCTGCTCGGGCCCATCTGGCGAGTGTGCCGCCGATGCTGAACTCCTGATCGTCGGGGTGCGCCTGGATACTCATCGCAATTTTTGGGATATATTCAGTTGAGTTGGTCATGCGCCCGATTTTACCTGAACTTGACAGACCCGTTCGCAGTAAAATTGATTTACAGAGTGCCGCATAATTAGGTAAACTTGCGATTTGAGTTTCAGCCTGCAAAACCATCTAAAAAGTTTACTTACGCATGTTTCACATGCGTGAGACAAGCGGTAGTTTCCCCACGGAGAAAAAATATGCCACCTGCTTCCTTTCGCGTTTCTGTCCTTATTGATGCACAGCCGGGCAAGGTGTTTGACTACGTATCGGACCTGACGCGGCATGGAGAATGGTCTTCGGACCCGGTTCGAATTGTCCCACTGGCAGCAGGGGAAATCGGAGTTGGAAGCCGTTATCGCTCCACGGCTGAATCGCATGGCGTGACGTTCAATACAGACCTTGAAGTGACAGAATGGAATCCGCCGTCCCAGTTTGGTTTTAGGGGGGGAGATGCGACCGGTAAGTTCAGTCATGTATTTACCTTGCGGCCTCACAAGGATGGAACATTGGTCACGCGTCGAATTCGCTTCGACGCGACGCTTGTCCAATGGCTGCTTTTTCTGGTTGTGTTGTATCCGGTCCGAATCCCCTCTGCCAAACGGACGCTTCAATTATTGAAGGAGAAGATGGAGACGCTGGATTAGCCGGAATTCTTCTTTCGTCCGATTACCAGCATTTTGTTCTGGATTTTAAATATCCTAAAGAAGATTTGAACAGCGGGCAATAGAATATTGACAAGCATCGGTGATTTGAAGAGTTTCCTGAGATAGAACTCATAGGGGAAGGATAGCTCGTGGAACTTATGCAGATCAATCACCTCGAGCCGGACCGATTCGAAAAGAGTTTTCATTTCAGCTGTCGAGAAGATCTGCTTGTGCCCAAATAAATGCGACGAATACATCGCATTCAAAAAGGTGGGATATTTGCCGCGCGTGAGTCGATAACTGACCTCGCCGAAACGATGATAAAAACTGTCCCTGCATGGAGTGTCGATCAACAAGTATCCGCCCTGCTTCAACACATTTGCCGCGGACCGGAGAGTCTGCTGCGGGTAATTGACGTGTTCGATCACATCCCATAAGGTAACGGCGTCGAAATACTCTGCATATCCTCTCTGCCAGAAATCGCTTTCAATGGGATGTGTATCGATCTCAAGTCCGTGTTTGCTCTTTGCGTATTGTGCGCGACTGTCGCTTAATTCAATGCCAATCACCTGTGTTCCCTTTTGTTTCAACAGGGATAGGAACAATCCGCCGCCACAGCCGATATCCAGTATTTTAGAATCTTGTAGCGATAAGTGATTTGCCAGAATGTCCACCTGGTTCTTGAACTTGCTTGCATTTGCCTGTAACTGGGTTTCGATGTAAGTGGACTCTACATCGGTCAATTGCGCAGCATCGATCTCAGCCGGGATTTCTGCAACGGGGTCAAGATAATCTGTGAAGTGAAATCCCTCTTCGGAGACATATACATTTGCGTTTTTGAGCCTGTATGTCAGCCGGGCATAATTGCTCGGCTGTTGTTTCAACGAATCAATATTCATAGGAAAGGATTTTACCCGATTGTGCCTCTGGAGATTCATAAAATTGTTTGTGGAATGCCGATAAATAGTGATAAAGGAAATGTCACCCTGAGCGAAGCGAAGGGTCTCTGAAACTATCCAGGTGTCATAACCATCTTCTCTGATCCGTGAACATTATTCCGCAAGAATAACCGAGGTAAGAAGTGAAAATAGGACGGGATAGATGAAAAGAACCCGCCTCTGATGGAATGCGGGTTCCTGTTTTCTATTTAATCGACGATAAATATTTCAACAACAACGTCCTGTCTTCCTCATCCTCGATCAGTTTTGACAGTTCATTTGCCTTTTCAAGGTAGACCATCATGATCACGCGGTTACCCGATTGCATTTCTGCGCGCGCAAGGGATTCGTAGGCATAGGCTCTGAAGAATGGTTCAAGTCCTTCTGCATGTTTCAAGGCCAGCAGCCCATAGGTCCTTGCGTTGTGCGGCTGCTTGATCAGGCTATAGACGCGCGAAACCTGCCAGTATCCGACCGATAGATTCTCCGCTTTGACATCCTCCCGTTGAGTCCAATGCCATAGGGATGCGATGGCGATATGCAGCATCGTGATATCCTCTTCAATGGAACGCTGGTCGGCTTGTTCGATATACTCCCAGGTGGTGCTGAATAATTCCGTGGAAAAGTAAATATGTGCTTCGTTTAGATTGAATGTGGGTAGAACAGACATAAACGGACCTAGGCAAGTTTCACAAGCTGCGGTCTGGAGTTGGGTACGCGCTTTACCATGCCGCGTGCTTCAAGGTCCAGTTTGACGGTGGTCACATACCACATGACCGAGCCTTCGAATGTTCCGTTCACTTCCTTTTCCACTGTGCGGGATAAGTTCATAAAGGTGATTTCCTTGTGCGCGCGCAGAGTCGATAGAATTGCCTTGCGAATAATTTCATACTTTACCTTGCTGATGTTTACTCCCTGTTTCTTTTCAGGATGCAGCGTGCGAATCATATCCTTCATCGAAACCTCCTCGTGGTAGGGATGCAATTTTACTCCCAACCACGCATATTTGTGGGCTTGATTCTGATAGCTGTGGAATACTCTACACTGAACCCTGCGGGGGTCATGTTCAAATCAATAATCCCTGTTTTATACTTCCGCAAATAGGCACTGACCTTATGGGCAGGTGGACAATTTACATCGATGATTGCTTCACCTATAAACACAATCACGTGCTTGTCACCACTTTCATCGGTGTTGAAATGCAACGCGACTTGTGGATTCTTCCGGATATGCGCGACCTTATGTGCTTTTGGCTGGCTGAAAATCAGAAAAGAGTCATCCTCCCAGATAAACCACACTGGTCGCGGCTGAGGGGTGAGATCTGAATCGACGGTTGTCAGCCAGATGACATACTCATTCTTAAGATGTCGTTTCACCGCCCGCCCAAATTTCGTTCCTAGATCGATCATATTTGTTCCCCTTATCTCATTCGCTCGGCGACCAACTC
>JBGPNQ010000179.1:0-10180 GCA_041487615.1 Anaerolineae bacterium
CCCCGTTGAGTAGCCACTCATTGGTCTTTTCATCCAACACAGCGCGCGTGCGGATGGCTGAGTTGTCCGAGCCCGCACCCGCTTCTGTAATGCACATTGCCGCAAAAGTTGGTTTCTCTTCATTAAACCGCGCCAGGAATTTCGTTTTCTGTTCCGGCGTTCCTGCCGCAAAAACAGCCGCCGCGCCCAAGCCGCCACCGGGCAGGCAATGATAGAAGCCCAGGTCCCCCCACGCCAGTGACTCGATTTGAGTGGCAATTAATTGATACCCAATGGGCGGACGTTGTTCCTTCTCCTCCTTCTCTTTTCCATTTCCATTTTCACGAGGAGCCAATGAACTGCCACCCATGGCTTTCATTGCGGCATGCATAAACTCAATATAGTCCCACGGAATTTCGTGTTCGTGTTCATCATAATAACGCGACTTGGGACGAATCATCTCTTCGCCGACAGTTTTCAACATGGACTGTGCTTGCGTAATTGGTTTGGGCGCTTCAAATTCAATAGGCATGGTTGCTCCTTTCGGATACAAGTACAGCGGTATACAAGTAAACACTTAAGATACTTGTGCACGTGTCTACCTGTCTACGTTTTACACAATAGCTAATCCTGTAAACACGGCAAATCCCCGCCCGTTCCTCATCCACATCTCAACGGGATGCTCGCGGATGTACCCATGTCCGCCGAGGATTTGGACGGCTCGGTCCGTGACCATCATCACCATGTCTGAGGCACCTGTCGCTGCAAGATAGGCTTCGGTGAAGGCATCCTCTTTGCCTTGATCCAATTTCCACGCGGCTTCCCAGGTCAGCAGACGGATTGCTTCGATCTCTGTGCGCATTTCAGCGAGCATGAAGGCGATGGCTTGTTTCTGTGCGACCTTCACGCCAAAGACCTCGCGCTCTTTTGCGTAATCACGCGAATACTCAAATGCAGCGCTCGCCACACCGACCGCTGCCGCAGCTGTGGCAACGCGCATCGAAGCGAGGATCGGCCCAAAGTTATGTCCCGAAGCGCCGCCAAGCCGATCCGAGGCAGGGACTTTTACAGAATCCAATTTGACGCGATATAACGGGAGGGCGTTCAGGCTCATCAACTTTTCGCGTTCATCGCTAACGCTCAGACCTGCCGCACTCCTGGGCACTATAAAGCCCTGAGTTTTGCCATCCAGGTCAGCATAGACGAGTATTGCTTCGGCATCCCTGGCAAAAGGAACAAACGCCTTCTCACCATCCAGAATGAAATGATCCCCTCTCGCGTAGGCCGCGGTACTCAAGGCGTTGGGGTCGAAGTCAAATGCATACTCAATCAACGCAGCAGTATATGAACTCCATTCACCTGCCATCACTTTCGGCAAATAGGTCTGTTTTTGTCCCTCACTACCTGCCAGCAGAATCGGCGTTGCAAAAAGCGACGGTGTCATGACTGCCAAAGTACCCGCCAGATCACCAAACGCCATCTCTTCGATGGCAAGCACACCGGTAACTGCACTGCGTTCGCCGAACCCACCGTACGATTCTGGAATGGAGGCCTGCAACAAACCGATTTCCCAACCCTTGGCCAAGAGTTTCTTCAACAGTTCGCCACTTTCCTCCTCTTCATGCGCGGCGATGCGTAGATCGTTCACCGCATACCTGCCCACTGCCTCCATTAACATTTGTTGTTCTTCAGTTGGTTCAAATGAATACATTGGCCCTCTCCTTTGGCAATATCTCGGAATCCGAAACCGGATGTGTAAGGTGATAACGCGCAGGCTTTCCCATCTCCATATCACCGGCATTGACAATTTCGATCATGCCATGCTCGTAGAGATATTCTACATAGGCGCCCGTCTTTTCGATGACGAGCATCTGGTTATATCCGCCGGTTTCGCCATAGACCGCGTTGCAGACCTGCTCGATGGTGAGAGGTTCGTTCAGTGCTTCAATTGCCTTGCCGATACGGCGGATGATATTCTGCCTGGTTGCTTCGATCTGCGCAGGGAGATCAGTGATCACCTCATTATGACCGTTGAGAATAAGGCGCGCATCTTTCGCCCAATGCTGGAGACGCGTCAGTGATGCAAGATAATGATCGAGCCCACCATAGGGATTGATCGATTCAGGTGAGAGATGCGGCGTGACTCCTTCCACGACCATATCTCCGCAGAAGACCACATCGTCCACGCGTATGGCAACGTGACCTGGACAATGCCCGGGCACATGAATGAACTCCAACGGACCAAGTTGCATGTCCGAAACTTCGTAGGCGCTGCCCTGAGTGGCGTATCCGTATGGAAGGGTGAAATCAACCGGAGTGGATTGGTAAATGGCTTTGCTAAAACGGTAAACGCTGAGGATGTGCTTGCGGGTCTCTTCGGCAAGTCCCGTTTCGGCCAGGAAAGAAGCGAGACGTCGTCCGATCAACGCGAGCCGCGCTTCATGATGTGCAACAGTCTGCACATCCAATTCATGCACTCCTATCTTTGCCTCAGTAAGGGGTCGCAGTTTAGTCAGCCCGCCAAAGTGATCGATATGAGCATGAGTTAGAAGAATGTGAGTTAGGTCAGAAGGTTGAATTCCCGCCTTTCCCAAACCATCCAGCAAATTCGCATGAGAAGTATCGGTGCCCGAACCCGAATCGATCAAAACACAATACTCATCTTTGTGAACGACGTACACATAGGCCCAAAAGTTAGGAAAGACTTCAAGGGGAATGCGATGGATTTTTGCTCCGCCTGAAGTTTCAAAACCTGCGAATGACAGTGATTCACTCATTTCAACAAGCCATTCAACAGCAGATTTGAATATTGGTCTGCGATCTGTTTGATCGTCAAATCGCCATTGGGACGATACCATGTGATGGTCCAGTTCATGATTCCGAGGATCGCACGCGCAGCGATGGAAATATCATCGCAGATGAACTTTTTCGTGCGCACACCATCCGCAAGGACATTGCGCCATAGTGCCTCGAATTTGTCGCGGTTCGGTACATGGCGCGCATGTTGTTTGCCTTCCAGCGAACGATGCTCGAACAATAACACCGCTGACAGGTCAGTATTCTCCGCAAGGATTTGCAGGTATTGGAGGATCATCTGCCGAAGACGTTCGTCGGCTGGAATGTTTTGTGTGGCGATCGGGGAAATGCGATCGAGAAGGAGTTCGAGAGCGCGGTCGAGGAGTTCAAGAAGGATTTCCTGTTTGGATGAAACATGATGATAAAGACTTGCCTTCTGCAAGTTGACAGCCTCTGCAATGTTTGCCATGGAGGCAGCGTGAAACCCCTTTTGTCGAAAGACCTGTGCTGCAGCTTCAAGAATATCATCTCTGGTCATGGATGCTCCCTACCGAACGGTCGGTAGCGTGATGATACTCGCGAGCCTTGTTGGTGTCAAGTCCAAATGCAATTATTTGCGGTCGAAAGAGACACATCTTCAGATAGATTTTCCCATCGACAATCCATTTCGTAGACTTGACCCGTCAAAAAATGCTATAATGAATTTATGGGAATCCCTCAACCTTCACCTGAAAAAATTGAACCGGGCGTTTCAAAAGAACCAACCGCCTCGCGAGAAACAGAAAAACAGCAGAAAAACATCGTTATAGGCATTGTCATAGGCGTACTTGTGGTCCTGGCGCTGTTGGGCCTGGCGATCTATTTCCTATTACAACCTGCCGCCCCCACAGACAAGATCCGCGACATATTCATTATCATTGTCGCGCTTGAGTCGCTGATCATCGGTGTGGCGCTGATCGTGCTCATCGTACAGCTTGCCAGCCTGATCAACCTTTTGCAAAATGAAGTAAAACCCATCCTGAATGCCACGAATGAAACAGTCAATACGCTGCGCGGCACAGCGGAATTTCTCGGCGAGAATGTGGTCGAGCCGGTCATCAAACTCAACGGCTATCTCGCAGGGCTGTACCGTATGTTAGAATTGATGGGAATTCGGAAAAAATAAATACCAACCCTAAGGAGGTTACCATGTCTGATCGTGACGAATTTGGCGCCTTTCTCGTAGGCTTCATCGTTGGCGGGCTCAGCGGCGCAGTGGTCGCATTGTTGTTCGCTCCACAAACCGGTGAGGAAACCCGCGCATTGATCAAGGATAAATCCATTGAACTGCGCGATTACGCTTCGCAGACTGCTGAAGAGGCGTTTGCACGCGCCGAAGCCGCCGCTGAGGAAGCCCGCGCCCGCGCCGACGAACTTGCCCGTCAGCTTCGCGACCGTGGACAGGAAGTCTACACAGATGCGCGTGAGCGCGGCAAACAAGTGATGGATGATGTACGCGAACGCGGCAAGAGCGCCGTGGAGGCCGTCCGCAGCAAGACCATGAAGAAGTCAGACAGCGAAAGCACCGCCGGATAAGGCTCATACACCGAGGCAAGGGTTTGGTGGCGCCGTGGCGTCACCAAACCCTTGTTTTTTATGCGGACTCTCCTGCGCTTTTTCTTCTATCTGCTCTATCACCCGTTCGCCTTCACATATGACCTGGTCGCAGCGACTGTCTCTTTAGGCAGGTGGAACGACTGGGTTTTGAGCGTGATCCCGTTTATCGAAGGAAATCGGATTCTCGAAATCGGTCACGGACCCGGACATCTGCAGCGTGCCCTTCTCAGTCGAAGCCTGGTCGCTGTTGGAATTGACGAATCGGGCCCGATGGGTCGTCTCGCCAAACGCAACCTGACAGGTCCTCTCAATTCGACAACAGATAACTCCAAGTCCAACGATCAAGTGCGTGCCGATCCGCAAGCTAACTTGACTCGCGGAATTGCACAACAACTCCCCTTCCCCAGCAATTCCTTTGATACGGTGGTAGCCACGTTTCCGGCGGAATATATCTTTAAATCCGAAACGTTGACGGAAGCCAATCGTGTCCTTGCGCCTGGCGGACGATTCGTCATCCTGCCCGGAGCCACGATCATGGGCCGCGGTATCATGGACCGGGTCATGGCGCTCGTATTTCGGATCACAGGGCAGAGCGCTCCAAACCTGGCGGAGATTCTCGTGGAGCGATCCAAAGAATCATTTGCGGAGGCCGGCTTCCATGTGCAAATCCATGAGTTGGAACTAAGATCGAGCCTGGTTTTTATCATGGTGGCAACGAAAATCTAAATGTGTCATTGCGAGTCTTCGAGAAGCAATCTCAAACTTTATTGAGAGATTGCTTCGTGGCGCCTCGGCGCCACTCGCACTAAGGGAAGAGAGGATCATTCATGTTCAAAAAACTTCGAGAACCTGTCAACAGCCTTACGCATTGGGCAGGCGCAGTGCTGGCATTGATCGGTTTGATCGCACTACTTGTGCTCGGTTGGGGAACCCCTGCCAAAGTGATTTCGCTGGTGGTTTATGGCACGAGCCTGATCTTCTTATTTTCTGCCAGTGCCACCTACCACATGGTACAGGTCAAAGATAAGGTATTGGAGATCTTTCGTAAGATCGATCATGCTGCGATCTACTTCCTCATCGCCGGGACGTATACTCCCTTTTGCGTCAACGCCTTCTCAGGCTTCTGGAAGTGGGGCATGTTGAGCATCATCTGGTCACTGGCCTTGATCGGGATCATCGTCAAAGTGTTTTACATCCGTGCGCCGCGTTGGTTGAACGCGGGGATTTATCTTGTGATGGGCTGGCTGTGCATCGCCGCCATCGGGCAAATGCTCGCGGTCCTGCCGGTCTGGGTGATTAGTTGGCTCATAGCGGGTGGCGTAATCTATACACTTGGCGCCGTTGTATACATTACGAAGATTTTCAACTTCATCCCCGGTGTGTTTGGCTTCCATGAGATATGGCATATATTTGTGATGCTCGCGGCGGCAGCGCATTTCGTCGCAGTGTTGGGGGTGGCAATTTAGAAGCAAGGTGACAGTCATTCGATTTGACTGTCAATTCTTACTTCAATATCTGAAAAAGATTGCTGTAATCATCCGTCCAGAGTTTGATGTCCGTTGAGTAGCCACTCAAATCAAGGGCATGCGTTCGAATAGCGGGAATATTCAACAGGTCAGCATCGCGCGAAAGCAAAATCCAATGTGAGGCATAGCCGCCTTTTGAATCGCCCGCATAATTGACTCGCACGATGCTCAGGCCATAATACTTCGCCAATTGCCAAAACACTGGTTGCAGATCCAAATGAAGGTTGGTAATATGGGCGGCGATGATTCCATCCGGGGCGAGATGGGCAAGATATAGTGCAAAGGCTTCCTTTGTCACCAAATGGACCGGGATCGCATCACTGCTAAATGTATCCAGTACCAACACATCGAAACTTTGAAGATTTCCCTGGTCAAGCTCATTTTGCAGCGAGATACGCGCATCGCCGGGGACAACGCTGATTTCAGCTTTGCTGTCGCCTAGGAAGGAAAAATAATCTCCCACCCCCGCTGCCAGGTCGATCACAACAGGATTGATCTCGTATAGCCGATATACATCGCCGGGCCGGGCATACACTACAAGTGTGCCTACGCCAAGTCCCAATAAGCCAACGCGCATATGCTGGTCATGTCCATACTTTGGGTGATTGAGGATTGCCAGTCCTACGCCAGATTCTCGGACGTAGTACGTCGTGGGAATATCTGGCAACTTGAGATCGGAGAGTAATTGAAGCCCGTGGACGGTGATACCGTGTGACATCACATTGGCGCGTTGTGCTGGGTTTCCGACAAAAAGCTGACGTACACGGATCACGCCGTAAAAGTTCCGCTTTGAAAATGATGCACCTGAGTAAAACGTGCTGAGAACTATCAGCATACCGGTGACTAGGGCAAACACCGTGAATACAAATCGGGCTCGGGCGTTGCTATCACGATTTGAACGAAGCACAGTCATGAGAATCGCAAATGTCATCGCGAGACCGACAAAAAATTCCCAATATCCATTGAAAATCAACGGCGCGACCAGGCCGACAAAAATCCCGCCAAATGCTCCACCAATGGAAACCATCAAGTAGAACGTCGTCAGATATTCAGGAGCAGGTCTCAGCAAATACAATTCACCGTGACAAAGCATACACGCAGCGAACAAAAGCAAGGAGTAGGCCAGGATTTGCCAGTAGATATGCAGCGATGTTGCGTTGAGCGTGACGTACAATGTCAACGCTGCACAGGCAAGGAAGAGAAATGCATAGAATTTGCGGTGATAGGCATGATCGCTTGAGAATGCCAGAATAAAAGAGAGCAGGTAGATTGTCAGCGGTAATATCCACAAGAATGGGATGACCGCCACTTCCTGGGAAATCTGATTTGTCACCGACAACAGGAATAAGGACGCTGTCGCACTGAGAGCGATCCATAACGAGAGCAGGGAAAAAGCCGGCCGTTCGCCTGGCAGGGCCGAGTCAACTTTCGGCTGAGGAAGCTTGCGTTGAGCCCAGTCGAAACGCGACGCAGCCCGTCCGCTTTGCAACGCAATCCAGCCTGTCAACACGCCGAACATCAGGAATCCGAGCGACCACATCCAACCCTGGGAGCGCAGAGAGAAGTTTGGTTCGATCAAGACGGGATATGCAAGCAAGCCCAATAATGATCCTGCGTTCGACAACGCATACAAACGCGCATAGGATTGCGCTGGGTATATGCGGCTCAACCATGCCTGCATGAGCGGTCCGTTCGATGCCAGGATCAAAAACGGAGGCCCAACAGAAAGTAAACACAATTTGATAATCTCGAAAACAGGTGATTTGATGCTTTGGAGGCTTGCGGGGATGGATGGCATGATCGGAGACGACGCAAAGAACCCGCGGCTGATGAATAGGATCGCTGCAAGACCGAGCAACAGAATGTGAATCAGCGATTGACGTCTGACGCTTCTGATTAGCCAGGAAGCATAGGCGTATCCACCGGTTAGCAGAACCTGAAAGACCAGCATGAGTGTGGACCAGACCGCCGGCGTTCCACCAAACCACGGCAGAATGAACTTACCGAGCATGGGTTGGATTTGAAAAAGCAGGAATGCGGAGAGAAAAACGCTGGCTGCAAACAGAATCATATCGACTCTTCATTTTCATGTACAATATCCGCCGTGGGCATCAAGACATCATATCAGACAAAGGACAATCCATGAACAACATTCAGGATACATTGCTCTTCCCGGTGCGGGATGCGGAATCACGAAAACAATTCTTGATTGCCTGCGCTGTCATGCTGGCAGCGTTCATCATTCCCATCCTGCCTGTGCTCCTGCTAATGGGATACAGCGCAAAAGTCATGCGTCAGGTTATGGAAGACCAAAAACCTCCATCCATGCCCGCATGGCCGGGAAGCGATTGGTCGGAGATGTTCATGGACGGTCTTCGGATGTATGCAGCGCAATTGGTATTGATGTTTCCGCTTTTCATCTTGATGGGCTGTGGGATGGTTTTCATCATAAGCGGGTCGGTTGGTTTTGCAGCGCTGGCTGATAAAAACGCAGATTCCTTCGCGCCCATTGGCATGTCCCTGTTCATGCTCGGTTCTCTTTTCTTCGGGCTTTTCGGCGTCCTGTCCCTGCCCTACGGCGTGATCGTGTATGCTGCGCTTCCGCATGTTGCGATCAAGCGATCGTTCCAGGCGGCTTTTGAATTCAAGGAATGGTTCTCCATTTTTCGCAAGGCGCTTGGGCAATTCATAATCGGTTATGCTGTCATCATGGCAGCGTCGTTCGTCTTCGCAATCATCATGCAAATTGCATTAATAACACTGATCTTGATCTGCATCGTGCCTCTGCTTATGATTCCCTACATTACATATCAGGTGTTGGTCATGAACACGGTCTTTGCACAGGCATATGCGATCGGACGTGAACAGCTCCTAACAAGCTGACGATGCGACCACTCGAAATCATCATCCCAATTCTTCTCTCAATTTATTTGCTTTGGCGGCATCCGCGCCCAATACCGATTCGACTCTTACCTGCTCTCGCGCTGCTCCTGACTTTGATTCATCTTGTCACCGAACGTTATCGCTGGCAGATGATTCCTGTTTACGTGTTGGCTTCCGTTCTGCTCATGAGTGCAATGCTCAAAATAAGATCCTCTGCCGATTGGAAAGCTTTCGTGTCATACCTGACCTTTGGACTGCTGGCCGTTTCAACAGCCCTTCCCATACTGCTGCCGGTTCCCTCAATCCCCATCCCGAACGGAGCCTATCAAGTTGGTAGAACGATCTACGATTTGACCGACTCTTCGCGCAAGGAATTGTATTCGGGTAAGGATGAAGCGCGGCGGTTCCAGATCCAGGTTTGGTACCCGTCTAGCCCAAGTTCTTCCGATGAACGCGCCCACTGGATGAATCATGCGGATGTCTTCAGTCGTTCCATCTCAGAAGATATTTTGCATTTGCCGTCATTCTTCCTCGACCATCTCGCGCTTGTCAAACTACCTGCATATAAAGATTCAAAAGTCGCTGCGGCCGATCAGGGTTTTCCCGTGATTTTGTTCTCGCACGGATGGAACGGATTCAATGCTCAGAATACTGGTCAGGCTCTGCAACTTGCCAGCCACGGATACGTCGTCCTCACTGTGCAACATACCTATGGAGCGGTGATTACCGTTTTCAAAGATGGAACCATCGCCAAAAACAATCCAGCCGCGCTACCCATGGAAGCGCCCGATGAGGAGTATGACCTCGCCGCGCATAAACTGGCGGATCAATGGGCTGGTGATCTGGGTTATGCGCTGGACTTTATGACAGAGCAGAACGGCGATTCAAATAGTCCATTCTTCCACACTCTTGATCTCTCGCTTGTCGGCGTCTATGGACATTCCATGGGCGGCGGCGCGGCGATCCAATTCTGTGGCACCGATCCGCGTTGCAAGGCCTTGCTCGGACAAGATCCGTTCATGCGCCCGGTGTCCGTTGAGGTACTCGAACGCGGAGTGACTCAACCTTCGTTCTTCATGTTCAGCCAGCGTTGGGCAGATGATGTGAATAGCCTCAACAACCGGCAGTTCAAGCCGTTCTATGCGAACTCTAAAAAAGCGCTGGGCGCAATCTTTATAGAAGGGACCGCACATTACGATTTCAGCGACCTACCGCTCCTTTCCCCGCTCGCGCCCCAGCTGGGACTTAAAGGCCCGATTAATGGCAGGCGTGTCACTGCCATCGTTGATGATTATTTGTTATCTCCGAACCGACAGCACATGCCTGACCAAAAAAAGTTCGGAAGCACCGACAGGCAAGTGCTGACAAAAAAGTATGTGGAAACCGACAGGAATGGGGGA